>JAKLIG010000009.1 GCA_022709735.1 Patescibacteria group bacterium | reverse complement strand
GCAATACCCGATACTTACTCGCGCCAGGATCTTTCTGATTTTCCCAGTAATAGCCCTCTTGCGGCATGATATGTCCGTCGCCAGTCCAAACAACATGAGGATGGCCCCGGTAAGACGTTCCGGCTGGTTTTGGTTGACTCGGATGACCACTACCACTACCTTCATTATTCCTTGGCTCCTCTGGATCATGCCCTGGACGACCCTCCCAAGTCTGAGGATCAGGACGCGGAAGATTTCTTAATCCGTTGGTCCAATCATCATTATCCTTTGGATAACCTCCCTTACTTGGAAGCCTCATTCCTTTGTTGGTCCGACTCACTTCAGAAGGATTTGACAGACTTACGTCGGCCATTGGTGGCATTGCCGGAAGACTTCCCCCTTTGTTGATGGGGATCAAATCAATTTTACTATAAGTATGATCCGGGGTAGCAACTCGAGTGATAAAAAAGAACATAACCGACACTGCCAATAAAGCAAAAATGGTGACTAGATGAAACATCCGCTTCTTTTTCATTCTCCTTCTCCTTGCCTTCGTTTTTGGTTTTAAAAGAGCATTAACTGGCTTGGCTTTTTTGGTTCTTCCATACCAAAGAGCTTCCAGCCCTTTAATTATGGCAGGATAAAAAATCCTGTCAATTCCATATCATGAATAACGTTAGAGCCAAGATTATGGAAGCTGGAGTGGGTTTATGTGCCGAAGTTAAGAATAACTTACCTAATTTTTACCCTACCCGCTACTCGACATATCTCATTAAATATAACATCTTGACAATCTATATAAAAATATCATAATTAGAGCGGTTGAATGGACGACCGAAAATCGATCAATTTTCCTGTTAATCTCTGTCCGTACAACTTCTTTAACAATTTAAAAGGAGGGAACAATGCGGTATCGCAACAACGAGAATCTCTATGTCGGTGAAGTTAATGGCTTTGGTTATGCCTTCATCCCTGGCGGAAAAAATGGCATTGTATTGCTCGATTTGGAAACCAAGAAACTTCTTGATCAAATGCCCGAAAGACAGCCCACGGATGAAAAACGAATTAAATTGCTTTACGAAAAAGAAATAATTCGCTTAGAAACCGATCCGTTACGGCCCACTCCGATTTTGGACGCAAAAAAAGTAAGCTCTATCGGAATTTGGTTACATTTAACGAATAGCTGCAATCTGGCATGTCCTTATTGCTACATAGTCAATAAGGGACCAAATCAACACATGCCGTTATCAACGGCCAAAGTATGCCTAGAAAAAATCGAGGAAACAGTCCACAAACACCAATTAAAAATGGTTACGATCCGTTTGGCCGGTGGAGAGCCAACCCTTTACGAAGATGCCGTCCATTTTTTTGTAGAAGAGATGAAAAATCGATTTTCTTCTAAGGGCGTAGCTGCGAAATGCGTGCTAATAACTAACGGAACCATCCTAAATTCGAAATGGTGCGAATTTTTATCTGCCAATTCAATCTCAGTAAGCCTTTCCTTAGATGGCATGGGTGAATGGCACAATCAAACAAGATTCTTTAGCAACGGGAAAGGATCGTTCAGTTCAGTTATGACGGGCATATCCAACTGTAAACGCTATCAGATAATTCCAACAATACTGACTACGATTACAGAAGATAATTTACCTGGAATTCCAGCTCTTGCAAAGTTTTTAATAGATGAGGGATTACCTTTTCGGTTTAACGCCTTTCGAAACTGCAGAAACAACAACACAAACTACTTAAACTTCATTGATGCGTTAATCAATGCCCTAGGACAATGCTACGATTATTATGCCTTCGCGATTCGAGAAGGAAAAGCATCATTTAAACATCAACTGGCAGAAATTCATATTGACCGCCGCACCCACCTAAGAAGTTGCGGCATGGGACACTCTGGAATGGCCATTGATAATACCGGAAAAGTATTCCTTTGCCAGGCCAAAATGGATGCAGAACCAATAGGTAAACTTCAAGATAGTAGCACCCTTCTAGAAATGGCTTGGAATCAAAATACCATTCCCGATCTAAGGGGAAAAAGTGTTTTTGATTACGAGGACTGCCGCCACTGTCAATGGGCCCCCATCTGTGGAGGAGGCTGTCCTATTGTTAATTCTGTAGCCCACGGAATGGCAACTAAAGCATCTCCGTATTGCAAGCTTTTCAAAAACATGATTCCCAGACTTATAGAGCTAAAAGCTCTTTCTCTAATCTCTAAATTTTCGTTAGAAAGGAGGTGATAAGCATGGACGCCATTGTCGTTCTCTCCGAATCCGAAATCAGCGCACTGGCAACCGACTGCGGCCCCATCAACGAGGAATGCTCCCAGTGCACGGACTGTCCCGAACCGCCGGAGTGCTGTCGCGACTCCTAAGACGGACTTCGGCAACGTAACTGGGGCGTCTCTGGCCACTGCAGAGACGCCCCTATCTTTTTATTATTTGCTTATATTTATTACATTAATGATAAAATTTTTCCAAATATTGTTTTTTAATTTAATGAAGAAATTGGAATTAAATAATTGGCATGAAACTTGCAGAAGAGGAGCTAGGGGTAAATTGACTACTGGAAGCAAAAAATGGCGACTTGGCGATATCACAAAAGAAATTACAGAGATTATTTCTCATGGTTAAAACAAGCCGCTCCCTCCGCGAAACATCGGTACCTTTATATTATAAACCATTTCCGCGTCAAAACTTCTTTCAAAAAATCCTCAAATTTCCAGCTCTTTTTTCCCCAAAGTTCTTTTAGCTTCGTCCGAAGTTCCTTATGCTTCGGATATCCTTGGTCCAAGGGTAGTCCACGTTTATCCAAAATAGGATTTAAAAGAACCGTCAGAGACTCCTTGAGATCGTGGATTTGAGGTTGGGTAAATCCGGCTTTTTGGCATTCTTCCCAATAATAAATGTGAAAAAGGAAGTGCATAAGTTCGTGGTAAATTCTTGATGCTGATTTTTCTGGATCACGGTGGCAATAATTCAAATAAAAAAGGCTTCCAGGAACATGGTACATTCCACGTCCAAAAACAGTTATAAAAACAGTTATCGTTATGTTGCCAAATTTTTTATTCATCAATAACTCCAAGTCTTCTTGAATTTGGGCAGAGTTTATATTCTGTTCGAGCCAGGTTATAAATTCGGCTATTTTACCGGTTTTATAGTATTTCCCTTCAAGATAATTTCTAAGATATGCTGGGTCTTTAGTTTTTTCCACTAAAATATCTCTGGGCAAAAATTTCCACCAATCTAGCCCATAGTTGCTACCTCCCACCATAGAACCCTGCCAGTTATTAGTATCTTTTTCTAAATCTTCGATAAATTTAATTTCCATGTTGGTAATTATATAAAAAATGGTTTTTGATGGGCTTCACACCGTGAACAACATTGAAACCACAATCCAGACAAAATGGGAATATTTACGTGCCGGAGTTAACCTCACAATAAAAAACCAGCTCGACCTAAAAGTAAAATAGAATTAAATCTATTTGCGTTTAGAACGGACGTTCTTTTTCTTTCCGCCGATTTTATGACGGTGCTTCAATGTAAACTTTCTATGAAGCTTCAACCGTCTATTATAGTTCTTGCTTGCTCTATTTTTCATATTTTTATTATACCAAAAAATCGCCCCTTAGGCGAATTTTTCCAGTTCCGCATTACGGACAACATTGGAACTAAAATTGTACAAATTGAAGAGATTTATATACGAATGATAACTGTGCAAAAGGTTTCGATTTGCCGATTTGCCACATTCTTTAATAATTTCGATTTTTCTCTAGCAGCAAAATTCCGTTAAACTATCAGGCTGGGTTCTGCATCAACTTTTGTATTTCTTTAATTCTTTTTTAGCTTTCTTAAGAAACTTCCCGAATTGGCGATCTTTTTCCCTCTTTTCAAGTTCCGTCATTTCATAGTACTCAGCTTCCTTTTTCAAGCTAATATAGTTGGAATATTTACCTTCATCCAACTTGCCGGACTCCAAGGCGGATAATACCGCGCATCCAGGCTCATGAATATGCGTACAGTCAACGTATTTGCATTTATGGGATAAAGCGGTTATCTCGTCAAATAAACTATCTATGCCCGCGCTCGTATCGGTCATTCCCACCTCTCGCATTCCCGGATTGTCTATGACAATGCCGCCATTTCTTAAAAAATACATTTCTCTGTTTGTAGTGGCATGCTTTCCCCTGCCGGTGCCAAGACTTATCTCTTCAGTTTTTATAATATTTTCCCCGAGCAATTTATTGATTAAAGATGATTTTCCGACTCCGGACGAACCAAGGAAACAATAAGTTTTCCCGCTTGCAATATGCGCCTTCAGCTCGTCCAATCCCTCATTGGTTATAGTGCTGGTTAAAACAATATCAGTATTCCTAAACCTATTTTTTAGCTGAGCCAATTTTGAATCAAGCTCTTCTTCAGAGATCAAGTCTATTTTATTTAATATAATGGCAGGCCCTACGCCTCCGTCATTGGCTATGGCAAAATATCTTTCAAAACGGTTCAGATTGTAATCCCTGTCAACCGACTCGACGACAAAGGCCACGTCAATATTTGTCGCTATAATCTGGGTCTCGTTTTTATTACTGTATTTTCTTTTGATCATTGTCCTTCTTGGTAAAACCCCGTTGATTATGGCCCGCTCCGCATCAAGCGCGGTGATTGCCACCCAATCGCCTACGGCGGGATAGTCTTCTCTGGATGAAGCATTGAACATTTGTTTCCCGGTAATTTTAGCCAAAAACTCACCATTCTGGTTTATCACCTTATAGGCCCCCTTATACTCGGCAGTAACCCGGGCAATCGAAAAACCCTCTAATCCCAATTTTTTCCGATTAGTTTTAAAAAAGGCGTCGTAGCCAAAATTTTCATTCTCTATTTCTTTTAACTCGGTCATTTATTAAATAATTTTTATACCCGTCTACTAAATACAAAATTCCTGGAATAATGGGAACGAGCAAATTAATGCTGAAATTCGCGTCCGTCAAAAGTCCGACAATAAAACCTATCACCATCGGTATTACTATGAGAGCTCCTCCCGCTTTGGGATATTTCCAGCCCAAAACCAGACCGATAAAAACCAACGGCATCATGGATAGCGCGACATTTTCCCATAACGAATAATCTGGATTGGCAAACGGCAACGGGTTACCGTAGCCGAAATAAAACGGTAAAGTAAAAACCAAGATGCATAATGCAAATATTCTCGCAATCCATTTAATTGTTTTCATATAATTTTATTTTATCACAAAACTATTCGAAAAACGACTTCAATCTTTAAACCCGCAATAAAAGATAAAAAATAACCCACGTTAAATAGGTTATTTTTAAAAGTCCCCACTGCTGAACGAGTTTAGACAGGATTTTATCTCTCGAGCCTTTTTCTTAGTTCATCTATGACAGCTTTCTGCCAGTACTTCATGGAAAACCAACCAATCAATGGTTTCGCAACTATACGGAGCCAGCGCTTATGGATGGCAATTTGATAAGTGTAATCAATCACGGTTCCTTCTGGGCGTTCAGAGAGCAACAATTCTTCATGGCCAGAAGTTCCAAATTTAGGGCTTTCATTATCCGAAATGAACCCCTTTCCAGGGAGGATCTGGGTTTTCATTTTTACTGGAAACTTTTGGCCGAACGATTTGACGGTCGCGTCTATTTCCAAATTATTTCCTCCATGCCTTATGACTTGTGTAGATTCCGCAACTTTCGGAAAATACTCAGGCCATTTTTCAAAGTCAGTTATTATGTTAAACACCTCCGTTAGAGGAGCCTTGATAAGCCACTTGGCATGGAGAGTGATTTTTTCTTTCATATAAAAATTATACCAAAAAATCGCCTTCTTGGCGATTTTTTTCAGCTCCGGTGGTAGGATTCGAACCTACAACCTTCTCGTTACACTGGCCCTAAAATTACTTCTAGGAGTGGACTATATCTTTGCCTTGTGACTCACGCCATTTAGGCACCTCGGTATCTAAGTCTCTACGGCGCCCCTTGATCTGCTTGGGGACAAAGCCCAAGCGTAATCAAAGGTTCCCACGGTATTGCCCCAGAGGGGTTTCACCGTTATCCCGAGATTTTCATCCCAAAGTTTCCCTTGGGAGCTGCAAAATGCCGGCCTCGATTTCACGATG
>JAKLIG010000008.1 GCA_022709735.1 Patescibacteria group bacterium | reverse complement strand
ATCCTCAATTTGTTCCGGCGTCAATTCCGCTTCTTCACTTTTTTTCTCGGGAAATTTTTCCATAAGTTTATTCGCTGGTGACGCCGTCAAAATGCTCGGTATCGGCTTCGGCGATTTCTTTGGTGGCGTGGACCACATCATTGCGATGATTGGGCGGAGAATAAAGAGTATAAAGTTTCAAGGGCTCGGTTTGCGACGTATTAATGACATTATGCTTGGCGCCAGCCGGAACGATTACGGCAAACTCCGCTTCAATCAAATGTTCAACGCCGTCAATAATAACCTTGCCCCTCCCCGTTTCAAAGCGGAAGAATTGGTCAACGGTTTCGTGGACTTCTTCGCCGATATCTTCGCCTGGTTTCAAACTCATTAAAACCAGCTGGCAGTTTTTGCCGGTGTAAAGCACCTGGCGGAAATTGCCGTTTCCCATGGTTAAATTACCGATATTATCAACAAATCCCTTCATATTTTTAATAATCTTAATTAAATCGACTTATGCTTATATATGTAATTATAGCACAAAATAATTTCACAACAGCTATTAGATGATGGCGCTAATATGTACGCCGATGTAGTAAGGCCAGATGATGAGAGCTAAAACGGCTTTCCAGAATGCCAGATGCAAAAATCCGATGGTAAACATCCAAGCCGCGAACCAGGAAAACGCCGTGAAACTATGCTGTTCTATTTTAACTTTTTCCATAGATTTTGTTTGTAATCGACTTTTTTATTTTTTCTTTATGAAATAATGTTTTGGACGCGGCCGACTTGGCCGTTTTCCAGACGGACTTTAATACCGTGTGGATGAAAACTGGAATTCGTCAAAATTTCCGCCACTATTCCTTGAGTGAGCGTTCCGGTTCTTTGGTCCGCTTTGAGCACAATTTCTACCTTTGAACCGATTTTTACGTCTTGTCTATTTTGTCCGTTCATAAAATTTATAACGGAATCCATCATAATTTCTAACCCTTAATTTTTCTGCTGAATTTTTACGCAATTCCATTTAAAAAATCAACTAAGCCAGGCTCTACAACCTCTTCAAATTCTTCTTTCGTCATCAAATTAAAGATTTGGCCATTCTGATTCTTGCTTAAATTTTTATTATACTTTTTATTAATGTCAATAATTTTATCTTTCATGCAATCATCATCTGCAAAAATATTTAAAGCGTCCGCAGTAATTATTAAAATTTTTTCCAGGGTTTTTGGATGCCAATAATTTTCAATTGACGATTTTTTTAAAAGATAGGCTTTCCCATTTTTTCTTTTATTAAACTCTTTAACCAACTCCTCTTGTTTTTTTATTTTTTCTGGATTATTTTTTAAACCCTTATCGCTATCAATAATCAAAAATAACGGACGACCCTGATCTTCAAAATATTCAATATTAACAAAACTATCTACACAACTACCACCAAATGGTAATATTAATATTTTTTTGTTATCTTTTAACGACTTATTATTGATTTTTAGTGATATTTGATCATAAAAAACAACATCATGCTTTCCTTCTACAAAAACAATTTTTTCAAATTTTTCTCTAAGATTATAATAGGGCTTTATCCCCAATTCATTTATTATGCTTTCTATAAATGCTTGTCCATTAGATGTATTTGCTGATTCGTAAATTGATTGACTTTGTTTTTTGCACAAAATAACCGAATCTACATTTGTAGAACCGACAAAAACCGGCGAATGTGTAGTAATTACAACTTGATTATTATCAGACAAAATTTTAAGGGCATTTAATAAATCTTCTTGCGCTGATGGATGCAAAAATGTTTCTGGCTCCTCAATTAAATAAATGACTTGCTGGCCTTTATTTTTTTCAGCTAAATATCTAAATCTAGCAACCATAAAAAGCCTTCTATATCCTGCGCCTTTATGACTCATAATTATTGGAAGTGAGTCGTCAGCAAACTTGAAACTCACGTCAACGCCCTCAATGGACTTTGGCCAACTAATATTTGGAGTGATTATAATTTCTTCCAGCGAAGAAGTATAATCACACATAAATTTTTTAATTTTTTCTGCCTCCTTACTCATTTCCTTTTCGATATCCTTCTGAACAGATGAAAGACGTTTCGTATCGTCAGAAGTTTCTAAATCAAAAAAATCTTTAATTTCAGAAACAGAATTTGTTTTGAATTTAGTATCAGCCTCCAACCCATAATCAGAAACAAACAACTCCGCCCCTGGCAATACTTCATTTATTTTATAGATGTCTTCATTCCAAACATTATCAATTTCTATAGAATTACTATTACAGTACTCTTTTATATACTTTATCTTCTCCAATTTAGCATTTCTACCCTTTCCGGACACGGGCACTTGGATTGAATATTTTTCAATTATCCCACTTAGTTCTTCGTCTGTTTTTTGGTAAATTTTATTAAAATCTGGATTATTGAAATCTTTTACAAGAAAACTAACTACACTAAAATCCTTATCTGCTACTTTTATTTTTTTCTGAATAACGATTTGATGATCAAAAACGATATCATTCAAAAATTCCTCTAGCCCATCGTCTTTTTTAATTTTTGATTTTATTTTATCAATTAAAATACCTCTTATATTTTCATCAAAGAGATGACATTCTATTACTATTTCTTTTGTTTTATCGTTAAAATCGGACTCTATTATTTTATAATCCTTGAGGTTTAAAAATGAGGCAATTGCATGAAGAATTATTGACTTTCCAGAATCATTTTTCCCAACAATAGAAGAAAAATTTGATAGCGGAATTTCTTGTCTATTTTTAATTCCCCTAAAATTTTCTATTGATATCTTTTTTATTATCATGAATTTTGCTTTAAATTTTAATATCTTTTTTTCTTTCTCCCTCTCCCAGCTCCAACATCTTAATCTGCTGAAGTGGAGCAAGACCACTTAAGTCGCCATAAAGACCGACAGTGCTATTAATAACCCTTTGAATCTGTTTCTCCCTCTCTGCCCAAATTTTTTGATAGGCCAATTTTTCTTTGTCTAAGCCATTTTTCATATTAGAAAAAGCCTCCACAATTGCTTCTACTCTCTGTTTAAACTCTGGCCCCGTTAAATAAGAATAAATGATGTCCATTTTTTCATCCTTACCTAAAGCCATTGCCCTCTCTCGCATTATAACTTCTAAATTATATCGCAGAGAAGTAGCTAGGGCCACCACTAATTTAACGTCACAAATCCAAACTCCATCGCGAAATTTATAATTATTCACATCATCAGGTAATACGACAGAAACAATTACCGCTATTTCTGCTTTAATGTCGCGTTGGTTATCTCTTAATTTTGATATCCAATTCTCCGACCAATTCTTTGCATTTTTAAACTCCCAAATAATTTGACCACAGGACCTACCAGAACGATCATTAACTTTCTGTATTATATCGGCACCGCTCGTTCCTTTAGGTACCGGCAAAATTTCATCTTGTGGAAATTCAGTTTTCAAAATTTCTTCAAGCTCCAATTCCAAAACCTCTCCTTGCGTTTGTTGCGAGCCTTGTTCTAACTTACGGGATAACTCATCTTTTGCTTTCGTGGCATCAGTTAACTGTTTCTTCAATTGAGCGATGACGTACTGTTGTTCCTCCGCAGCCTTCTTTCCGGCCTCCTCAAATATCTTTTTTCTCTCTTCATCTAACTGCCTTTGCTTTTCTAATTCAAAATTTCGCTTTTCTTCATCAAGTTTATTTTTTTCCTTGCGTATTTCTAGTTCTTTTTTATTTGCTTCTCGTAATTTTATATCTTTTTCTGCGAGTTGTTCCTCAAGTATTTTCTTTTCTGCTTCTTTTTCTTTTTCCGATTCCTCTAATTGTTTTAGTAATTTGACTGAATCTCTCTCGTTTTGCTTTACCGCTCTAGTGAAAGCCTCTTCTTCAATCTTCTTACGCTCCCCTTCAATTTGTTTTACCTTTTCCAACTCAAAATTCTTTTTCTCTTCTTCTAACTTTTGCCTATCTGCCCGAGCCTTTAAAGCTTCGGCATTAGCTTCAGTCAATTTTTTATCCTTTCCTTTTATTTGTTCCTCTAAAAGTTTAATTTCTGACGTCTTTTGTTTTTCGGCCTCTATCTGTGCCTGTTTCCATAAAGTAACTTTTTCCGCCGCAAGTTTTTCAGCTACTTTTTTATTGACTTCAATTTGTGTATTTTTGCGTGCTTCTTCAAGCTTGTCTTTTTGGACCTCTAATTCCTTTTTCTGTTTTGTAATTTCAGCCTCTTTTATCTTATTTTCTTCACCCATTTCCCTTTTTATTTTTTCCTCTATTTGATGTGTCAAAACCTCATCAGGAGAAATTAATTCCCCGCATTTCGGACATTTAATTTTTTGTTCGTTAGTAGTCATATATTATAAAGGCACCGGTAGGCCCAACTTTTGCAACGGCAAATATTTAAAATAGAACTGACAACCCACGGAGATGATATAATCCAATACGTCCTTATATTGAGGTTTTCGGAACCAATCACTCAAAATATAAATATATTCCACCTCAATATTAAGAGGGGCCATTAGTTTGGCATATTGCTTTCTTTTAAAATCGCAGGTTTGTAATTTTTCATCAACCGAACCAGCTACCTTTTGAAACTTCATCTCAATAATAAAAAGTGTGTTATTCACAATTACATATAATGCTTCGTCAGGAAGAAGTTTTTTAGAAACAATTTTTTCATAGTTAATATTCTCTGTCTCCAAAAACTTATAAAGTTCGTTCTTTCTATAACTTCTAGCAACTTCTTTATTCTGATAAAAAATGACCGATCCCTTTACTTTATATCCCTTCTTGGATTTAAGAAGTGAAAGGATGTTTGTTGCCTTTTCAAAATTTAGCCCAGTTATTGTATTGCCCCCACCGAACCCTTTTTCTTTCATACTAATTTTGATTTTAAATTTTTGATATTCTCGAACCTTTTAACGGATAACTCCAAATATTTCTTTTCTGTATCAATGCCAATAAATTTCCTTCCATATAAAACGGCGGCTAAACCTGCCGTAGAACTACCGGTAAAGGGGTCTAAAATCAAATCATCTTTATTGGTACTCGCCAACACAACCCTTCTTAATAATTCTATGGGTTTTTGCGTCGGATGTTTACCGAATGCCTTCTCAAAAGGCCGCGGAGTACCTATCGCCCAAACAGATCTCATTTGTTTACCAGGATTTTTAAGGAAATCCCCATTCCAATTTCCCCCTTTCATTTCCTTATAATTAAAAATGTGCTTAGCCTTACCATCCTTTCTGGCCCAAAGTAAAGTTTCATGACTGGCCGTAAAATATCTGCCGCTTAAATTTGGCGAGGCATTAGGTTTGAACCAACTAATGTCATTTAAAATATGGTAACCAAATTTTTGTAATGCGTAACCACATTTGTAAATAGAGTGATATGTGCCACTTATCCATATGGTGCCGTGAGGCTTTAAAACTTTCCTACACAAAGCAATCCATTGAGAATGAAAATCTAAATCTTTCTCAAAGCCATTACTTTTGTCCCATTCTCCTTTGTTCACGCTTACACGTTTGCCGGCATGCAAAGAGAAACCATTATTGGAAAGATTATATGGCGGATCGGCAAATATCATATCAATGGAATTTTCTGGTAATTCTCTCAGTAATTTCAATGAATCGTTGTTATATAATACAAAATTATCCTTAACGAAATAAGGCTTTTCTTTAATGAACGAGAGGATTTTTTTGTTAGCCTGAATCATAAAACTATTTTAATTTTACCTCCTTTCTACCCCTTTGTAAAATGCGTAAAAGCCGCCTAAAAGGCGGCTTTTACTTTAAAATACTTTGTAATTTTACGTTTAAAACTGCTGGCAGCTGTTAGAGACAACCTGAGACTGACCCGCTTCGTTGCCAAACACCTGATTTAAAACGCTCTCATTCAAGTTTTCTTTGGCAAACAGACAATCCAAGCCATGACCAGCCACATTCATCTGAAAATGGCATTTATCGTTTTCCGTTCCCAAAACGCTGACAGTCACGGTGGTAGTAGAATTGGGATCGGTTATCGCTATTTCTGCCGAAGTACAGCCATAAAAATGGGAAGCAATACAAGGACCGTCAGTGCACACTACTTTTTCAGCGTTAGCTGTCGGACTGGCAGTGGCTGTCGGCGTCGCCTCGCCCACCGGCACGACATTCTGGCTGGGTTTATAGAAAACAAAGAAATAAACTGCCAAAGCTGCGACAATAACAACGGCAATGATAATCAATAAAGTTGTTTTGTTTTTCATCAAAAAATTCCAATTTATCCGACCTTTCTTTTAAAACTTAATTCGCAAATTCATTATAAACCGTTTTAAAGAAAAATTAAAGATGTCCGTTAAATTATTCCCGGATGGCTGCTTCGAATATCGCTCTGGGAATGGCGGTTGAAATAATCAATTTTTCGCCAATGCCGGAAATAAGCCAGTTTCACCAGCTCGCTTGCAAAGAAATAAACAATCACTTCGGCAATGACAATCAGCAAAAGATTTATTGGCAAAGGAACGAAATGCAGAATTTTCTGACCCCACGCGGTAAATGGCAAAGAAATAATCAAAATCGCATCCGCCACCGTAAACCCGATTAAAGTCCAACTGGGCCTTTTGGCTTTGGCAAAAAAATGGCTGGTGCGAATGGCAAAAATCAGAACAATTTCCGTCAAAATACTCTCTACAAACCACAAGCTTTGGATAACCGCCGGCGTGTTACGGTAAAAAATTAAAAAGAAAATGAAATCAAAAATACTGCTCACCAAGGCCAAAGCAATAATTAAGGGCAGCATATAGTGCAAACGATAAAGCTTGGGCTTGCGCAGCTCTTCCACGTCAATCTGATCAGTGGCAATGGAAATGAGCGGAAAATCCGATAAAAGATTGCCGAATAATATCTGAATCGGCAGCATCGGCAAAAACGCGATAAACGGCGAGATAAAAGCGATGGAATAAAAATTGCCGAAATTGCTCGCCAAAGCGCACTTGATGTATTTATTGATATTGGCAAAAATCATCCTGCCCTCTTTGATGCCGTCCATCACCACGCGCAAATCCTTTTCCAAAAGAACGATATCCGCTACGGAACGGGAAATATCACTCGCCTCCTGAACCACGATTCCGACATTGGCGGCTTTCAAAGCCGGCGCATCGTTAATCCCCTCGCCCATAAAGCCGACTTCACGCTTCTTTTGAAATGACTGAATTATGGCATATTTGACTTGCGGCGAAATCCGGGCAAAAACCGAAAATTCTTCGCAGCGCTTGTCAAACTCTTCAGTTGCTAATCCTTCCAAATCCGCTTCGGTAACAACTTTGGTCGGGTCGCTAATCAGTCCGATTTGATGGCTGATGAAACCGGCCACTTCCCGGCTGTCGCCGGTAATCACTTTTATTTGGACGCCAAGTTTTTTCGCCAATTTAATGG
>JAKLIG010000007.1 GCA_022709735.1 Patescibacteria group bacterium | reverse complement strand
GGGCGAATGCCTGAACTATCGCGTCGGAGCAATCTGCGCCGTTCTGGCCAACCGCGCCACCGGCGAAATCGCTTCGCCGGAAGAATACGACGCTTCCATCGACCGCTGCATCCGAACCGGACTGGAAACCATAAAGCTCCTCAACGAAAAATAACGCCAAACACAAAGGCCACTCTGACAATAATGTTAGAGTGGCCTTTATCATTTAAACAATAATTACTTCTCTGCTTGTTTTATCGGTTTTACCGGATTTTTCGGCACAATAAATAAAGCCACGAAATAGGCCAAAAGAGCCGGTATGATTCCGCTGCAGATTACAATGATAATCCAAAGCAACCGGATTAACGCCGGATCAATGTCAAAATATTCTCCGACTCCGCCGAAAATTCCGGCCCAAACCTTATTGTCTTTGCTGCGATATAGTTTTTTCATAGATTTCTTCATAATGAATTATTTTCCCGACTTTTTGACTTTCCTGATTCCCCTTCTCATCATTTGGCCGCTTAATCGCGGCGGCTTACGCAAGGGCACCGCTGAACGAAAATTCTCTCTCCAGGCTTTACCCGTTAAACCTTTAGCTGAATTTCTGTTTAACATAAGTGAAATCTTTCTATGATTCTTCGACTTCCGGTTTTGAATAAGCTTTTCTCAGATAGTCATGATATTCTTTCAAATGCGCCAGCGCCGCTTTGCGATCCAAAGCCACGCCCGCTTCGTTCATCGCGTCAGCCCACTTTTGATCTTCCTCTTCGGAAAATTGCGCCTCGCCAAATTCCTCACACATTTCATCTCTCTCTTCTTCAATGCCTTGTTCAATATCCTCAATTTGTTCCGGCGTCAATTCCGCTTCTTCACTTTTTTTCTCGGGAAATTTTTCCATAAGCTTATTCGCTGGTAACGCCGTCAAAATGCTCAGTATCAGCTTCGGCAATTTCTTTAGTGGCGTGAACCACATCATTGCGATGATTGGGCGGCGCGTAAAGCGTATAAAGCTTCAACGGCTCGGTTTGCGACGTGTTAATGACATTATGCTTGGCGCCAGCCGGAACGATTACGGCAAACTCCGCTTCAATCAAATGTTCAACGCCGTCAATCACGACCTTGCCCATTCCCTTTTCAAAACGGAAGAATTGGTCAACAGTTTCGTGGACTTCTTCGCCGATATCCTCGCCTGGTTTCAAGTTCATTAAAACCAGCTGGCAGTTTTTGCCGGTGTAAAGCACCTGGCGAAAATTGCCGTTTCCCATAGTTAAACTACCGATATTATCAACAAATCCCTTCATATTTTTAATAATCTTAATTAAATCGACTTATGCTTATATATGTAATTATAGCACAAAATAATTTCACAACAGCTATTAGATTATGGCACTAATATGTACGCCGATGTAGTAAGGCCAGATGACGAGAGCTAAAACGGCTTTCCAGAATGCCAGGTGCAAAAATCCGATGGTGAACATCCAGGCCGCGAACCAGGAAAACGCCGTAAAACTATGCTGTTCTATTTTAACTTTTTCCATAAATTTTATTTATTGACTCGACTTTTTAATTTTTTCTTTATGAAATAATTTTTTGGACGCGGCCGACTTGGCCGTTTTCCAGACGGACTTTAATGCCGTGTGGATGAAAACTGGAATTCGTCAAAATTTCCGCCACTATTCCGCGAGTGAGTACTCCAGTTTTTTGGTCTGTTTTTAGCACAATTTCCACTCTTGAACCAATTTTTACGTCTTGCCTATTTTGTCCATTCATAAAATTTATCTACTTATTCCCCGTCTTTTCGCCTCGGCTTGGCGCACCCACGCTTCATTCATCCCAAAATGATGGGCAATTTCGTGCCAGACGGTATTTTTTACTATTTCTTTAATATCTTCTTCATTATTAGCCGCTGCTTCAATCGGGTTTTGAAAAATAGTTATTTTGTCGGGTAGGACTGCGTTATAACCTGCTCCCCGTTCTAATTGCGGCACGCCTTCGTATAAGCCGAACAGCGTCCAACCCGGATGAAGGTTAAGTTTCTTTCTCTGGGCTGGGGTCGGTTCATCTTCAATAATAATTTCCACGTTTTTTAGTTTTTGCAAAAACTTTTCCGGAATTGCTTTTATTCCTTCTTTTACAATTTCCTCAAATTCTTCCCGGTTTAATTTTTGCATAAAATAAATTTATTCGGCTTTTTTATTTTTGAAAAATAGGTAATAACACTAAAATTGCGATAATTATAATGACAACGGTAAACAAACCACCAAGTATCCATGTAAACCAACCGCGAATTGATGGTCGTATCGCTTCTTTAACCTTTTTATCAATCTCTTTCCCACCAGCCACATCCCGAAGTATTTGTAATATGTTATTTACACCATGATGTTCTGCCTTATAAAGCTCCACCAGCAAACAACACAAACTAATTGGTATCAATAACAAAAGGGCAAATAAAATCCATCTAACAAAATGGGTTAATATTATGATTCTTTCATTAAATGTAGCGACAATTAAAAGTGTAGCCGACAAACTACTAATTGTAGCCAAAACTTTAAATTTTTCTCTAACTGCCCAATTTAATAAATCAAAGTAATTTTTTATTTGTTCGGCGTTATTTTGTTGTTTCTGAAGTTTTTTAAAATATTCATTTTCGAATAATTCAGGGATCATTTTTTGAGAATTCAAAAAATCTCCCATTATTTCTGGAAACGGATCATCATTTTTCATCTTTTCTTCTGATTTTTCTTCTGTCATAAATTTATACTTGGCTCAAATATTTGTGCAAGATCTTTTTTTAAATAAACAATGTCGTCTTTTTTAGCATTCGTACTAAAATAATCTGCTACATTGTTTTTGTTTTTTTCTAGTTCTGCTCGTTTTATAGAGATCTCTCCACTTCTAGAGTCTCGCGATATACCAAACTTATATTTTTTAGAACATTCTTCAATGATACTTTCTGGCAAGAACTTCTCAATGCCACGAAAGCACTCGTCACTTAACTTGTCGTTGGAATGATCTTTTTTGAAATTAACAATGGATAGATTACGAATATCCACGTTTTTAGTATTTACCCTCTCGATCCAATCTAGAATTAAAAAAACTGGTTTCTGTCTAATCTCGATTATTTCCTTCTGATCTTTGAGGTACTTCACGACGTGATCTTTGCCTCCACCATCTAAACCAAAATCATTATAATCACACACAAGATACAATTTCTCTTTATCAATAATCTTAAGATATTTTTCTATTATCACCTTGTCGCTTTCACCCTCGACAACAATAATCGGAACATCCTGCCTCCTATGTAATGCATGCACGAAACTAGAAATACCATTTTCGCTAGCCCTATAAATAATATCTTTTTTATCGCCAGTTTCTATATTAGTATATTGGCTTTGTTTAAAGGATACGAAATAACAATTATCCACATATTGTGGGAATATCTCACTGTGAGTAGTACAAAAAATTTGCAATTTATTCTTTGATTCTTTAGCGGAATCTCTAAAAAATCTTGCGAGATCAATTTCTAATTTTGTATGCAAAAAAGATTCCGGTTCTTCAATGGCCCAAATATTAGCCAATTTCCATCCAAAATCCAAACTATATGATGTATCTGCGAAACACAACATTCTAAACATTAAGTAGCTCTGTAAACCAGAACCTTGTAATTCTTCAGATATCACTTTGTCCGTCGATAATAGAACAGAGTAAATTAAAGAAAGGGATGTGGCTAAATCACGTAAATTTTTGGGTGTTGATAAAAAAAGATTTTTTATTTCTGGAGAAGAATATTTTATCGCATCTGATATGGGCGACATGAAAGATTCGGCGCTTTGCTTTAAAATATTGAATATCTTTTCTGTTTTATCTAGATCCTTTAATTTGTTGGCTCTAGAACTAAAACGGCGCAATAGCTCTTTCCTAATTCTACTGTCTATGCTTTTAATTATTTTAATAGGATCTCTGTGCGCAACAAGATATCTAAAATTAATAAACTTTAAAAAATCAGCAGCCATTTTAATCTCATTCATATCTCCAACAATGACACCCGCGGAATCACTCTTGTAATTCCAAATCTTAGTTATTGTATACTTATCTTTTAAATTTGGGTGGTCCGATAAAAAAGATTTTTTGAACGCTTTGGCATTCTTAAAAATTGAGGTGTTAAAAGTTAATGATATCATGATTTCTTTTTTTTCTTTCTTCCATTCTGGGAAATTACCGTCCCGTGCCAAAATAAAGTTAACGTTGGGTTCTATTTCTCCATTAAAAAATAGGTTCAAGGCCCTTAGAATATTAGATTTTCCAGAATTATTTAAACCCAAAAAGGCGTTGAATTCATTAATACAACTTATTTTTATATCCGCACAAGAACGAAAGCTTTTAATTTTAACCTCACCAATTAAGTTCATACGTTTAAGGCTCAAAATGTTTATTATTTATGCCTCAAAAGGGGTTCCACCCATTTCAATTTTACCCCCTTTTTATAATTTGGCAAATAAACAAAAATCGTCTATTTCTAGACGATTTCATTAAATTTTTCCCTACTTTTCCTCCCTTATTCTAAACCTTCCCGATTTGACTAATTTTATACTGTTATAGTTATCGTGATCTGTAAATTCGAACTGCCAAATTGAATAAACGTTTTGACCCTTCTCTTTATCAAAAAACAAAGTAGTAACTTCCTTCTCCGTCTGTGATTGCCATTGCCTAAATGGATAATAAAGTTGCCTTATAATCACATTAGAGGCATTAAAATTTTTAGCCTCAATTAAAACCAGTTGGTTCTTTCCCTCATAACCAGCATCAACTTCTGTTTGGACGCTAGAAACTTTTATTAATTGCTTACCAACGTAAAAACTAAAATCTGGGGTATACTTTCTGCCGCGAATAGTTAAAACAAGCGAAGGATCATTGGTAAAAGTTCTAATTAGGCTAGCGGCATAAGCATAATCCAGGTGTTGCATTTCCGAATCGCCAACTTTCGCAGTGTCTAATTTAAAGTCTAATTTGGATACATAAACCATAATTTCATCTTTAATTTCTGGAATGTCTATATATCCTTCTCCCTTAATAATATTGTAATAGCCATTTTTTACGGGTAACAAAAACAAACCGTTGTCCTGAAAAATTTTCGGTCTGTCCTCCCTGCTATCCTGCTTACACAAAATACGCACCTCTTTCTCTCCGGTTTCTTTAAATTTCTGGCAAGCTCTTTTAATTTGTGTAGCCGACAAAATAAACGGCGATTTGCCAAAATCATGTTCAATTATTTTATAATCTTTGAAAATCTTTTCCCAAGATTTACTATTAGCCATATTTATTCAATTAATCTATTTTTTAAATTTTTGATATTCTCGAACCTTTTAATGGACAATTCCAAATACTTCTTTTCTGTATCGATGCCAATAAATTTCCTTCCATATAAAACGGCGGCTAAACCTGCTGTGGAACTACCGGCAAAAGGATCTAAAATTAAATTATCTTTATTGGTGCTCGCTAACACAACCCTTCTCAATAGTTCTATGGGCTTTTGCGTTGGATGTTTGCCGAATTCCTTCTCAAATGGCCGTGGGGTGCCTATTGCCCAAACAGATCTCATTTGCTTACCGGGATTTTTGAGAAAATCACCATTCCAATTTCCTGTTTTCATTTCTTTATAATTAAAAGTGTGCTTTGAATTTTTATCCTTTCTGGCCCAAAGCAAACTTTCATGACTTGCCGTGAAAAACCTGCCGCTTAAGTTTGGTGAGGCATTGGGCTTAAACCAACTAATATCGTTCAAAATGTGATAACCTAACTTTTGCAGTGCGTATCCACATTTATAAATAGAATGATAGGTGCCACTTATCCATATAGTGCCGTTAGGCTTTAAAACCTTTCTGCACAAGGTAATCCATTGGAAATGAAAGTCTAAATCTTTATCAAAACCATTACTTTTATCCCACTCTCCCTTATTTACGCTAACACGTTTACCGGCATGCAAAGAAAAACCGCCATTGGAGAGGTTGTATGGTGGATCGGCAAATATCATATCAATTGAGTTCTCCGGAAGCTCTTTTAATAACTTCAACGAATCGTTATTATACAATACAAAATTATCCCTAACAAAATAGGGTTTTTCTTTAATAAATGAAAGAATTTTTTTGTTCGCCTGAACCATAAAACTATTCTAATTTTACCCCTTTCCTACCCCTTTGTAAAATGCGTAAAAGCCGCCTTTCAGGCGGCTTTTACTTTAAAATACTTTGTAATTTTACGGTTAAAACTGCTGGCAGCTATTAGAGACAACCTGAGACTGACCCGCTTCATTGCCGAATACCTGATTTAAAACGCTCTCATTCAAGTTCTCTTTGGCAAACAGGCAATCCAAGCCATGACCAGCCACATTCATCTGAAAATGGCATTTATCGTTTTCCGTTCCCAAAACGCTGACAGTCACGGTAGTAGTAGAATTGGGATCAGTTATCGCTATTTCTGCCGAAGTACAGCCATAAAAATGGGAAGCAATACAAGGACCGTCAGTGCACACCACTTTTTCCGCATTAGCTGTCGCCGTCGGAGTCGCTCCGGCTATTGGCGCGGCATTCTGGCCGGGTTTATAAAAGACAAAAAAGTAAACTGCTAAAGCCGCAACAATGATAACGGCAATGATAATCAATAAAGTTGTTTTGCTTTTCATCAAAAAATTCCGATTTATCCGACCTTTCTTTTAAAACTTAATTCGCAAACTAATTATAAACCGTTTTAAAGAAAAATTAAAGGTGTCCATTAAATTATTCCCGGATGGCTGCTTTGAATATCGCTTTGGGAATGGCGATTGAAATAATCAATTTTTCGCCAATGCCGGAAATAAGCCAATTTCACCAGCTCGCTCGCAAAGAAATAGACAATCACTTCAGCAATGACAATCAGCAAAAGATTTATTGGCAAAGGAACGAAATGCAGAATTTTCTGACCCCACGCGGTAAACGGCAAAGAAATAATCAAAATCGCGTCCGCCACCGTAAACCCGATTAAAGTCCAACTGGGTCTTTTGGCCTTGGCAAAGAAATGGCTGGTGCGAATGGCAAAAATCAGAACAATTTCCGTTAAAATGCTTTCCACAAACCACAGGCTTTGGATAACCGCCGGCGTGTTGCGATAAAAAATCAAAAAGAAAATAAAATCAAAAATGCTGCTCACCAAGGCCAAAGCAATAATTAAAGGCAGCATATAATGTAAGCGGTAAAGCTTGGGCTTGCGCAATTCTTCAACGTCAATCTGGTCGGTGGCAATGGAAATAAGCGGAAAATCAGATAAAAGGTTGCCGAATAATATCTGAATCGGCAGCATCGGCAAAAAAGAGATAAACGGCGAGATAAAGGCGATGGAATAAAAATTGCCGAAATTGCTCGCCAAAGCGCACTTGATATATTTATTGATATTGGCAAAAATCATTCTGCCCTCTTTGATGCCGTCCATCACTACGCGCAAATCCTTTTCCAAAAGAACGATATCCGCCACGGAACGGGAAATATCGCTCGCCTCCTGAACCACGATCCCGACATTGGCGGCCTTCAAAGCCGGCGCATCGTTAATCCCCTCGCCCATAAAGCCGACTTCGCGCTTCTTTTGAAATGACTGAATTATGGCATATTTGACTTGCGGCGAAATCCGGGCAAAAACCGAAAATTCTTCGCAGCGCTTGTCAAACTCTTCGGTTGCTAATCCTTCCAAATCTGCTTCGGTAACAACTTTGGTCGGGTCGCTAATCAGTCCGATTTGATGGCTGATGAAACCGGCCACTTCCCGGCTGTCGCCGGTAATCACTTTTATTTGGACGCCAAGTTTTTTCGCCAATTTAATGG
>JAKLIG010000006.1 GCA_022709735.1 Patescibacteria group bacterium | reverse complement strand
TATCATTATTATGTTCAAAAAGTCTTTTTCTTAAATTGTTTGTGCAACCATAATATAATTCTTCCAGCTCATTTTTTACCACATAAACATAGTGCATACTTTTAAAAAGCAAAAGTTAGTGCGGGGTCAAGCACCACTACTCTTTAGGAATTTCTGGGGTTTGATTGCTTTGATTTTCATTTACTATTTCTTCCGGAGGCAATTCCCCTTTCAAAAGAGTCGCGTAGCCAAAAAAAGCACTGAAACGATTAGACCAAATTAAAACATTATTATATTTTTCAAGATTAGTAGATTTATCCAATTTATAATTTATATTTCCGGAAACCGCCTTCAAAAGTCCGGCATCAATTGCGTCATTTGGATCAAGATTTAGAAATGGCGAAAGATACACATGCATATCTTGGCCATTTAATGTTTCAAAATCTTCCAGCCGAAGAAAAATATCTTCTCCGCTTTTCACAAATAGCGCTTTGCCTTTCACTGTTTGCTCAACATTTTTGAATCTCCCTTGAGAAATTATTTCCGCTTTTGGCGGAGCGTCTTCACCAATTTTATCCGTTTCCACCACTTTGCCAGGCGTTTGCATATCGATAGAAATTGCACTTTTTTTGAGCGGATGCGCAGAATTTTTCTGGTGTTTTTTCCAAAAAAATATTCCAAAACCAATGCCCAAGATTAATACCAAAACC
The DNA here is from genome assembly GCA_022709735.1 of Patescibacteria group bacterium. Taxonomy (GTDB): domain Bacteria; phylum Patescibacteriota; class Minisyncoccia; order Moranbacterales; family UBA2206; genus UBA2206. The sequence goes on along the minus strand of JAKLIG010000006.1, from coordinate 44,169 downwards.
AGAATTGCAATTATAATTTTTTTCTTCCAAAAAGATTTTCGATAGGTTTTTCGCATTATTACTTCCGGTTTTTTCAGTTTCTTTAATTTTTGAATTTTTTTCAAAAAGCCCGCGATGGCTTTTTTTATTTCCTCTTTTTTCATTTTTTTATAAAACATATTTTTTTATTTATATTGTAATTATAAAACAAAAATTGAAATTTCGCTAGAGAGTTTGGCAGTCTTCTTGATTTATTGAAAATATCTGTTATAATCAATTTGTTTTTAAAAACTGATCCGCCAGCTGGCGGATTCCGGCATAGCCCCGAACATTTCATATTTAAAATGATAACAAATGTATTTTATTTACGGAATTTACAATATCAAAAATAAAAAAATATATATTGGCCAGTGCAATAATATAAAAGAAAGAATAGAAATGCACAATAATAAAACATTCAGCAACAGTTACACGGCTCGGTTTGATGGAGAATGGATTTTAATATATAGCGAGAAAACTGAGACAAGGAAAAAAGCATTAATAAGAGAAAAACAATTAAAAAGTTATAGAGGAAGAGAATTTATTAAAAGTTTTATAAAATAAAAAATTAATTTTATAGCTCCGCAGTAGCTCAATGGTAGAGCGAGAGACTGTTAATCTCCAGGTTGCAGGTTCGAGTCCTGCCTGCGGAGCTGTGAAATTAATTTACTGTTAATCTCCATTAATTGACGGCTGGTTATGGTCCGCCTCCGCCAGTTGGCGGATGGCGGACGAGTCCTATCGCCGGAGCGTTTGAAAAATAGCACTCCATATGCTATTTTTGCTTGTTGTTTAACATGTGAATAAACTGGCAACCAGATAATCAAATATACTAATTTTAGAGGAGCGTGTTATGAAAACCGAAATTACTAAATTTAGTACAGAAACTGTTGACAAGCGACCCCTGCCTGATTACACAGGCGATGGAATTAAATTTTGCGAGGGGATTCTCCATCGAAATTTTGATGGGGAATTTAATTCAAGACAAGTCTTGCAATTAATTAGATTGCAAGAAGAAGGGAAAAGCTCTCTTCTGAGCCGGTGGAAAGTGAATTATTTTAAGGTCGCCGGATTCTGGCGAGTCCAGATACGCCACAAATGGTGTTCGGGATGGATCGTTAGTTTTATCACTTATGCGGAGGGAAGCTCAAATTGATATCTTGATATCGACCAATGAATGAAAAATCGTCCATATGGTCGATTTTTCATATCCATTTAAATTCAAATTAATCAAAAATCTTTTGAAACTTAAGCCAGTCAAAAGTTCTAAATTTATTCAGCAGAGGGAGCCTTGAATCTTTTTTTATTTTTAGCGTAGCTTCAGTCAAAGGCTGATCCGCCTCTGGCGGAGAGTCCTATCGCCGGAGCCCATATTTTGAGCGACATTATATTTTTATCATACGAGCATTATAAATCACATATTTAAATATGTGATTTTTATTTGCAATTATTTTTCAAACTTATTGTAGTAAATAATATAATTATTAAAATTTTTATTATGACAAAATATGTAGACGGATTTGTGCTTGTAGTTCCAAAAGACAAATCTGAAGAATACAAGAAAATGGCAGAAGACGGTCGCGATATGTGGATAAAGCATGGCGCGCTTGAATACTATGAATGCCGGGGTGATGACCTTGCTGCCCAGGAAATGGGTGGTGAAAAAGCACGTGCATTTCCTGAAATGGCTGGAGCAACAAATGATGATACAGTTTGGTTTTCTTTTATAGTCTTCAAATCCAAAAAACATCGAGATGAGGTCAATGCTAAAGTGATGGAAGAAATGAGTAAGTCGATGGAAGGAAACAAAGATATGTCCGTGCCTTTTGACATGAAACGAATGGCTTATGGTGGTTTTCAAGTTGAGGTAGAAGGATAGAGAACTGAATTTAAATCACGAAACTGCTCTCAGAAATGAGGGCGGTTTTTATAAATTACGCCAAGAAAACGAAGTTCTAACTTCGTCCAGATGGAAGCGAATATTTTCAAAGCTTATTTCAGCCTTGATTTTTTATACCAAAATTAGGATCTAAATTTTGTTATGGTATAATTAGGTATCTAAAAAAATTAATACATTTATATGCAAATGAAGTTTATCTTGAAAAAGTGGAATTTAGCGATAAAAATTATTCCTATCCTAATTGGAATATTTCTCTTGAAGCTAGCTTTTCATAAATTTGGCTTCGAATATATTTCTCTTAATGCTTTGTTCACCAGCCTTATCGCGGCCACAACCTTTTTAATTGGGTTTTTAATCACCGGCGTTATTTCCGATTATAAGGAGAGCGAAAAAATTCCAGGAGATATGGTTGCGGGACTCGAAGCTCTCTATGATGAGGTTTATATTTTAGATAAAAACAAAAGCAATGAAATAACTAAAAATTATTTAGATTTCTATGGAAAATTTTTAAATTCAACTATTGATTGGTTCTATCGAAAAGAAAAAACCAAGGATATACTTGCAAAACTTCATCAAATGGATGACCACTTCGCCAAGCTGGAGAGTATGATTCAGCCTAATTTTCTAACTCGCATGAAAAATGAGCAAAGTAATTTGCGAAAAATGATTATCCGCGTTGATAATATTCGCGACATGTCATTTATCCAATCGGCTTATGCAATTGTAGAGTCTTTGGCTTTTTTTGTGATAACTGGACTTCTAATTATAAAAGTTGAGCCATTTTATGAAGCGCTCTTCTTCACTATCCTAGTATCATTTCTAATGATTTATATGATATTTTTAATCAAAGACCTAGACAACCCTTTCGATTATTCTGAGCATGGAGAAAATGGCACAGAAGTTTCCATAAAACCAATCCATGATTTGATTGAAAGAATAAAGTTATAATCTAGCTAAAACTTTAATGGAAAGAATTAGTATGAAGCTTGAATAAAAAGATACATGGAAATTAGAAAAAAAATAATCAAAAATAAGCAATGGGATATTTTAGGGATTGGCAGTCCCCTGCTTGATATTGTGATAAATGTCAGCAATGATATGCTTCGCAAATTAAATTTCAAAAAGGGATCGATGAATTTAATTTCTAAAAAAGAAAGCAAAAATATTCTGAAACTTTTTAGAAATATTAAATATGAACTAACTCCGGGCGGAAGTGTTTCCAACACCATTTCAGGAGCCAATATCTTAGGCAGTCGGGTATCATTTTTGGGAATTGTCGGAAAAGATGCATATGGCAAAAAATATCATGCAAAAATAAAAAAAGAAGGCATCGACTCTCATCTTCATTATCATGAGAAAGACGCGACTGGCCATGTGATTGTTCTTGTGACTCCTGACGGCGAGCGAACGATGGCAACGCATTTGGGTGCATCCCTAAATTTTACAAAAGAACATATCAAAAAAGATTTGATTATAAATAGCAGAATTTTGCACATTGAAGCTTACCAATTGGAAAATTCAATTACCCGCCAGGCAGTCCTGCATGCGATTCAAATCGCAAAAAAAAATAGCGTCTTGATTTCACTTGATCTTTCTGATACAGAACTTATCCAGCGGAATAAAAAACTTTTTAAAAATATTATTAAGGAACATATTGACATCGTGTTTGCCAATGAAAAAGAAGCTGTTGAATTTGCCGGTAAAAAAAATCCGCTTGAGGCTTTGCACAAAATCGCCAAAAACTGCAATATTGCAATTGTGAAATTAGGAGAAAAAGGAAGCTTAATCAAGAAGGGTAAGAATGTTTTCAAAATTAAATCACAAAAAGTTGATGTTATAAACACAAACGGCGCAGGAGACACCTATGCCGCAGGGATTTTACACGGACTCATAAATAATTTAGACTTACAAGAGGCTGGGGAAATGGCTAGCCATATTTCAGCCTTAGTGGTTGGGAGCAGCGGCGCCCGACTCGACAAAAAGCATATTAATTCAATTTATAAATATCAAAATGAAAAAAGAACAAGATTATAAGGTCAAGGATATTAATCTGGCTGAATATGGCCGAAAAGAAATTATAATGGCAGAGAAGGAAATGCCCGGTCTTATGGCTCTGCGAAAAAAATTCAAAGGAAAAAATCCGCTTAGAGGTGCCCGAATTTTAGGCAGTCTCCATATGACTATCCAGACTGCTGTTTTAATTGAAACTTTAGTAGAGCTGGGAGCGAAAGTGCGTTGGGTTTCTTGCAATATTTTTTCGACCCAAGACCATGCCGCTGCCGCTATAGCCAAAGCTGGCGTTCCGGTTTTTGCTTGGAAAGGCGAAACTTTGGAAGATTATTGGTGGTGCACAAAACAAGTTTTCCAATTCGGCAAGGATTTAGGGCCGAACTTGATTGTAGACGATGGTGGCGATGCAACACTGATGCTGCACATTGGCACAGAAATTGAAAAAGAACCAAAAATTTTGAAGAAAAATTATTCCGAAAAAAGCGAGGACGAAAAAGAACTCATGAAAATTCTCGCCAAAATTTATCAGGAAGACAAAATTTTTTGGAGCAAGAGAATAAAAGATGTTAAGGGAGTTTCCGAAGAAACTACAACCGGAGTACACAGGCTATATCAAATGTTTAAACAAAAAAGATTATTGTTTCCCGCTATTAATGTGAACGATTCTGTAACTAAAAGTAAATTTGACAATCTTTATGGATGCCGGGAAAGCTTGGCCGATGGAATTAAGCGCGGAACAGATATTATGGTGGCGGGAAAAGTGGTTGTTGTTTGCGGTTATGGCGATGTCGGAAAAGGTTGTGCCCAAAGTATGAAAGGTTTTGGAGCGCGAGTTATCATAACTGAAATAGATCCGATTTGTGCTCTCCAAGCCTCTATGGAAGGGTTTGAAGTTAAGACAGTTGAAGAGGCGCTAAATGAAGGCGATATTTATGTGACTGCCACAGGAAATCAAGATATCATCACAATCGACCACATGAAAAAAATGAAAGATGAAGCTATTGTTTGCAATATCGGGCATTTTGATAATGAAATCCAGGTTGGAAAATTAGAAAAATATAAGGGCATTAAGAAAATAAATATCAAACCTCAAGTTGATAAATATTTGTTCCCCGACGGGCACACGATAATTCTTCTTTCGCAAGGGCGCTTGGTTAACTTAGGAAACGCAACCGGACACCCGAGTTTCGTTATGAGCACTTCATTCACCAATCAAATTTTGGCGCAGATAGAACTTTGGAAAAATAAACATGAGATTGGGGTTTATACTCTGCCAAAAAAACTGGATGAAGAAGTGGCCAGACTTCACCTCGATAAACTTGGAGTTTCTCTCACAAAACTAACCAAAAAACAAGCTGATTATTCCAATGTGCCAATTGATGGACCATATAAACCAGAGCACTATCGTTATTGACATAACCCAAAAATAGAATTATTTTAAGAACATTGAGCTAATCTGGAAATTTAAGGAGGATTAGCTTTTTTGTACCTTAAAATGAAGCTTCAAAAATAATACGCGAAGAGTCGTTTTGAATATAAAACCGTTAACTTTTACAAACCGCAAAGAAAAGGAGAAGCAGCAGATGGCAATCAACACAGTAGAAAAAATTGATAATCTTGTAAAGGTCAACCATGTATTGATCAGCGTGTCGGACAAAACCGGCCTGGACGATTTCGTCCTCGGGCTAAATAAAACCAATCCGGCAGTAACAATTTATTCAACCGGGAAAACGTATGACTTTATTAAAAAATTGGGACGCCATAGACCAAGAATGTTTCAGGTGTCCGATTACACCGGCCAACGTGAAACCCAAGGAGGACTTGTGAAAACCCTGGATTTCAAAATCTATCTGGGCCTCCTGACAGAAACATACAATCTGTACCATCAAAGTGATTTGAGTCGAACCGGAGCTATGCCGATTGACATGGTTGTAGTTAACCTGTATCCGTTTCGGGAAACGATTGCCAAGCCAGATGCCACGCCAGAAAAGGCTCGCGGCAATATTGATATCGGCGGGCCTTGCATGATCCGCGCGTCAGCAAAAAATTATATCCGCGTGGCGTCAGTTGTGGACCCAGATGACTATAGGAAAATCATCAATGAGTTATTCCTAACTGGAGGCAGAACCGGCTTAGATATCCGTTTCTATCTGGCCCAAAAAGCTTTTCAGCACACTGCGTCCTATGATACAGCCATTGCAAGTTACATGGGCAAACAAACCATCGAAAATATCCGGGGCACTTATCCGCAAATCGAAAACCAACAGTAAAACAAGTCGGCGGGTCAGATATAGTAATGTTGTTTTTAGGGTAGCGAAGCTTCAAACATTAATCTGTTTAGTGCTATATCATCTAGCACAAACAGGAAAGGGCATTGTTTTTAAATAATGCCCTTTTACTTTTTTTAAAGTAAAATCTCATAAATTATTTAGATTAGACTGTGTTATAATATGGGTCAGAAGTTATTAGCTGGAAAATATTATTCTTTAGTTCTTGTATTTATTATATGAAAAACGAAACTATCCTAAAAATAGAAAATCTTGAAAAAAGTTATGGGAAGCTCAAGGCCGTTGATGGCATTTCGTTTTCGGTTGAAGCAGGCGAAACTTTCGGACTTTTGGGTCCCAATGGTGCCGGAAAAACAACAACAATTAATATGCTCTTAGGCATTCTTGAGCCGACTGACGGAAAAATTATTATGCTTGGAAAAAATATGGCAGAACACCATGCTGAAGTGCGATGCCTTATCAACTTCGCAGCGGTTTATGCTCATCTTCCGTCCAACCTTACAGTTTGGCAAAATCTCTATATTTTTGGAAAACTTTATGAAGTAAAAAATCTGCGCTCTCGCATCGATACACTGATGAATGAATTTGATTTGAAAAAATTTTCCGCCACCAAAGCCGGTTTGCTTTCTTCAGGCGAGTTTAGCCGACTAAATCTTGCCAAAGCTATCATCAACGAGCCTTGTCTTCTGCTTTTGGACGAACCAACCGCTTCACTTGATCCGAGCATTGCCCAACAAATCCGGGAAATGGTTATGGCTTACGCGAAAAAAAACGGCGCAGCGGTAGTTTGGACTTCGCACAATATGCGAGAGATTGAAACTGTATGCAACCGAGTAGCTTTTTTGTCGCACGGAAAAATATTACTCACTGGCGATCCACGAACTTTGCCAGCGCAACAAGGCAAAAAAGACCTGGAAGAATTATTCATTACCGTCGCCAGAGAACCCTTAACTCTTAATGAGCAATGATATGAGTTTTAAAAGAATCTACGTTATTTTTATCCGCCAATGGTTCCTATTCCGAAGTAACCCAATCCGGCTAGTGACGGTATTTTTGTGGGGCATTATGAACATAGTTCTTTGGGGATTCATTACTAAATATTTAGGAACGCTTGGACAGGCGGCTTTCAGCTTTGCCACTGCCCTTTTGGGCGCAATCATTCTTTCGGAATTTATGAATCGGATCCAGCAAGGCATTATGACCTCTTTTCTAGAAGACATCTGGTCGCAAAATTTCATCAATTTTTTTGCTTCGCCACTGGAAATCCGGGAATATCTGGGTGGGCTTGTTCTGACAAGCATCATCACAAGTCTGGCTAGTTTTGCAGTTCTCATTCTCCTGGCTGGAATTATTTTTGGCTACAATATTTTAGAAGCCGGACTTTTTATCCTCCCCTTTCTTTTAATTTTATTCTTGTTCGGCATGGCGGTAGGACTTTTCATAACTGCAATTATTTTCCGTTTTGGGCCAGCAGCTGAATGGCTTGGCTGGCCACTTCCTTTTTTACTTTCAATTTTTTCCGGAGTGTTTTATCCTATCGCCACCTTGCCTTCGGCATTTCAAATTCTGGCTCGGTTAATTCCAGCTTCTTATGTTTTTGAAAGCTTCAGAAGTATTTTGTCTGGAAATTATTTTTTCTCAGGGCTATTAAGCAATCTTCTTGTCGGAACGGCTTTGGCTATTTTTTATCTAATGCTCGCTTATATTTTTTTCCTACGCGTTTATCGCGCTAATTTGCGAAGTGGAGCATTGGCTCGTTTCGGTGCAGAAGTCTAAGGTCAAAGAATATATTCAAACATATTTAGCAAGAAAAAAACCACCCCGATTAAATCGGAGTGGTTTTTATTAAGGCTTACTTATTGCATCCACAGTCGCAATCCGGACCGCATTTACATTCCCCTTCTCCTGTGCCACAGCCACATTTGCAAACCTTTCCGCAACCACAGCCACAAACGCAAGTTTCCTCTTTGTTGTTTTCCATATATTTATTATTTAAAAAATTATTATTTAAAATAACTTAATCGACCTTGCTATATATTATACAAACTTATTGTCTTTAAATTTCTTAGTATTTATAAAACACCCCGCTCCGGAGTGTTTTATAATTTATTCTTGAGAAATATTTTTTATTTCTGCATCAAACTTAGCGTGATCGTCTGGCTTTTTCCGGTAATATTTGAAACAGTCATCTGAACATATTTATCCCCTTTGTTATATTGTGTGGCATAGCTAGTTTCTGTCGGAGTATTGACAGCTGGCATTGTCCAGCCCAGAGCTTTCATTTGTTCATCATAATATGTCGCGATAGTTTTCACATCTTTTGCGCTTTCCAATCGCAGAAGCACTCCTTCTTTGAGCGTCGGTCCGTTATTTATAATTTGCGCAAGTGAAGCATCTTTATACTGCGGAAGATTTTCACTCTTATAGAGTTCGGGATAATCTACTCCCCCAATTTTTGTCCCTGTCTTTTCTCCGCACCCAGCCAAAAGAAAAACGGCTGGCAGAAGAAAAAGCAACGCGTATTTTTTCATTTTTTTATTTTAATAATTACAAGTTTATTATACCACGCAATTTTAACTAGCCCTAATTTAGTCTTTCACTTCCAAATGCCGAGTATGCCAGTTTAGAACAGCGGTTTTTTTGACCATTAATTTGTGCATTTCCGGATAAGCTTTCTTTATTACTTCCGAAGCGTAATCACCCAAAAATTGGGATTTGAGTTCCGCTCTGGCCCGATCTACGCCAATTTCATTATACGGCGATGAAGCGAGCAGAAGAAAACCGTCTTTGGGAATCATGCCTTTTTCCATATTGGATTTAATTATGCCGACCGCTTTGGTTATTGGTCCCCCAATATCAGGACTATACGGCCCGATGATAAGAGCAATGTTTGGCACATGCAAAAAATCAAAACCGCGCCCAACGCAAATAATCCATTCTCGATGTACTGTATCCAATTCGAGATTACGGTGCGAATTTCTAATATCTTCAATATGGGAAATATTGCCAGTTGCCAGTGGAACCATGTCCGAGAGTATTCTGTCTGGCATATCCGGATACATTTCTCTTAATTTATTAATCCAAAATTCTTTGGAAGTATCTTTGATTTCTGCCAAATTCGCAACTTTTTTATTCTCGCCGTGAAATATCATCGCGTCTTCATCGGTTTCAAAACCGCAAACTACCGGATAAACTGTTTGATGATCTTGACCGAAAATATATTCCACTTGTTTTTTCACTTCAAAAACATGTTTAACAGCAGCTTCACGATCATGATTGAATCCGGCACAACCGCGGTTATGGTTGCCTTTGGAATAATGGTAAGTAATAAGTAATAAAACTCGGCGCGAATCGTTTATAGCAGTGTTCACAGTGTTATAAAGCACTTCGCCCAGATATGGCCAGCCTAAATTAAACATTCCGCCAATATTTCGAAATGGCTTGATTATTCCGAGAGGCGTCTTTGTTGCATATGGAATATGAATTCTTCCGTCCATGCATTTTAGAACAATCACCATAGTTGGATGCTTGGCCAAATATCTTTTTCTCGCCAGATAGGCTTCTGATGTACAATAAACTTCTGAATGATGCTTGCTTAAGTTGAAAAGCCACTTGATCCGGTCTTTGATCGGCTTTTTAGTGATATTGGCTTCCCGAGCATCGATATATTTATTTATTTCTTTCATAAATTTTGTTTATCTTATAATAATTTATTATAACCTTTAAATTGCAATGGTCAATGGCATGAAAAAAATCGCATTGACAAATAACCGCGATTGATATATAATACAGTACAAGTCCCAATAAGCCTGCAGTTAGAAGACTCGTCGAACTTTTTTGCAAAGCCTCTAATGGTACAAATTTAAATAACCTATATATCTATTACAATGGAACAAGGAACAATCAAAAAATTGACTGATCGAGGATTCGGATTCATTTCCCGAGACGGAAGTGACAAGGATCTTTTCTTTCATTCAAAAGAACTTCAAGGCGTAGCCTTTGAAGAACTCCGTGAAGGAGACAAAGTCCAGTTCGAAGTAAGCGAAAGCCCAAAAGGACCATGCGCAATCAGCGTTTCAAAGATCTAATATTTTTTAGTATTTGAAGGAACCGCCCCGATTTATCGGGGCGGTTTTGTTTTTGTGTTATAATTGGTTAATGCAATAAATTTATGGAAATAAGACAACGCCAAACATTGCGCACTCAAAAATCTTACCTTAAAAGAAAACTTCTAACGGGATTATTTTTTCTCGTTATTATTTTTTTCCTTTTTAAGGGATTCGTTTGGCTAAAAAATATTTTAGGAAAAAATGATATTTCGAAAAATGAAATTGTCAAAACAACAGAAAAAAACCCCGAAGAAATTCTCGAAAAAAATAGCGATCGAGTTGAGGAATACAAAATTTCTGAAGGTGACATTCCAGCAGAAGTTTTTGAATCGAATGGAAAATTTAATGCTAATGATGTGGAAGCGCTTTTATTCTCTTCTAAGGATGTTTATGATTTTACTCGCATCAAAGCCGGGCAAAAACTTCGTTTTTATTTTGGCCAGGAAGAAAAAGCCAAACGCGTGGAATATGACAAAAATACAGAAGCATTAATTGTTATTGAGCGAAATGGAAGCGAATTTAGCGCGCGCGAAGAAAAAATTTCCTATGAAACATCCCAAGAAATTGCGCACGGGAATATTGAAAACTTTTTTTATGTTGATGCGATGGACGCCGGACTTTCAGAAAGCACGGTCTTGGAAGTCGGCGATATTTTTTCTTTCGATATCGACTTTGCCACCGAAATTCAAGTCGGCGATGAATTTACAATTATTTATGAAAAGAGAACGCGCGATGGGAAAGAGGCACCAGATGGGAAAATTCTTGGCGCAAAATTTATAAATTCCGGCGTGGCTTATTATGCTTATTATTTTGAAAATGACGGCAAGAGCGGATATTATGATGCGGATGGAAAACTTCTCGAACGGCAGTTTCTCAAAGCTCCGCTAAGCTATCGCCATATTTCTTCCGGCTTTACTGGCGCGCGTATGCATCCAATTACTCGAAAAGTTTCCGCTCACTATCAAATTGATTATGCCGCACCCGCTGGAACACCGGTCGTCGCTTCGGCCAATGGAAATTTAATAAGCGCTAATTGGGAAGGCGGCTGGGGAAATATAGTTCGGCTTAGCCACGACAATGGTTATACCACGCACTATGGGCACCTAAGCGCTTTCGCTAAAAATCTCCGATCGAGCGGAAGAATTAGCCGGGGACAAATTATCGGTTATGTTGGATCAACCGGCTGGTCAACCGGTCCACATCTTGATTATGGGATAAAACTCAATGGCGTTCCGGTCAATCCGCTCAAGATGGACTTACCCAAAGGCAACCCACTAAACGAAGAACAAATGAAAATTTTCGAAGAAACTAAAAAACAATACGCAGATTCGTTAAAATAATTCTTACAATATTTTTATTGCGCTGGCTCACCATTAAAAAGAGTATTTTCAAAATCTTGGCCGAGCGCTTCTTCCCATCGAGCAAACATTGGATCAGTATAATCAGGTTCTTCTGGTCCAAGAGGAGCATTTTTGTTCACATAAAAAAGAATGGAATGCCGATCAGGCTCAATTTGACTTCTAACTTCGGAAGCTTTATATTTTTTCGCTTTATTTTCAGAAATTTTTTTACCAGAAGCAATTTTATAATATCTAACTTCTCCAGAAGCTTTTCCGGTAATCATCGGCTTTGAAGATTCAACTTTTTCATACAAGCCAAATTTTTCGTCCGGATAAAACATTAATTCCTTGTCCAAAAAATTCCGCCAAATAGGCGCCGCGACATAAATTCCGTCAGACCCAGACTTCATAGGAATATTATTATTATTGCCAACCCAGACTCCTACGGCAATGCTCGGGGTATAGCCTATCGTCCAAGCATCGCGAAATTCCTGCGTCGTGCCAGTTTTAGCCGCCACTTCACGATCTTTGAAAGCTAATGGGGAAGAACTGCCAAATACTGCTGACCGAGATGCATTATCCGAAAGAACTGAACTTATTTTCCTGGCAATTTGTTCATAGATTACGCGCTCATTATGATTTGAATTTTCTCTTATCACATTTCCTTTTTGATCAACAATTTTTAGAATAGTTGAGGGCGGATTTTTTATTCCATCATTAGCAAAAACAGAAAAAGCCGAAACCATATCGAGAAGCTTCACTTCCCCTCCGCCAAGCACTAGCGAAAGTCCGAAGCGATTTCGATTATTCAGCGTAGAAATTCCAAGTTTTTCAGCAAGATCAATCGTTTCATTTATCCCAGCTAAATATAAAGTTTCCACCGCTGGGATGTTGAGCGACATTGATAATGCTTGACGCATAGAAACTAGCCCGTGAGATGTTCCGTCATAATTATTGGGCATATAATCTTTTCCTGATCCATCCGGACCAAAATTTGTTGGCACATCGAAGAGGAGAGTTTCGGGCTGATAACCTTTTTCAAAAGCTCTTGCATAAGCGAAGGGCTTAAATGAAGAACCAGGCTGGCGAAGGCTCGTCGCGATGTTAACTTGCCCGTCGATTGATGAATCAAAAAAATCCTTGCTTCCAACCATGGCCAGCACTTCTCCGTTTTTAGGATTTATGGCCACCAGCGAAGCATTGCTCGCCCTATATTTTTCATTGCGCACCGCTCCTTCTCGCACTGATTCTTCTGCTCGCTTTTGCATATCATAATCCAGCGTAGTATAAATTTTTAGCCCTTCGGTTTCAAGAGACAATGCGCCATATTCTTTTTCAAGCATTTCTTTGACATAAAAAACAAAATGCGGGGCTTCAATATTTTTTCGTGGCGGAAAAATTTTATTCAAAGTATTTTCTTCAAAAGCTTCTTTTATAATTTCCTTGTCAGCTACTCCTATTTTTTCTATTTCACTAAGAATAGATTTTTGCCGAGAAACTAGCGCATCTTTGTTGTTTCCATAAGGAGAATATAGCGTGGTCGCTTTAGGAAGAGCCGCGAGAAGCGCCGCTTCGTCCAAGGTTAAATTGATAGCGTCTTTTCCAAAAAATGTCTGGGAAGCTGACTGAATACCATAAGCATTCGAACCATACGGAATTTGGTTTAGATAAAAATCTAAGATTTCATCTTTGCTGAAATTATTTTCAAGCTTAATGGCGATAATCGTTTCTAAAAATTTTCGCTTCAGAGTTTTATCTCGGCTCAAAAAAACATTGCGCGCCAATTGCTGGGTGATTGTTGATCCGCCCTGTTGAAATTTGCTGCGCCGGATATTTATCTCCAGCGCCCGTAAAATCGAAGGGATATCCACTCCCGGATGCTCATAAAAAGATGCGTCCTCTGCTACAATTGTTGCAACGCGGATAGAATTTGGAATTTGATCATGAGATAAAATTTTTCTATTTTCTTCTCCATAAATTTCATAAAGAATATGTTCGCCTGTCCGGTCATAAATAACTGTCGTCCCCTTGGCCATTCTATTCGGTAGTTCCTTAACCCCCGGAGCTATAAAAAAATAGGCAAAAATAATAAAAAGCAGGCCAGAGAATATAACAGCCATGAAAAAATAAAAAATTCCCAACAAAAAAGTCCTAACAGAAAAAAAATTATTTTTTTGAATTTTTTTGAAATGTTTTTTTATATCTTGCTTCTTCTTTTTTGCCAGCTTTTTCAAATACATAGGAAGTGATATTATAGAAGTATGCACTGTCTCTTAATTAAGATTATACCAGAAAAATGTTTAAACTTCCAAAAGAAAAACTAAAAATTCTAAAAGCTCTAAACACACCCAAAAAAATCCAGGATTTTCTGGATTTGATGCCGATGAATTTTGAAGAAGACGGCGAAACTTTTCTTTCTCCAATGTCAGTTTTAGAAAAAAAAGTCTGCCATTGCACTGAAGGAGCGGTTTTGGCGGCGCTGGCGTTTCGCGTCAATGGAGAGCCTCCGCTCGTTCTTGATCTTACCGCCACGCGGGACGATTTTGATCATGTGATTTCGCCTTTCCGAAAATATGGAAAATGGGGCGCGATTTCCAAAACTAACCACAGCGTTCTTCGCTATCGCGAGCCAGTTTACAGTTCCATCCAAGAACTCGTGATGAGTTATTTTCATGAATACACTGACCCGAAAGGCCGAAAAACTCTTCGAAGCTACTGCGCTCCGGTTAATCTAAAAAGGTTTGATAGATTAGGCTGGATGACGACCCAGGAAGAAATTGATTATATCCCGGAATATTTGGTAAAAGTAAAACATTTTCCAATCTTAAATAGAAACCAGATTAGAAATCTGCGTATTGCAGATAAAATTGAAATAGCCGTGAGCAATATCCCGGAATGGAAGAAATAAAAAAACTTCTTGTATAAGAAGTTTTTTAATTTTCGTACACCACCTACTCACCGATTGGAACCAAATAATACAAGAATTGAGGATGTGAGAAGAATTAAAGCAAATTAATCATACTGTGTAAAAATATTACGGCGTCAGATTTAGTTAATAAAAATTATGTAAATTAAAACCGGAACTAACTCATTAAAGTTAGTTCCGGTTTTTTAGTTGATAGCAATATTCAAAAAATATTTGCCGAATTATTTAATATCAATTCCCTGTTTTTCTCGATAAAAAATTAATGCAGCTCTTGAATGTTTAAGAACTGCCTCATCTAAACCGGCCTTTAGACCATCAGCCGTGTCATATTGAATACAGCTAATGAGAGCCCCAATATAAATTACAGTAAGTACTGGCCAGAGCAGTGGGTAGGTAGAAAATCCAACAGCTATAAACATTGATGATAAAGATATGCTGAAGGCTGCGAACATCCAGGATGTTGTCGACATCGCTATATCCATTAATTTGGCTGGAATTCCACCGAATGAAATGGCGAACCAGGCACCACCCATAACCATAACTGGAGCAAGTAAGGATGTTATTACAATGCTGATTTTATCAGGATTTGTTTTGAGTAATGAAAAATATACAAACACTGAACAAACCACATTTAGCCAAAGCACATTTCTGTGCTTACTAATATTGCTTAGTACAAAAGCATTTTCTTCTGGTAGTAGTCCAGAATCAAAAAACCTTCGGGCTACTACAAACCTTAGCCACAAAAAAATGGGATCCATTTTATTTAACATATTCTATCTCCTTAATAAAAAATGTTAGGGTTATTTTAAAAAGCTGTCTTTTTCTGAATAGTCTAAGCTAGCACATAAATTATTAGTTGTCAAATATTTAAAATAAAACAAGGCTTATTTCAGCCTTATTTAAACTTCGTACCGCGTATGGGATTCGAACCCATGATTTCCAGGATGAAAACCTGGCGTCCTAGGCCGGACTAGACGAACGCGGCGCAGTATTCTTTTTTTAATAAATAGAGTGCCTAAAAGGCACGCCTAAAATCTAACTAAAAGGATTATAACACACATTTATAAAAAATCAAATGTAAAGACTAGTCTTCATCACAGCACCGGATTATCTGGGCGTGGAATAAATTTTCATCATCAAGGTCGCGGTTTCCAATCGCTCGCAAAAATTTTTCTTCTTCATATTTATCTTTTCTTACCGATTCCGGCGTTTCTATGAAAACTCTGATTAATTTTCCATCTTCATCTTCTATTAAAATTTCTTTATCTGAAAAATTTTTTACTTTTCCATGAATGGCATTCTCTTTTGGTATGTCTTTCTTTGACCAACCTTTAAGATATTCCCCCACCCCGATTGCGCCGAAACAAATTCCTAAAATCAAAGAGAGCGCAAAAAAACAAATTGCGAAAGAATTGGTGTGCGTGCAATTGCCACAGCAAAGTTCAAATTGGTTGGCAAAATAAATAGCCAGAATTATAAAAAGAATAAAAAGAGCAATATATTCATACGGCAAAGTCAGAAGAAAAATTTTTAGCCCGGGAATGCCCAAACTCAAAAATTTCAAGAGTCCTGTTTTTTTGAAAAAATAAAACAAGATGCTAATGAAAAATGCTCCGAGAATTATCGCCACAGCCAACGCGCTTTCGAGTCCTAATTTTTCCGCCACAAAAACAAAATGGCTTCGCATTTTTATTCTCTTCTCTTTTATCGCCTGCATCACTTTGCTTTTGACAATATCTTTTTCTTCTTCCATAAAAATTTAAAAATTATCTTAGTAAAATAGTTAAAATGGCAAATTCCGTCCTTCAAGTTCTTCGGAAAGTTTTTTCTTGGCTCGACTGATGAGCGTTCCAACAGTGTTCACCGGCTTTCCCAAAATTTCGCTGATTTCTTCATACGATTTGTCCGAATAATATCGTAGCACCAAAATTTGTTTGTATTTTAGTGGCAGTCTGTCCATCGCCAAATTCACTTCTTCGCCGGTTTCTTTTCTGATCCAGGCTTTTTCCGCGCCTTCTTCAAAACTGGCCATTTCTATTTTATCTTTCGTCGCTGAAATATCTTCCCAAGGAATAAATCTTTTTATCGATTTTCTTTTGATATAATTCACCGCTTCATTATGCGCAATTCGATAAATCCAAGAAGAAAATTTTCGCTCGGCGTCAAAGCTCATAAGATTTTTATACGCTTTGATAAAAACATCTTGCAGAATATCCTGCACTTCTTCTTTTGAACCGATCAAGCGAAAAAGATAGGCAAATAATTTTCCTTGATATCTTTCAATTATTTCGCCGTATCTTTCCTGATCGGAACTGCGAACTATTTCCACCAGTTCATTGTCAGATAATTCTTTTTTTATGTTATTTTCTGCCATTTATAATACTTGATTCGATTACTTTATATTTCGTACTATTAATGATACTATATTATTAGTTATATGCATATCTTAAGTATTGAAACATCCTGCGACGAAACTGCCTGCGCTATTTTGGAAGCTAAAAATGGCAGTTTTTCGATTTTATCCAATGTTGTTTCTTCCCAAATTTCCCTGCATTCCAAGTGGGGCGGAGTCGTGCCAAATTTAGCCGCCCGAGAACATTTGAAAAATATTATGCCAGTTATAAACGAAGCGTTAGAAAAAGCACAAATATCTTCCAGAGATATTGATTTAATTGCTGTCACCAACGGCCCTGGACTTATCCCGGCGCTTCTCATCGGAGTTGAAACCGCTAAAACTTTGTCTTATCTTTGGAAAAAACCGTTAATTGGGATTCATCATATCGAGGGTCATATCTACGCTAATTTTATCCCACTTGAGCAGGATAAAATTAATGCAACTAAAAGCTATAAGCTAAAAGCTAAAAGCTGTTTTCCGATTTTATGCTTAGTTGTTTCCGGCGGGCACACGCAATTAATCCTTATGAAAAAACATTTAGATTATGAAATTATCGGACAAACGCTAGATGACGCCGTCGGAGAAGCTTTTGACAAAGTAGCAAGAATTTTAGGGTTAGGTTATCCCGGTGGACCAGCGATTTCCGCAAAAGCGGAAATCGCAGAATTAAGAATTAAGAATAAAGAATTAAGAAAAAATGTAATTCAACTTCCCCGGCCTATGATTAATTCCAAAGATTTTAATTTTTCTTTTTCCGGACTCAAGACTGCAGTTTTATATTTAGTCAAGAAGAATGAGAATTTATTAAAAGATAAAAAATTTATAAGTGCGGTTTGCCGGGAATTTCAGCAAGCTTCGATTGATGTTTTAGTCTCCAAAACCATTCGCGCCGCTAAATTTTATAAGCCCAAAACTATAATGCTGGCCGGCGGTGTTTCCGCTAATTCGGAACTTAGAAAGCAGTTAGGTTTAGCCGTAAAAAATAATTTGCCCAATACCAAATATCAAATACCCGACATAAAATACTCTCTAGACAATGCCGCGATGATCGCTTCGGCTGCCGCTTTTCGCTATGAACTTAAGAAAAATAAAAAAAATCTGGATGATAATTGGAAAAAAATGGAAGCCAACGCCAACTTAAAATTAAAATAAAATTATGGGAAAAATTAAAATATTTATTTTTGGAATTTTAACTGCCTTGGCAGCGTTAGTTTTTGAAAATCTTATTCCTATTATTTTTCTAAAAACCGCAGTTGAAGCAACTTCGCCTTTCGATGTTTACCTGCTAACTGCTATTTTAATTGAGGAACTGCTTAAATTAATATCTATATGGAAAATTTCAAGAATTTCAGAAAATCAAAAAAATATTTTTTGGCTAGCTGTTTTCTTTGGGCTTGGTTTTGCCTTTGTTGAAATATTTCTAAATATTTTGAATTTTAATTTAGAGTTTGTTCTTAACTATTTTGGATTATTTTTGATCCATACTTTCACTTCTACAATCTACGGTCTTTATTTTTCCAAAAAAGAAAGCTTTTCAGTTTTAGGCGGATTGGCTATTTTTGCCTTGGGATGTTTTTCCCATTTTCTTTTCAATTTTTCCGTTTTCTTTGATATCAGCCCGATTTTGACCAATTCTATCTTGGCAATTTTCCTTTTAATTATGGGAAAAATAGGTTTTCTTGCCAAAAAGAAAAAATTAAATTAGAATTAAATTAAGCTAAATAAATAACACTATTATATGACAAAAGTAAAAAGGTCTTTTTTTGAAAAACTTACCGGTTCTCGAAACATCGATAATGAAGGAAATGGCTTTGAAAGAGAGCGTCCAATGAATATGCCCAATATTTATTCCGAAGACGCCGAAGCGGAGATGATTATCAATTCTTCCCCGCGCCAAATGGAACGGGAAGAAAATCAACTTTCCAGCCCACAAGAAGACGGCGAAGGCCAACTCACTATTGATGTATATCAAACTGACAATGATGTTGTGATTCGCTCAACTATTGCCGGAGTGAAGCCAGAAGATTTGGATGTGAGTATAAACAACGATATGATCACCATTCGCGGAGAAAGAAGAAAAGACGAGGAAGTATTGGAAGAAAATTATTATTATCAGGAATGTTATTGGGGAAGTTTTTCAAGATCAGTGATTTTGCCAGTCGATGTGCTACCTGACAAGATTGAAGCTTCGATGAAAAATGGAATTTTGACCATTCGATTGCCAAAAGCTGACAACACCCGCACGAAAAAAATTCAAGTGCGAGGATTCTAAATTCCAAAATTTTATTTCTTAGTATATAAAAAACACAGAAATTTTCTGTGTTTTTCTTTTTCCTGATTACTTTATTTATGTAAGTTATGGAATAAAAATTTCTTTTTCGACATAATTATTAGCATCTAGGACTTTTTTCAACTTTTCCGAAATCACATTCAGTCTTTCACTTTTCATGTTCTCAATTTGCCGATAAGTATATCCCTTCTTTTTCATCTCAACTAAAAATTCAATCAATTCGTTGAAAATTCCTTTTTGATAAAACTCCGAATAAACTCTGCTTTCACTAAACAAGTCAGCAATTTCCTCCGGTTTTATTGAATTGAATTTTGTTTCAAACATTTTTCTAAATTCCAAAGCCTCTTTGTTTTTGAAAGAATATTCTTTGAGCAAAATTTTGCCTTTTTTTTCTTGCGGTAAATATTTTTTCAAAAAATCTTCCACTTTGACTTTGGCCAAAACCACTTGAAGAGGAGGTTTACCGTTTTTTGTAAACTGTTCAAAACGCTTTTTGTCGATTTGCCCATTTTTATCAATAAATTGCCACCAAGTCGAAAAATGATTCAGACTATCTGTTCTTTCTACTTCTTCAAATCCAAATGCTTCTACCAAACCGCTATCAAGAATCCATGATCTAGCAGCTAAATCGCTTACTCCAAGATGCTTTTCAGCAATCATTTCCGCTAGTTCAATAAATGATTTTTTTATACTCTGGGAAGTAAAATTTTGTCCCTCTTGTTTATACATTTTTTCTAAATGAATTTCCAAAACATCCCCACCTTCTCCAATTCCATGCTTTATGAGATCTGGTCGGCTTTTTATTATATTATAAATAAAAATACCTGCCTTCTTAACATTTTTCTCATCTTCCTTTCTGTTAAACCTCTCGTGAATCGAACCCAAGAACTGAACTATTTCTTTTTTCCAATCTTCGTTTTTTCTTGCATAAATCTCATTTATTTTATTTTTAATTTTGCCTAAATCTTCAGCAATCTGGTCATCATCCTTCAAAATTCTTTCATGCTCATCCTTAATTTTAGAAATCACCCCAGTATCTCGCTCGAGAATATCATAAAAAGAAGTTGGAGCTAGCTCTTTCTCAATTTCTTTTTGATATTGTTCGTCTGCATAAATAAATTGAATCATCTCGAGTTTCTCGTTCAATTCTTTTTCGTGAATTTCTTTGCCTCGAGCCTCAATCTTATTTTCTTGCAAGTAATTAATATTTGCATTTTCCATGGTAAAATTTCAATTAATTAATTTTAAAAGTAAAGGGAATTTTTTATATGGTTGATTATAAAAATTTGATCCCATGTGCCCTTCATGAAGGACTATTTGCATTCCGCCCAAATTATCAAACATAATTCGGCCCTGCGTGTCATCGCAAGTCCAAGGATCATTGTCAGAATTTATAAAAATAAAATTATCGCATTTTGGTTTTATTGCTTCCCAATTATAATCATCGACATTTTTTTCGCTTTCCATATTTTTTCGCAATGCTTTGGCATAACCGGATACAAGAATAACCTGCTTCACTTTCGCATCCAGCTTTTCCAAAAGACTCAAAATTATTTGCGCACCAGCAGAATGTCCAATAATTACTGTCTCTTCAGTAAATTTTCCATTTTCAAAAAGAAACGGCAGCCACTCAGCGCGATTAGGAAATTCGGGATTGGGAAGGCTTGGAAGCCAAACTTCATAACCGCGTTCTTCCAATCCATTTTTCAAATACGGAAACCAGAAATCAATTGGCTTGTCTCCGGTTCCATGTAAAATTATTGCATTTTTCATATTTAAATTTCTTATTATTCATCCTTAAATACTCCAGTATTTAAGGATAAGTTTAGTCTGTTCTGAATGATTTGAGGAAACGAACGAATATTTTTCCATAAGGCGACAATTCGTGTTCGACAAAATGGCCACGATATTTTTTATTGATCAGTCCAGCCTGATGGAGTCTCCGGGTATGCTCCCCAATCGTTTTGGCATTAGCTTTTGTTATTTCAATGATATTGTCTAGCGTGATGCCCTTGTTCTCATCAACAATTAAAAGTATTTCTATCCGGTGATGATTAGCCATGCCTTTCAAATGACGCTCCATCTGCTTGGGTGTTTTTATTTTTCGCTCAAATTTTCGTTTTTTTGCCAGCATATTTATTTATCTTTATTTTTTGTTCAATTCTCTTCTAAATAATTCTATCATATTTTATTTATCCTTAAAAACTCCAGTATTTAAGGATAAGTGTGTTGTGATTAGAAAGTTTAGTCATATAATTTTAAACTCTCTTTTATGCAATTATTTATTCCTGCGGGCAAGCAACCCACAAGCCGGATTTTTTCTCTCGGGCTTCGCTTTGCGCGCTGGTAATTTCGTCTTGATATCTGACATCCGGCGGAAAGCTCGCCACCTTGGCCAACCCTAAACGCACCAGCTCAATATTGATGGAAAGCCCGTCCACAAAAACATACCGCAGTAGCCTGCCATACTGGTCGCGATCACTCACATCTTTTCTTAGTTCTACATTTTTCCCCAAAACCAATTCCTGATTTTTTTCCTTAGCTTTTTGAGCATAGCATTCGTCCGCTTTTCCGTTTGCGCCCACTTCCGGCGTATCGATCCCGATATATCTCACCCGCTCCCCGCCCTCAATCTCAATCGTGTCGCCGTCAATCACACGCAAAACTTTATATTCCCCGACATACACATCTTTCTTGGCTTGCGAATTATCCAATGGCTTCGTCACCCTATTCTCTCGGCCAAATTCAAATCCAATCCCAAACCCGATTGCGATTCCCAAAAGAAAGACGCCAATGATAATGATTATTTTTGATTTTTTACTTTCAACCGCGGACATAGATTTTCGAATTAAATCACCTTTCTGAGATTTTTTTGTAAGTAATTAATTACGTAATTAAATTAGTTAGTAATTTCAATATAAACTCCGAAATCATCCTGAATTATTTTTGATATTTTTATTTTTAGCTTATAGTAAGCTCGTTTAGCATTTCTGATTCTCGATCCTTCCATTCTCCCGACCAACTAATTTTAAATCTTCTGCTAATTCTTTTGGCATTTTTACTATAAACAGCAACTTCGATTTCGTATTTCCCAGGAACCAAACAATCCCACTGTGAAAAAAATATATCTGGAAATTCAAAAAAGAATTTATTTTTTCTACTATCTTGTTCGCTTATTCCTTTATAAACCGAGAAGGACTCATGATTTGGATGCTGGATTCTGCCTATATCGCAAAAAATTTCTCTCCCTGGTTGTATTGTTAAATATTTTATACCTCCGATTCCAGACCATTTCAAGGAGACAGGCGAGAAACCATTATATTTTTTTAATTCCCCTGCGCTATTTTCTTTCCAAATTTTTTCTAATACCGCTTCACACTGTTCGGCTTGTACCTTGCCATCATTAACAACTTTAAATCTAAAATAATATACCGGGAAACGGATACTGCCACTCCTCATTTCTGTTTGATGACAATATGGCGGTTTATGAAAAAATTTGAAGTTTAGTTTTGCAGAATAAAATCGATATTTCCATTTTTCAATTAAATATGGTGCTAAAAGAGCCATAGCACCTAAAAATAATGTCGTTCCAATTAAAACCCAGTCGCTAGTTTGCATATTTTTAATTTAAATTGCTTTCCGCTTCACTTTCATATCGAAGCGAAAGATATGAAGGAAGTGGTGAGATCATAAAAAATTATTTATTAGACTTTATCGTTTTTTCCGAGCGAACCCTAAAGGTTTCAATTAAAAATGTACAAATTGTACCGGATAGATTAACTGCGAGATCCGCATGCCTTTTATCCGGACCAACATATAATTTGCCTTTTCCGTGAGCATCACCATATTTATTTCTTAAAGAACTAAATCCAACAACAACCGATGATACTCCCTGTAAAATTTGTTTAAATATTTTTTCATGATGATTGCCTGGACTCAAATTAAGTTTTTGGGAAACTTTCTTATATAAATCTAGCATGTCTTCTTTTTCTGAATATTCTTCACCTAACTCATCAAGAATATATTTCATAGTGGACTCAAGCATTGTTTTCGAAGCCGTTATCGCCCCTTCCGGATCCTTATCTCTCCTCGAATGAATTTTTTTCCACAGACCCTCTAGGCTAGCAGTTTTAATCGCGTGTTTAATTTCATCAAATGAAAGAGAAACAGGCTGGCCTTCGCCTTTTTCAACAAATTGTCTTAATTCATGAATTGAATCCCAAATAAATTTTCTTCTCGGTGCATACTGCCCCGACATCTGTTGCATAAAACTTCTAAATCGACCTCCCCATCTGTACTTAATTATCCAATCGGGAATTATGGGGTGAAGCAATGGTTCAGAAAGCAAATCATTTCTAGCAGATTCATACTTTTCATAATCAGAGTCAGCAAAATTAGTAGCAATTCCAATTGCCTTTTTTTCAAATTCTGCTATAACATTATCTATTCTTTCTTTTTCCTCCATATTTTATTCTTCCCAAAGTTTCTCAATTACATCTTTGGTTTTTTGTTCGTATATTTCAATTAATTTTTTAGAAGATTCCACCAATGCGCGCTCGGATTCTATTTTTTCCACGATTTGTTTTTGAATTTCGAGAGATGGAAGCGGTATCTCAATTCTTTCTAAGTTTCCCTTTGTTATGTGAACTAAGCCCACTCCCCCATGAAGATTTTCCTCAACTTCTTTTACCGCGTCCTTTAGCATCAAATAGAAAAATTCTTTTAAAATATCATTTTTGTGAATAACTTTAAATATATGCTGATTCAAAATAGCTTTTTGACCTTTCCAAATATGTGGGCCAAAAGAAGTTCCACGAGAGCCCGACCAAGAAAATAGAAGATCTCCATTATTTACAATGACCTGATTATTAATTTTTCCAGTAAAATAATTAAATTCTGATTTATCGTTATTAAGATTTTGGATTCTAATTATAGGCAAGCCACCAGACTCTTCTTTTTTCCAATCACTTGGCTTAAATGCTTTACCATTATAAAGATCACAAAGATTTCCGATAGTCACTCTTCTCCACTTCGGATCAATTTCAATTTTTGGTTTCCAATTAGCGGTGATCTGCTTGGCACCAGAAATTATATTTTGATAGCCATCCAGCTCCGCCACGATTTGCTCTTGGATTTCGAGAGGTGGAAAAGGAATTTTTAATTCGTAAAAATGATCAGTGTTCAAATTTTTTTGTGCTCCCCCTCGCGCGCACATGAAAATATCTTCCTGACGACTTAATAAAATCTTGCCAACAAAATCTTTACTTAATCTGTCTTGGTATTCGGGTTTGATTGAAAAAGTCCCACCGGAATCCATCATCCAAAATTGGCCCGCCACAAAACGAACACAATGTTCCGACATTGCAAACCGTGCGATAACATATTCATTCTCGCGATTAAATTCGTCTGTTCTAAAACTTTCTCCACCTCCGCCGTAAACTGGGTATTTTGTACCTCGTTTGTTGTTTTTTGTAATTCTTTCGCCAAAGTCTAAATGAATAATTTTCCCCAACTCCACCATCGGCCATTTTGCGTTGGTGTAATCGGTCGCCACGCGATAACGATCACCGGAAAGATTATAGTCGCCATTCTCGGCAATCTTGGATTTTCCTACATACACCGCCAGTTTTTTTTCTACCTTTTCTCCCGTGTTCCACTTGTTAAGAATTTCCAAAGCTGTCGGTAAATCATTCTTGCTGATTGGTCGCTTTGTAGCACCCAGATCGAAACCATCGTTTTCAACTTTAACAAATAATATTTCTGTTTTTTGTTTAGCTAATTCATTATTAAATAGCAATATGCTAGTTTTCACTCCTGCATATGGTGCAAATACACCCGACGGCAAACTCACGACAGCATAAAGTCCATCTTCCACTAAATTTTTTCGCAATTGTTTGTGAGCGCCACCTGATTGAAAAATAATTCCTTCTGGCACAATGATACCCGCTCGACCTTTTGGCCGAATATGATTCATAATATAATCCACAAACAAAACTTCTGAGCGACTGGATTGCACGCTAAATTTGCTATGCGTTTTCACTCCACCTTTTGGCGACATAAAGGGAGGATTAGCCAAGATTACATCAAATTTATCTCCCCATCTTTCTTCCATTGAAAGCGAATCATATTGGACAATTTTTGGATTTTTAAATTGATGCAGATACATATTCACTTGCGCAATGCGCACCATTGTTGGATCAATATCATAACCTTCAAAATTATTCATCAAATTTCTGCGTTGATCAGGAGTGAGCGGTTTTTCTTTTTTCTGTGGATCATCCATCCCGTCATGTTGCTCTAAAATATGTTTGTAGGAGCTAACCAAGAATCCTCCTGTGCCACAAGCAGGGTCAAGCACCTTATCACTGGCCGTTGGACTAACGACATCCACAATAAAATCAATAATATGCCTTGGTGTTCTAAATTGCCCCGCATCGCCTTGAGAGGACATAATGGAAAGCAAATATTCATAGGCATTGCCCAATTCTTCGGGATGAGAATAATCAAAAAAGTTAATTTCTTTTAAAAATAATCCGAGCACTTCCGGTGAACGATATGGCAAAAATGCAGATTTAAAAATTCCTCGAAAAAGTTCTGGAAGTTGTTTTGATTCGGAAAATTTCATCAAAGCTTCTGAATAGAGATTCATTCTTTCTTGATTTCCCATTCGCGCATCCATTAGCCGTGTCCACGCATATTTTTCTAAATCCCCCACAAAAAAAGACGGCTCATCTCCTTGTTTGATAGCCGACTGATCCATATCATCCATAAACTTATAAATCAAAGCATTGGTGATTTGATCAATTTGCGAAGTTGGATTAGGCACTACTCCCACGAGCACTTGGCGTGCACCATCAATATGTCTTTTTGTTTCATTATTCATAATTTTATAAATTTGTTAGATGATAAGCATAATCATGCACATATTGCGGAACTGTCGCTTTGTAGCCATTCAATTTTTGATATTCATCAAAGTGAAAAGATGATTCTGTGTTAAATCTTCCAGTTTGGCGACTAGTGATAATTTCTCGCACTTTTTCATCGGTGGCATAGGCCTTAAAAAACATTTTCACTGGAGCATAATGTTCCTGATCAACTGGATTAATTTCCATAAACTTTTCCCATTCCGATTCCAAAAGCTCATCTTTCATTTCAAATTTATCTTTGTCTCCAAAAGCCACCTGCAAAAATTCTTTCACACTAATGCGACGATCAATATCGAATAATTTTCTGATCTTATCAAGATTCAAGAAATATTTTGGTTTATCAAAAATTTGTTTTTTAGCAAAATCTTCCGCTTCTTCGGTATCGCCATTTTCCCACATATTTTTGAGTGTTTCATTTCCAAGCACATCTTCCTCCACCGCTCGCCGAAATCCTTCTCGGTCAATTCTCATCCCCTCGGTGCCAACTGGCGTTTCTGAAATCGAAGCTACTTCATCAGGCGTTGCGATATCAATCAAACCTTTAAAAATTTTCTTTCCATTTTCATCTACAAATTCTCCCTGCGTAGATTTTATACCATCAGTCGTTTCTGGCATTGGCACTTTTTTAATTTGCGGAAGTTTTACTTTTTCATCATAGGGAAATTCATTTTCAAAATATTCACAAGTAGCAAAAAAATCAAAGAACTTAAATCGATCTTTGGCAATCGCAATAGTTTCATTATTTTCATAATCCTTATATTCAAACAAATATTTTCTTGTGCCTCGCCCTTTTATCTGCACAAAGTCAGAAGGGCTGAAGACTGGACGCATTAAAGCAATGTTTAAAATATCTTGACAATCATAACCTGTGGTCATCATTCCGACCGTCACTGCCACTCGAGTTTTTCCCGAATCATAACCAGCTGGATTTTTCACTTTTCCGCCTAGCATATTATTGGAAAAGTTGATGGTCATTTGTTGCGCATTGGAAACTTGCGAAGTGACTTGCATCGCAAAATCAGATTCGCCATATTGTTCTGGCCATTTTTCAAAAGCAAATCTATTGAGAATGTTAGTAATCCTCGCGGCGTGTTTTTGCGAAACACAAAACACAATCGACTTTCCAAAAAGTTCTACTCCATTTTGCTTGGCCACTGGATCAAAAAGACTATTTTCAATAAAGGCTTTGCACATAGCAATATTAGTTTCTTCGTTGAAAAATTTTCTTTCATAGTGCCTTTCATTGAAAATTTCATCCACATTTTCGCCTTCCTCGGTTGTGGTGTGCACTGCATAGCCTTTTTCTGAAAGAAGTTCAGTGGTGATGTCTGTTCGCGCATCTACAATAATGGGATTGATTAAAAATCCATCATTCACTCCCGAAACTAAATCATAGCGAAAAGTTGGCTCACCGGAATCACAACCAAAAGTCGTATAGGTATTTAAAAGCAATCGGCGCTCATATTCTCTTTGTGTATCTGCTCCCTCACCATCAAAACCTTTCAAATAATCTTTTGGCGTGGCAGTTAGTCCAAGTTTATAGCCCACGAAGTATTCGAAAACTGCTCGTGAATTTCCGCCAATGGAACGATGAGCTTCATCGGAAATAACCATTTCAAAATCCGTTGGAGAAAATTCTTTTTTATATCTATCCCCTGCCATAAAAGTCTGAGTAGTGGAAACTACCACACTAGCATTTTGCCAAGAATCTTTGCTTTCTTTATAAATCACACTGCGAAAATCTTTGCCCAAATATTGCACAAAAGCTTTTTGTGCTTGATCTTCCAATTCCAAACGATCAACTAAAAATAAAACTCGGCGAGCATTTCCTGATTTCAGAAATAATTTTATTACGGCCGCCGAAATTAAAGTCTTGCCTGTGCCTGTGGCCATTTCAAATAAAAATCTTTGTTTACCTTCCTTGGCAGATGTCTGCAAGGCTTTCACGGCTTGCACTTGATAGGGGCGAAGTTGTTTAAGATTATTATTTCTCAAAAATTCAGCTCGCCTTGATTCATCCTGAAAATCAGGATCCTTTGTCGCTCCAGGAATTTGCGTTTCAATAATATAATTTTCATCCACGCTTATTTTCACTAGCTCCTCGGAATTGGGTGTATATTTTTCATATTGCGTGATTGAGTCTTGAGTAGGAAAACGAGAAATTGTGTCTGGATTGCCGTGTTTAGTATCCCAAAAATAATGAATGTTTCCGTTTGAGAGAATTACAAAACGAGCACCAGCATTGCGAGCATAATTTCTCGCTTGTTCCTTGGCAGAAAGTGGATCAACTGATTCGCGTTTCGCTTCAACCACAACCAGCGCACGACCATCCTTGTCGAGCAAAAGAAAATCAATAAAGCCGTGGGCTTCATGTTCAAAATCATCCCCTAATTCCGAATATTTTACTCCAGGCTCAAGTTTAATGTTGGCTTTGCCTTTTTTATCATCCTCAAATCGCCATCCTGATTCCTCAAGAAGTTTATTTATTTTAATTCTTGCGCTAGCTTCTTTTTGCATAGTTTTATTTTTTACTTCTATAATCTCTAATTACTAACCCACCCTTGATTCTTGTAACTTTTACTTTTTGCCGTTCTTTCCAGCCAAGTTCGCGGATAATTTCAATCGGAAGCGTGACGGCAATTGATTTTTTGCCAGCCTTGGTTAGTTTTCGAATATTTCTCTCTGTTGATTTTTTGTTTGCCATAATAATTACTTATATAATTACGTAATTATATTATAGCCCCCATCCCCCAATAAATCAAAAAACCGCCTTTTTGACGGTTTTAGGAAATTTCTTGCAATAATTCTTTCCTACCGAGATTGTTTTTAGCGCTGTACGGGATGATCAAATATGGCCCGATTTTTTCTTGAATATCGGCTAATTGTTTTTTGTATTCTGAAGGCTTAATTTTATCAATCTTATTGGCTACAATCACAATATTTTTGTTATGCTTTTCCAATTGTTTGAGCATTTCAAAATCAAGCTGTTTAGGACCAACATTCGCATCGATAATAAGCACGACCTTTTTTTGAACATAGGCGGATTCAAACAAATAGCCATGAATAACTTTTTTCAATTCAAGTTGGGCTTCCTCGGGAGCCTTTGCATATCCATAGCCGGGCAAATCCAAAAGATAGAACGCATTATTTATCAAAAACAAATTTATCTCTTGCGTGCGTCCCGGCCGAGCGCTAATTCTCGCTAAATTTTTCTGCCTAGTTAGCGAATTGATGACGCTGGATTTCCCCACATTGGAACGACCAACAAAAGCCACTTGCGCCAGATTATTTTCCAAAGCAGAGTCAGGCCCGATAATTCCTTTCACAAATTTAATTGATGTGATATGCATAATTTTTAATCTTTAGTTTCATACTACCCTCATTCTCCTCAAAAATCAAAAGTCAACGATTAATTATAAGGTTGACTTATATTATAAAAGCCGTGGCATAAATATGTACCACGGCTTCTATAGTTAATATCACTTTTAGATTTTAATGCCCTTAAGCATGGCATGCCAATACATTTTTGGAATGACATGCTTTTTGATAAAATGCATAATCCGGCTGGGGCGGACGCCGACTAGCTTGTTGAGCAGACCAGGCATCACTCCGGCATATCCAAATTCCATCATTAGAATTTTTCCGTCCACGATTGGAACGGGGCAGCATGAGTACCCATTGTAATCAGCTGTCATCTTTTCTCCTTTAATAATGGAGATAAGATTTTCAACCAATAACGGCCCTTGTTTCCGAGCAGCGGCAGCCGTTTTTCTAGTTGGAATACCTGCGCAATCTCCAGCGGCAAAAATATTAGAATATTTCTTATGCTGTAAAGTTTTAGGGTCAACTGTTACAAAACCAGTTTCATCTGCCAAGTTTGACAAGAAATCTGGAGCAGCCATCGGAGGAACAACATGAAGGAGATCAAAAGATCTCTCATATGTTCTTCCGTCCGATTTCTGGAAGATTGCAATTTTTTCTGCGGGACGAATTTCGATCAATGTACTTTCATAGTTAATCTCGGTTTCCATTTTCATCAATTCTCCCTCTAAGTATCCGCGATACGGTTGTCCGATCGCACAATCTGTTTTCGGGGAAAAGATGAAAAAATTGCAATGTCCGCCGAGCCTTTTCATGATGCTGCACATTAAGAACAACACCTTTTGCAGTACACCCGGGCACTTTGTTTCGGTGTTTGGCATAGTAGAAAGAATTTTCCCACCAGAGAATTTCCTTACTTTTTCCCAGGCCATCTTGGTGTTCCCAAGGGAACAAACCGAGATGACACCGGAATCGGGATCACCAAGGGCTTGGCGAAGACCAATTACTTTATCCCATAACAATTCCAGGCCAGTGGCAATAACCAGCTGGTCATATTGAATTGTTTTGTGGGAAAGAGTTACGGTCTGAGTAATCGGATCAATTCCAGTGGCCTTGTTTTGGATCCATTTTACCCCTTTGGGAATTAAATCTTGCATTGGTCGTGAAACCAATTTAGGATTTAATTTCCCAAACCCGATGTATGTAAACCCGGGTTGGTAATAATGAACCTTGCTTGGCTCGACCAAAATGACTTCAGCCAACTGCTTGGCTTTCCGTGCCAATCTGGCGGCGATCGAAAGACCAGCCGCGCCTGCACCGATAATCACTATTTTTTTCTTGTTTTTTTCTTTGGCTATCTTACTTTTTCGAAGTCTTGAAATTCCTCCGAAAGCATAAGCTACCATCGCTATTAAATAAAGCGAAAACAAAAAAAACTGAAATCCTGAGTTAGCGTAAATGTCGTGCATGTTTCCCCTCCTTGCTTTGTTTAAAGATGAGTTTTTTATTAACTATATTATTAATTTATTGCTGTTATTTCAAGGAACTGGACATATTAGCATAAAATAAATTTTTAGTCAACATTAGCTTACTAGTCTATCAAATTATTCCCTCTCCATCTCTCACGATAAATCAAAAAGTTGTCCTTTAATTTCTTCAATAATAAAAAGTATTGATTTTACGGCTTTTTTAATATATCCTTGTATTATATGAGACTCACAAAGCTTGTCCTATTTTTATTGTTGTTTTCCCTCGCCTTTTGGCCGAAAAACATTTTGGCCCAAGGTTTTGTTTTGGGAGAATCCCTGCCAGCGGATATTTTGAAAAAAATTCCAGCTGATTTGAATTTGACCGCGGGTGAAACAAATTATCCCTTGAGCCAAGCGGAAATTTCTCTTTGGCTCGAAGAAAAAAATTATTTGTCATATGACAGCACTTATTCTTCCGAAATAGAAAACATAAATTTTTGCGCTTTCAAAAAATCTTTTGGGTGCCGACTGTCTTTTCCTTATGAAAACCAAACGCATATCAAAAAATCTTTTTTTCTAGAAATTAATAGAACTTCTATCGAAAATTTTGTGAAAGACTTGGCGCGAAAAGTAAGCAAAGATCCGGTGGACGCAAAATTTCAAATTGAAGACGGAAAAGTTTCAGTTTTTTCTCTTTCAAGCCCGGGGATAAAACTCAATGAAGAAAAAAGCACCGAGATTTTGGAAAATTATTTATTAGCGCAAAATTTTTCCACTTCTCCAAATCTTCCAATCGAAAAAATTTCACCAGAAGTTTCTTCCAATTCGCAAAATGATTTGGGCATTTCAAGCCTTATCGGTGAAGGAAAATCAAATTTCAAAGGCTCGCCAAAAAATAGGATTTTCAACATAAACGTCGCTTCCAATCGTTTCAATGGCGTGCTTATCAAACCTGGCGAAGAATTTTCTTTTGTAAAAATCTTGGGCGAAGTGGACGGCGAACATGGTTATCTGCCGGAACTTGTCATCAAAAAAGATAAGACCGAGCCGGAATTCGGCGGAGGCATTTGCCAAGTTTCAACCACAGCTTTTCGCGCCGCGATTAATTCCGGACTCGAAATAACTGCGAGAAGAAATCATGCTTATCCCGTAAGCTATTATAATCCCCAAGGCATGGACGCGACTGTTTATGTCCCTCGCCCGGATTTGCGTTTTATCAATAACACTCCGGGACATATTTTGATTCAAACAAAAATTGAAGGAACTGAATTGGTTTTTGATTTTTATGGAACGGATGACGGCCGAAAAACAAATGTCATCGGACCAAAAATCCTGGAAAGAAATCCGGACGGCTCGATGAAAGCCACTTTCACCCAGCAAGTTTTTGGCAAAGATGGAAATATGATCAGAGAAGATGTTTTTAACAGCGCCTATGATTCTCCAAATAAATATCCTCATCCCGGCTCCGTGACAACTCTTACTGAAAAACCAAAAGATTGGTCGAATAATGAATGGAAGAAATATAAAAACGAACATGGGATGTAATATTTGAATGTAGCGCGGGATTGACTAGGATTTTTATTTAAGTTAGTATTTCATATGTTATTTTGATTGATTGCGCGCTCGTAGCTCAGTGGATAGAGCAGAAGGTTTCTAACCTTTTGGTCGGGGGTTCGATTCCCTCCGAGCGCACAAAAAAAATGCGCCCATAGCTCAGTTGGTAGAGCAGATCCCTCTTAAGGATATGGTCGTAGGTTCAAGTCCTACTGGGCGCACAAAAAATAAAATCAATATGGCGATCATCGTCCAATGGTTAGGACACGAGTTTGTGGAACTTGGAATCTGGGTTCAATTCCCAGTGATCGCCCTAGGAGAATAAATAAATAACTAAACTATAAAACCCAAGGAGGTAAAAGGTGGAACGACAAAAGGAATGCCCGTATTGTGGGGAAATTATGAATTTGGAGCAAGATAATGGAAGTTTTTATTATCATTGCACCAACTATTTTTGTAATTATAAAAAATATTTAGTAGAGATTGCTTGGCTAATTACAAGCATCTCATAAATATTTTAGGGCATTAATTTTAACAATAACGGGGAGGTCTGAAACTACTCCTCCCCCTTATATCTAATAAAATGGATAATGCGCCCTTAGCTCAGCGGATAGAGTATCTGGCTTCGGACCAGAGGGTCGGGGGTTCGAATCCCTCAGGGCGCACCAATACAAAAACACTGCTTCTTGCAGTGCTTTTTTATTTCCAAAAATTTCTATTTATTCAGCCGGAAAATATCTTCCAGATTATCCAATGGTTTTTCAAATTCAACTCTACGAGCATTTGATTCTTCTATAATTTTATCAAAATTCCCCCGGTTAAAAATAGCTTCATTTTTATTCTGTTTCGCTTGAGTATATTCTTTCACTCGCGCTTCATTCCAATCTGAATTAAAAATAAAATTATACCAAAGAAAAACCAGAAATAGCGCAGACAAAAATATCAAAATCAACGCAAAAAATTGCAATTTTTTGAAAAAAAATCCCGCCAAATTCCGCCCTAAATTTTTCAAATCAAAAAACTTTCCTAAATCTTTGACATCAATTTGCATGTTCATTTTCATATTTCTTATTTTTGCGTATAAACTATGGCATTTATCGCTGTTATAATTGTTTCCTTTATATTATCTTTGGCTTTTTCGTTATCCGGCGAAAACATGCTTGCATTGCCCGCTAAATTATTATCTATCATTTGTTTTTTCGAATCTATGGAAATTATATTCACATAAAAATGATTATTCTCAAGCATATGGACAAAACTTACCAAGTTTTGATAATCGCCACGAAGATTGATTTGCATAGGAAAATAATTTGCATATGAAATTTCATCCATTATCCCCTTTTGATCCTTGCCTTTTTTTATGCTGGCTTTTATTTTTGCAATTTCCGCCGGATCTACTTGATCGCCAATTTTTAGATCAATAACATTCCCTGAATTTTGGGCAATAGAATCAATGCTTTCAATGAAACTTATCTCGCTTCCGGGGCTCAAAATTACATCCGTTGAATTTTTTTTCTCCTGAAAATTCTGCCAATCTTTTTCCATTTGTGGCAAACTCCCAAGCCGAGCTTCTTCTATTTTTTGATCGACTGTTTTTTCTTGAATTTGAGTTGAAACAGATTTAACTCTTTTTACTAAAGGGAAAGCCAAAAAATAGGCAACTGCGCAAAAAACAACAGCGAAAGCCAGAATAATTATTATCAATTTATTTTTTAGCCAAAGTTCTTTCATTGGTTTTTTAAACAATTTTTATCCATATAAAAATCTATTTTAAAAGTGACATTATTTTTATCCACCAAATCATCCAGTGGCAAACTAACATCCAGAAAACATTTTTCGCTAATTAATTTATCCTTGAATAAAATCAGATTGTCGCGCGTATCAGAAATTCCGCCGAGACTCACCATGTAGTCGCTAGTAGTTATGGAAACTAATTTTATACCCGGAAAAACAAGTTCATTTAATTTCAGAAATAATCTTGACCAATATAATTGATTCTTTTTTATGGAAACAATGTCTGAAAGTTTTTGATTGATTTTGGAAAAATTCGCGTCATATTCTTTCAGTTTATCATATTTCCCGCTATTTTCTTTTTTCTCTTCTGCTTTTGAAATTGAAGTAAGATTCAAATTTAAGATATAATTAAAACTCAAGAGCACGATCAAAAAAATCGCAAAAACTGCTGTTAGAAAAAATTCTATTTTTATGGCCGCCCCTATCTGATTTCTCTTGGCTATTTCCTCTTTTCTTTCCGGCGGGATTAGATTAATTTTTATTTCCATAATTTGTTCCCCGCATCGCCAGTCCAGCAGAAACAGCATACCGAGCTGAATCTGCCTGGCTTATATCGGGTATTTTTTTTCCAAAATTTAAATTTATCCATGGATCGCCCAAAAATATTTCCTTGGAAAGCTTGGATTTCAAATAAGTCAAAAGTCCTTTGAGATTAGCTCCTCCGCCAATCAGAATAATTTTTCCTATCTCCGCTTTTGTTTTCGGCATATTCTGGTAAAAATCAATAGTTTTTTCTATTTCTGTTGATAGGTTTTCCAAAAGAGGAGCAATTGAATTTAAAACAGAATTATTCCCGGAAGAATTTTCTATTCCTTGCGAGAATTTCAAATTCTGGGCTTCTTCTTTCGCCAAATTCATTCGACTGGAAATTTCATCTGTTATACCGGAAGAAGAAAAGGGAATACTGGAGGTAAAATATGGGGTGGTTCCTTCGCAAACAGTAAAACTAGTTTTATTCGAACCAATATCGACAATAAGAAAAACTTCTTCCGGCTTGGCATCTTTTGAAATCAAACTTCTGATTGAAGCAATTGATTCCATTTCCAGTCCATAAACTTCCAGTTCACAATCTTTGAGCACTCCCATCAATTCATCCACAAATTCCTTGGCTACGGCGGCCGTCAAAACATTCTGCTTTCCTTCAATTTTATCCAAAAATTGCCAATCATAATAAACTTGTTCAACTGACAAAGGAATGCTAGCTTCAATCTCCCACTTAACTGCTTCTGTTGCCTCTCCCTCATTCATTTCTGGAATAGCCACCGTGCGCAAGAATACTTTTGATTCCGGCAAAGAACAAATCACTTTTTTCGTATTGATTTTTTTCGGTCCGGAAGTTTGTAATAAGTTCTTGATTATCTCTATTACTTTTTCCCGATTAATTATTTTTCCATTTTCAATACAACCCAAAGGAATTTCTTTCACTCCAAAACTTCTTATCGAATCCAGCGCGCCATTTTTTTCCAACTGAAAAACTTTCACTGACAAATCACTGATATCCAAACTAAAATATCCACTTTTCAAATTGATTATTTTTTTATTCCAAATGGCCATAATTTTTTATCTGCTATATCCTTTATTTTATTATAATTCCTCCCATAAATCAATTGAGTAATCTGTTCCGGTCGGAAAATATGGTGGTGGATAATAAAGCAGGTTGTTATCAAAATTCAAAATCCTGTCTTCATAGCCCCAATTCGATATTCCATTTGTCCAAGCAAAGCCATATCTAAGATTGGTTGCCATCGAACCATTTAAGGTTATAGAATTTTTATGATCACTAGAACCATAATCTTTTCTTCCTACTCGACCTTTTTGAGCGAGAAAAGCTCCGTCGATTATGAGATTATTTTGACTGTTTTTTATAACCTCGACATCTTTTTCCGCGATAATTCCAAGAATATCTTTCCCGTCAAAGTTAGAATATAGGATATTATTATTCCCCACATAAATATTCGCCTCTGCCCCACTAACGATATCCGCCGCCACAACAGAAATCTTTCTTGAATTTATGGTTCCTTCCAGCCAAATATTATCTTCGACAAAAATAATTCCTCCATTTGGAATTTCATAACTAGAATATTTGCAATAACACCTTGAGCCACTTGTTCTGTTTCTGCATTGAGTATTCGGTCCCTCTGTAGTTGTAGGCGCAATGCAAGAATCGCCAGAACCATTTGAATTTCTTGTTCCTTCATAGCCGGTTATGCCATTAGTGTCAGAATCAACGGTCATCACTTTATAAACATCAAAAGTCCCGTTTGTTTTTAAGATAATCTGCCGACCCAATCCACTGCTATCAAAATATCTCCCATGGCCTGATTGCGCCTCTGTTTTCATGAAAGCTAAATCAGAAGAAATGCCGGTAAAACTTACTTCCGGTACTGGAAATTCACGACCAATCAGAAATACATCGCTTCGAGTTTGAACTGGATTATTCGGCGCTTCCAATGGACGATAATTATTATTTACTCCTGAAGACGGTGGAGCATTGACATGCGTGTGCACGCCAAATTCATTTCCGCCACCATGATCAGGATCATCAAAAGTAGTCATGAGGCTTGAAACGATATTATGAACAACCCCATCGAAACGGATTCCCTTGTTGGAATGAATTTTTCCAAAAACTTCCGTCCCTTGGCCAAATCGCATAAAATCATTAGCTAAAACTGCGTATTCACTCCAAGACGGTCGGCGAAATCTCACTTGCACTGTTCTTTTCATATCCGGTTCGTCGTTTGTCCAACCGGTAGATTTTACAATAACAATTGTTGAGCCGGAATCGGGACGCTCTGCTTCAATTTGATATCTCCCAATCACTCCCCCTTCGGGATCACTGAAATCTTTTTCA
The DNA here is from genome assembly GCA_022709735.1 of Patescibacteria group bacterium. Classification (GTDB taxonomy): domain Bacteria; phylum Patescibacteriota; class Minisyncoccia; order Moranbacterales; family UBA2206; genus UBA2206. The sequence continues at coordinate 6,978 of JAKLIG010000006.1, read as the reverse complement.
TACGCAGAGCCCACCCCAAGAGGATCTCCATTTTGCCAAAAATCATCCACTTCTCGCGCTGTTTTTCCAGCTGTCTCATGCGCCAGATACCAACGATAAAAATATATTCCCGCTTCCGCTATTTGAAAAGCTTGTTCTTTTTCTGACCGATTAGCGCTGAACTTAATCTGACTCACGATATAATTGAGCATGGAAGTGAGAATTATCAAAACGACTGCCATAATAATCAACGCATATGCCAGTGCCGAGCCCTTTATTTTGTTTTTTGTTTTATGCTTCATGTTTATTGCACGCGATCATAATCACTTAGATTTCTCATTTCCACAAAAGATTGAATTTTAATATTCTCCGGTCCGCGATTTGGGTTGGTATTTATTTCAACATATATTTTCACAAGACGAATTTCGGCTAGATGACTGGTCACTGGGGAAGACAAGGGATTATTTGTCGAATCTCCCGGATAATCTTTATTATAATAATAAAAGATTGGTTCATCGGAAGCATTAGTTACACTTGAAACCAAAGTGATAGTTTCTTGGTCGCCTGAAGGATATGATTTGGGAAGAGTAGTCGTTGGATTGGTTGCCCCCATTAAAATATTTTGGCCGGATTTATAAAAATGCAACCTTTCAGCAATTCCGTCTTTATCATAATCAGAATAAATTACCAGGTCATTGCTACTGGCTGACTTTATCGGATAGGCTCCGTCATCGGCTTGTTTAGTTTTTCTGATATAATTGACTATTTTATTTACGCCCTGCGAAGCCGCCATAGAAGATTGCCCCATTTCCAAAACATATGAGTTAGATTTCCAAGTTCTGGAAAACAAAAGAGTAAATCCGGCAATGCCAATGGTAAAAATAGCAATGGCCATCATCATTTCGATAAGAGTCAGGCCTTTTATTTTTTTTTCTAATTTTTTTTTCATTTTAGTAAAACTCAACTAACTTCCATCAGGACTGTTTCTGTTTTTAATTTATCCTCTTCTATATTTATTTCTTTTGAAATTTCCCTATATCCATCGACTGTGATTTTTAGGTTATAAGTCCCGGCTTGAAATTCCGGCTCCGCCGTTTTTGGAAAAAAAGCTGAACCATTTCCATCGGTCGTAGTGCTTTCGCTATAACCGGAACCATTGCTTAGCTCCACGACTGCGCCAGAAGATGGATCAGCGTTTTCTCCAGTTGTCACCTTAATCAGAGCGGATGTTTTATTCTCAGGCGCTAAAACAACCTTAAAATTTAGCTCCTGTTCTGATGACAGTGAGAGCGGAGGCGCTGGATCAGTTCCAATTAATTTGTAACCTGAAACCGAACCAGCTACTTCAAAGTCATATCCTCCCGGGCTGATTGAATCATAATTTTTTTCTCCAGAAGAATTTGTTTGATCAATTTTATCTAAATTATAAATAGAGGCAAAAGGAGAATCCGCACTTGTTCCCTTTATTCTCCCGCCCTTTAAGGTAAAATTAATATTAGGAATGGCGGTGCCAAAATAATCCTGAGTTTTTATTTTCAAATCAGCCGTTTTATTGAATGCAATATTTGTTACATTAAGTGCTCCCGCCACTACCGAAGCATGCGTATCAACCGGATTATAATCTGTGTCAGGATAGGGAGGCATCGTTTCTATATCCTCTTCATAATCTGATTTTGAAACAGTTATTTTATATCTTTGAATAGATTCTTTAGCGCCAACAATCATAACATTTCCCGTATCATCCGTTTGCCGCGTTTCGCTAAAATCTAAGTCAGAATTTTCTACTTTGACAGTAGCGCCAGAAACCCCTGCTCCGTCATCTTGATCGCTAAAAATATTTATCGATAATATCCCATCTCCAGAAGTAGCCGTTTCGAGTCCAGCCGGAACAAAACGAGAAAGTAAAAATACACTGCCATAGTCAGCCGATCCTTCACTTCCCCAAGAAACAGTAATTTTCAAAAGTTTATAATCCTTATAGGCCGTATCGCTTGGATGCCCACCCAAAGTTCCGTCAAATGAATCATCCACATAAGCTGCTAGAGTATGGACATGATAAGTTTTTCCATTTTCAAAAATATCTTCATCCTGGGGAATGTTCCCCGCGCAAGCGCCACCCTGAATTCCTACATCATCATATTTCAAATTTCTCGCAATCTCCATCTTTTCATTCGCTAGAGCAGTCGCGCCTAAGCGATTTTTGGAAAAAATTATATATCTTGTTCCAACACTTGTAACTTGGTAGAAAGTAGTCGTTATCAGAGAAAAAATGAAAAGCAAAACCAGCGCTTCAATTAAGGTGAATCCTGAATTTTTCCAAAATTTTGAATTTTTCATTTTTAACTTTTGATTTATTTGATGTTGTCCATAATGCTATACATCGGCTGAAGCATTGAGACCGCGAAAAACCCGACGGCTGAACCGATAAGAATCATAAGAATCGGCTCAATTATAGAAGACATGTTTTTTGAAATCTGCGATACTTCATCTTCATAAAATTCTGCAAGCTTCAAAAGGATTGTTTCAGTTTTTCCAGTTTCTTCTCCAACCTGGATCATTTGCGAAACTAAAATTGGAAATATTTTTGGATATTTGCTGATAATAGAACTCAAGGAAACACCTTTTTGAATCTTAACCGCGCAATCCTTCATTGCATTTCGATAATAATAGTTAGTTAATGTTGCCGAAAGAATTTTCAATGCCTCGACAGAAGAAACTCCGCTTTTCAAAAGTGAGCTATAAATTCGAGAAAAACGCGAACAATTTACTTTTATCACCATAATCTTAACTAGCGGAGCATTGATCAATAAAAATCCTAAAGTTTTTTTGCCAATTTCTGTCATTAGAAAAAATCGCAAAAATACTCCCAGAGAGATAAAAACTAACGCCACCAAAACCCCATGGTTTTTGAGAACATTACTGATTGTTATGATAACCATTGTGGATGCCGGCAGTGTCACTTTCATATCAGTAAAAACGCTGGTAAGTTTTGGCAAAATATAAGTGAGCATTAGAATTCCTATGCCGATCATGGCCACAAGAATGACTGCTGGATAAGTCATCGCTCCTTTCACCTTGCTTAAAAGTTCATGTTCTTTTTCAAGTTGCAACGCTAAAATATTCAACACTTCCTCAAGATTTCCACTCACCTCTCCTACCCGAATCATATTCACAAAGAGATCATTGAAAACTCCGGGATATTTCGCCAAAGAATCAGCAAAAGATTTGCCTGCTTGAATATTTTCGTAAATTTCATCCAAAATTTCAGCAAATTTTTTCTTTTTTGTTTGAAGAGAAATATTTTTTATCGCCCGCGTCAATGGCAAACCAGAAGCTATCATCACACTTAGATTTCTCGAAAACATAAGCTTGTCCGTGAGTGAAATGCTTATGAATCTATTGAGAAATTTGACCTTTATTTTTTCTTTTTCAGTTGATTTCATTTCTTTGAAAGAAGTCAAAATATATCCATCCGCGCGAAGGTCATTAGCTAATTCCCGCTCATTTTTGACATCTAACTCTCCTTGTTTTGTTTGGCCTTGATAATTTTTGGCCGTGTAAAATATTTTTGTCATTTTTTTTATTTTTTATTCCTTAGTTACTCGTAATATTTCTTCCACCGAAGTTATTCCTAAAATTGCTTTGGCAAATCCATCTTCAATCATTGTAAGCATTCCTTTCTCTTTAGCTTTTTTCTCCAGCGCCTCCGCTGATTCATTTTGAGAAATCATTTTTCTTATTTCTTCATCTACTTCCAAAACTTCAAATATGCCGTTTCGGCCATGATAGCCTTCTTTCCCGCACTGGCCACAACCAGAAGCTTTATAAAAATTAATGTCTTCCCAATTGTCTTTTTCTTTTATTATATTTTTTGTCGCTTCAGTTTTTCTAAGCACTTCCAAAATTTTATCCATATCATAATTGTTTCTAAGCGTTTCCAATTCTTTTTTTTCTAATTTATATTCCTGTTTGCAATCATTGCAAAGTTTTCGAATAAGGCGCTGGGCAATAATCACATTGGCTGTGGAAGCAACCAAAAATGGCTCGGCTCCCATATCAATAAGCCGAGGCAATGTTCCGGCCGCGCTATTAGTGTGAAGCGTGGAAAGAACAAGATGTCCAGTCATTGCTGCTTGAATGGCCATTTCCATCGTTTCTTTGTCTCGAATTTCTCCAACCATAATAATATCAGGATCTTGACGAAGAAGTGAGCGAAGTCCCGCAGCAAAAGTCAGTCCGACTTTGGGAAAAATTTGCGTTTGATTTATCCTGACCATTCGATATTCTACCGGATCTTCCACAGTGCTAATGTTCACTTCCGGAACATTTAAAATATCCATAATCGTATAAAGTGTAGTCGTTTTTCCGCTTCCAGTAGGACCAGTTACAAGAATCATTCCGTTCGGGCGTTTGATTTCTTTGTGAATTATTTCCAGCGCCTGTCCCATAAGCCCCATCGATTCCATCGTGAGTCCTTTTGATGATTCATTGAGAAGACGCATTACAATTTTTTCTCCGTCAAAAATCGGCAGAATGCTCACGCGAAAAGAAATTTTGCTTCCATCTTTTTCAATTTTAAATCGTCCGTCTTGGGGAATTCTATGTTCATCTAATTTCAAGTTTGACAAAACTTTTATCCTGGCGATTATCCCGTCTCTGACTTGCTTTGGAAGCGTCATTGCTTCATGCAAAATTCCGTCAATTCGATATCTTATCCGCACTTCTTTTTCATCCGGCTCAATATGGATATCGCTGGCTTCTTGAAGAATAGCGTGCTTTATAAGCGTATCAACAATTCTTATGATTGGAAGCCCTTGAGCTATTTTTTCCAAATCTTCTTCCTCCCCTTTTTCTGATATCTCTGAAGCATTTTTATTTATGATATCTCCAAACTCTGCTTTGAGACTTTGGCTATATTGTTTCAAAACTATCTCAATGCTTTCTTCGGTCGTAAGGCAAGAAATTATTTTCAGCCCGGTTTTTTTCCGAATAAAATCAATCGTCTGCATATCTTCCGGATTAATCATCGCCACCTTGAGTTCTTGGCCATTTTTTTCAAAGGCCACTATTTTATATTTTTTAGCAATCGGCTCGGGAACTATCTGAAGAATTTCCGACGAAATTACTTCTTTGGAAAGATCGACAAAGGGCACGCCTAAAATATAGGCATACAGTTTTCGAAGTTTCATTTCATCAATCAACTTTTTCTCCAAAAGCACTTCGCCTAATTTTTTTTTGCTGTCTTGGGCTTCCTTAAAAGATTCTTCCAATTCTTTTTCTCCGACCATTCCAGAATCTTTTATAAATTCCCTAAGTTGTGCATTTTCAATCCGCATTAGTTCAATATTTCATTAATTTTTTTAACAATATCTTCTAATTTATATTCTGACTTCACCAAATAAGTAGTCGCACCCTTATCAAAAGCTTTTTGAATATCATCCATGCTTTCTAAATTTGTGAGAAGTACCACGGGAATATTTTTGGTTTTTTCATTCTTTTTTATTTCTTCCAAAACTTGAAACCCGTCTTTTTTCGGTAAGATTATGTCTAAGATAATCAGATCTGGCATTCCTGACACTGCCAATTCAATCCCCTTCTCTCCATCCATCGCGCTAATAGTTTCAAATTTTTCTTCTCTCAAATATTGCGTGAGCGCTTTTTGCAAAGTCTCTTCATCTTCAATGATTAGAATTTTTTTGTTTGTCATATTAATCATGTAAGATTCGTGCGTTTGGCGAAAAACTATTTATGGAGCCAGCCCGACGCAGAATATATTTATTATAAATTTATATTTTATTCTTAATAGAATTTTTTTAGTTTTCGCGAAACAATAGTTTTTCAAGACAAATGCGCGAATCTTATTCATTTGCCACTTGGCAATGAAAAACTAAAAACCGATCCGACATTTTCAATTGATCGAAACCAAATTTCTCCTCCCAGTTGTTCTATAATATTTTTAGCAATATACAGTCCCAAGCCCGTTCCTTCAGTTTGATATTTAGCCGCGTTGTCACTTCGAAAAAATTTTTCAAAAACTCGATTCAATTGTTCTTCGGGAATGCCAACACCATTATCTTTTATCTCAAACGAAAGATATTTTCCGGTTTTGAATATTTTTATTCCAATCTTTCCTCCGCTGGTTGTATATTTCACCGCATTGTCCAAAAGATTTTCCACTACCAGCCTGACTTTTTCCGGATCGCCGACAGCCATTGGCAGATCTTTTTTTGCATTTATCCTAATTTCAATATGCCGAAGTTTTATCGTTGGAACAACTTCTCTGACAATTTCTTCAACCATTTTAGAAAAATCAAATTCTTGTTTTCGAAGAATCAGCCGATTTTGGTCAATCCTAGCCACATCTAGAAGATCATTGACCAGATGAATCATTCTTTGATTTATTAAATAAATACTTTCGATATTATTAATTTGTTTTTTGCTTAAGCCCTTTTTCAGCTTTTTTAAAAGCAGTTCAGCTTCCCATTTAACCGCCGAAAGAGGCGTCCTAAGCTGATGCGAAGCGATAGAAACAAATTCGCTTTTCATTCGGTTGAGCCTTGCCATTTGTTCGATAAATCTAGCTACCAACATTTCTACAATAAAAATCACCACGACTACTAAGCATTCGGAAACCACTAAAACGGCCGGATTTTCATAATTTTTCGAAATAAAATAAGTCGCCGCCATGATGATAGTCGTCGCTAAGCCGAAAACAATAAAAAGAAAGCTCGGAGTTTGCCAAATTTTGATCCCTAATTCCTGAGCTTGCTTTCTAAGATCCAAGTCGTTTATGAATTCTATTTTTATTTTTAATTTGTTTTTGCAAAATTCCATTTTATTTCCTCCTTATAATTGCTTTTGTTTAATATTTTAATTATAACACACTTCTCTTTCTTATTTTCTCTAATGTTTTATTTTTGACTCCTCCTCTACTCCCCAATCTTCTTCACCCACCCAAAGGTAGATTCAAAGTTAGAGACAATGAGATCAAGCACGGAT
>JAKLIG010000005.1 GCA_022709735.1 Patescibacteria group bacterium | reverse complement strand
ATGCACTATGTTTATGTGGTAAAAAATGAGCTGGAAGAATTATATTATGGTTGCACAAACAATTTAAGAAAAAGACTTTTTGAACATAATAATGATAAATCATTTTCAACCAAAAATTATCACTGGAAATTAGTTTATTACGAAGCATATTTAGAAGAAAGCGATGCTTGGAATAGGGAAAAACAATTAAAACAATACGGGCAAGCTTTGGCTCAATTAAAAAGAAGAATTAAAAAGTCTTTGAGCAAAAGTTAGTGCGGGGTTGACTTTTCCCCGCATTTACGCTATACTTGTTTTGTTGTAAGTCTTCTCAGTAAGTTTTGCCTTATAAAAGTAAGGAGTTAAGCGATATGAGAGAGGTCGCCTTGCAATGCTAACTCAATTAAGGCAAAAAAATGGCACAAAAGTTATATGTAGGCAATTTGTCCTACAATGTGAATGATGAAGGTCTGAAAGAACTTTTCTCGGCAGCGGGAACAGTGGCTTCAGCGATGATCATCACTGACAGAATGTCCGGACGATCCAAAGGTTTTGGATTCGTAGAAATGGGTTCTGACGCAGAAGCACAAGCTGCTATTGAAATGTTCAACGGAAAAGAATACGAAGGAAGAGCGTTGACTGTCAATGAAGCTCGACCGAAAGAAGAACGCCCACGTGGCGCTTTCGGAGGCGGACGCGGAAGAGATTTCGGCGGACGAAGAGACCGATTCTAAGTAATTAGAAAGGTTTTTATAAAAAAGCAGTCCCGAGCAATCGGGGCTGTTTTTTGTTCGAAATTGGAATAAATTTGGCTTTATGCTAGTATAAGTAATATAATAAGTGTTAATAAGCCTAAAAATAATAAATGAATAAATATTTTTTAGCCTCGATTTTCTTAGCAATCGCTCTTGTTTTGGCGGGTTGCGGAAGCAAGGAAACTCCGGCAGTCGATAGAAGCGCCGGAATTATATTTTTCTACGGCCGGGAATGTCCTCATTGCAAAATTGTTGAGGACTATATCAAAGAGAATAAAATATCAGAAAAAATTGCTTTTGCCCAGGGAGAAGTTTATCATAATAAATCCAATGCCGAATTTATGGTGGAAAAGGCGAAACAATGTGGAATTAATACTGAAGAAGGTCTTGGCGTTCCGTTTCTTTGGGCGGAAGGCAAATGTATGATTGGGCAAGAACAAGCCATTCAATTTTTCAAAGACAAAGCGGGGAGTTAAGAAAGAAGTAAGAAGTAAGAATAAAAATGCAAAATATGAAACTTAAAAAATTTTTAAAACTTTCTTTTCTTGGTACAATTTTGTTTTTTGCCAAGCCAGTTTTGGCAGTTTGTCCGGTTTGCATTGTGGCTGTGAGCGCTTGCGTCGGACTTTCAGAATATTTAGGAATAGATGATTCTATTTCTGGACTTTGGATTGGAGGCCTTTTGGTAGCGATGATTATCTGGACAATCGACTGGCTAAAAAAGAAAGATATTAAATTTTATGGGAGGAAAATTCTAATCACGCTTCTTTTTTATGTTTTTACCATCGGTCCGCTTTACCGAAATAAATTTATCGGTAATCCCACGAATAAACTTTGGGGCATGGATAAATTATTGCTCGGCATAATTTTGGGAAGCATTTTTTTCCTCTTGGCAGTATTTATAAATAATTGGCTAAAGAAAAAAAACGGCGGAAAAGTTTTTTTTCCATTTCAAAAAGTTGCCGTGCCGATTGCGATCCTTGGAATTTTAAATATTATTTTTTATTTTCTAACCTGCTAAATTACGAAATACGAAATAAATACTAAATACGAAAGTACGAAAAGGGAGTTTGGACGTTTCGTATTTCGTTAATTTCGTAGTTCGTAAAACAATATTTATGGAAAATCCAATTAAAAATCTCAATGAGCTAATCGAAAAAGTAGACACGATGAAAAAGCAAGACAAACTTGATTTAAGTTCTGATCAAGATTTGTCAATTGCGATTATGAATCTAGTGAGCATTGAAGAGCATTTCTTTTTTACGGGAGCAAAACTTGGGAAACCGGAATATTTTGATTTGCTTCAGGAGGTGCGAAAAATGAGAGGGGATTTGCTTCGAAAGATAATCAAAAATCCGGAAGGAGAAATCTGGTGCATTTCAAAACATTTGCTGGCAGCCTCTATGCGCCTTATGGAAGTAGCGACAAAACAGCAGGGGATGGGGAAAAAAGAAGAAGCTCAGGAACTTTTTGAAAAAGCCTATAACTTATACTCCTTGTTTTGGGGAATAAATATGAAAGTAATTGATACGAATGATATCAAAAAAATTGACGATGAAGCGATGGACAAAAAGGACAAAGAAAAGAAGGGTTTTATGGGGAAGCTTGGCGTATTAGTTCGAAAAGCGATAGATTGTTGCATTGAATAAATTTTTCAAATAATTATGACAAAAATAAACTTAGCGGTTATCTTCGGTGGAAAATCGGGCGAACATGAAATTTCTTTGAAATCAGCTAATCAAGTAATTTCCGCGCTGGATAAAAATAAATATAATGTTATCCCAATCGCCATAACCAAAAATGGTCAGTGGCTTCTTGGTGAGATTGGCAATGAATATATACAGAAAAATCTTTCTTTAGCAAATAAAGAAGGAGGAATAACGCTGGAACAATCGCAAGCGTTGGTTGTATCAAAAGAAGAAAATCGAAGTATAAATAATTTTTATCAAGGTGATACAGAAGGAAACAAAATTGATTTAGTTTTGCCGATTGGCCACGGGCCACAAATCGAAGATGGAAAATTGCAGGGCATGCTGGATATGCTCGGCATTCCATATGTTTTTTCCGGAACGCTAGCGAGCGCTCTTTCAATGAATAAGAAAAAAACCAAAATTATTGCCAAATCAGCGGGGCTAAAAATTGCGAAAGATATAATTATTTTAAAAAACAAAAAGTTTAATCTTGAAAAAATTATTACTAAGTTAGCTTTGCCAATTGTTATAAAGCCGTCCGAACTCGGATCGTCCGTTGGAATAAGTTTGGCTAATTCGAAAGAAGAGTTGGAGGAAGGGATAGAAAAAGCGCTTCGGCATGGCAATGAAATTTTGCTGGAACAATTTATAAAAGGCCGAGAACTTACAGTTGCGGTGATGGGGGACAAAAATCCCAAGGCTCTTCCGGTTGTTGAGATTATTCCTCAAATTTCTGGCTGGTTTGATTATCGCGCGAAATATGAAGTCGGCGGTTCGAAAGAAGTTTGTCCGGCGGATATTCCAGATGAAACTAGAAAAAAAATTCAAAAATATGCGGTCAAAATTTTCAAAGCTATTGGTTGCAAAGATCTCGCGCGAGCGGATTTTATCTGGGATGAAAAGGATAGTAAATTATATTTTTTAGAAATAAATACTATTCCTGGAATGACCGCGACAAGCCTGGCTCCGCAAGCAGCTGCGGCTTCAGGTTTGAGTTTTCCAGAATTTTTGGATAAATTAATTTCAGGAGCGCTAAAAAGAAATGGAACCAATACAAAATAAATTTAAAAAAGAAGTTTCTGATATTAGGAGAGAAGTCAGAAATAAAATTGCGGGCTATATCACAGCCGCTTTTGGGCTGGTGGCGGGACTGGCTTGGAACGATGCCATCAAGTCTCTCATTGAATATTTTTTCCCGCTAGGCGCGAATAATCTTTGGGTAAAATTTATCTATGCAATCGCTATAACTTTGGCAGTGGTTATTATAAGTATTTATCTAATGAAGATTTTTAGGGATAAAGAAGAAAAATAAAACTTTATAGTCTTGGATGCGCGGTATTGACAGAATAATTCCAATCGTTTAATATTATTTTGCTAGGCAATAAGCCTATGCGTTTATTTTTATGCCAACAATCAATCAACTCAAAAGGAAGCCGAGAAAAATCAGCAAGAGGAAAAATACAACCCCGGCTTTTAAATATGTTTTCAACACAATAAAAAACAAACCGGTGGATACTGACGGGCCATTTAAGCGCGGAGTCTGCCTAAAAGTTTCCACGACTACTCCAAAAAAACCAAACTCAGCGCTTCGAAAAATTGCGAGAGTCCGGCTCACAAATGGAATGGAAGTAACGGCCTATATTCCTGGAATCGGGCATAACTTGCAGGAACACTCAATTGTTATGATTCGTGGCGGACGAGTGAAAGATCTTCCGGGTGTTCGCTATCATATTGTTCGAGGAGTGTTGGACACGGCTGGAACGGCTAATCGAAAACAAGGCCGATCAAAATACGGAGCGAAAAGAGAAAAGGCTAAAGAATAATTTTTATAAAGTTTATGGCACGAAGAAAAAGAATTTATCAAAAAAATACTAAACCCGATCCTAAATACGGCAATATGCTAGTGGGGAAATTTATGATGAGTATTATGGAGTGTGGAAAAAAATCTATTGCAGAAAAAATAATGTATGATGCTTTTGAAATAATTCACGAGCGAACTAAAAAAGGAGGTTTGAATATTTTTGAACAGGCATTAAAAAATGTTTCTCCGCTGGTTGAGCTGAAATCCCGAAGAGTTGGAGGAGCGAACTATCAAGTGCCAGTTCCAGTGGCGGGAGAAAGACGAACAACTTTGGCAATTCGTTGGATAAAAAATGCTATTCATTCCAAAAAAGGAAAAAGAATGGCGGAAAAGTTAGCCGATGAACTGATTGACGCTTCTAATAAAACCGGTTCAGCTATGAAGAAACGAGAAGATGTTCACCGAATGGCAGATGCTAATAAAGCCTTCGCTCATTTTGCGTAAAATATCAACTCTGGAAATTTTTAATTTTTAATTTTTAATTTTATAAATAATTTTTTAATTTTCTAATGTTTAAAAATTTAAGCATTCAGATTTATTTAAAAATTATAAAATTACAAAATTCTTTTTAGTACATAATGAGAGAGTACCCAATCGAAAAATATCGAAATATCGGAATCATCGCTCACATTGACGCTGGGAAAACTACCACAACCGAGCGCGTTTTGTTTTATACTGGAATTACGCACAAAATTGGCGAAGTGCATGAAGGCGCGGCAGTGATGGACTGGATGGAACAGGAAAAGGAGCGGGGAATCACAATCACTTCTGCAGCCACAACTTGTTTTTGGAAAGACCATCAGATAAATATTATCGATACTCCTGGACATGTGGACTTCACGGTGGAAGTGGAAAGATCACTTCGCGTGCTTGATGGAGGCGTGGTTGTTTTTGACGGAAAAGAAGGAGTGGAACCGCAATCTGAAACTGTTTGGCGCCAAGCCGAAAAATATAAAGTGCCGAGATTTTGTTTTATAAATAAAATTGATAAAGAAGGCGCGGATTTTTACTATGCCTTGAATACAATTTGGAATCGCCTTACTCCCAATGCTGTGGCAGTTCAACTTCCGATTGGAGAAAGAAATGATTTTCGCGGAGTAATTGATCTTATAAAAATGAAAGCTTATTCTTTTTCCGGAGAAATGGGAGAAATTGTGAATGAAGAAGAAATTCCTGCTGAACTTTTAGACAAGGCCAAGGAGTGGCGGGAAAAAATGGTAGAAAAAATTTCCGAGACAGATGATAAATTGACTGAAAAATATTTAAATGGCGAAGAAATCAGCCAAGAAGAAATAAAAACGGCGCTCCGAAAAGCAGTGATTGCCACAAGACTTGTGCCAGTTCTAACTGGAACAGCGCTTCGAAACAAAGGTGTGCAATTAGTGCTTGATGCAGTTGTGGATTATTTGCCATCTCCAATTGATGTTCCGGCAATCAAAGCTACTGATGTGGATGATGAAACAGAAGAAATTGAAATTAAATATGACGACAATGCTCCTTTTGCCGCATTGGCTTTCAAAGTGGCGACTGACCCATTTGTGGGGCAACTGACTTTTTTCCGCGTTTATTCTGGAATGCTGAAAGCCGGTTCATATGTTTTGAATTCTTCCAAGGGCGAAAAAGAAAGAGTTGGTAGAATTCTTCGGATGCATGCTAACCACCGCGAAGAAATTCAGGAAATTTATACCGGTGGAATCGGCGCTCTCGTTGGAATGAAAGCGACTACTACGGGTGATACTTTATGTGATCCTGAAAAACCAGTACTCTTAGAAAAAATAACTTTTCCAGATCCGGTTATCTCCATTGCAGTCGAGCCAAAAACTAAAGCGGACCAAGAAAAAATGGGAATGGCTCTTCGAAAATTGGCCGAAGAAGATCCAACTTTCAAAGTGAGGACTGATGAAGAAACAGGGCAAACTATTATTTCCGGAATGGGAGAGCTTCATTTGGATATTATCGTAGATCGAATGAAAAGAGAATTCAAAGTTGAAGCAAATATTGGAGCGCCTCAAGTAGCTTATCGCGAAACAATCAAAATTGGAGCGCAAGCCGAAGGGAAATATATTCGTCAATCAGGAGGACGCGGACAATATGGACACTGTTGGATCAAAGTTGAACCGCAAGAAGCCGGCAAAGGTTTTGAATTCGTGGATGAAATCAAGGGTGGAGTTATACCGCAGGAATATATTGCGCCGATTGGAAAAGGAATCAAGGAAGCAATGGACAGTGGAGTTTTGGCCGGGTACCCAATGGTTGACATTAAGGCGACAGTTTACGATGGATCATTCCATGAAGTTGACTCATCGGAAGCCGCTTTTAGAATTGCCGGTTCAATGGCTTTCAAGGAAGCTTGCAGGCGAGCCAACCCGATTATAATGGAACCAATTATGAAAACAGTTGTCACTACGCCAGAAAATTTTATGGGTGATGTGGTGGGAGATCTGAACTCCAAACGAGGTATCATCAAAGAAATGAATGATCGAGGCGAAGGCAATGCACGAGTGAAAGAAATTGATGCGGAAGTTCCATTGGCTTCAATGTTTGGATATGCCACGCAACTTCGCTCTATGACGCAAGGCCGAGCCAATTATGTGATGGAATTTTCCCATTATGCCGAAGTGCCAAAAAGTGTTTCCGAAGGAATAATCGGCGGGGAGAAGAAATAATTATATTTAATAAACTTTAAAATGCAACTCCGGAAAATTGGAGTTGCTTTTTTATTTGGAATATGCTTATATAATGGCAAACAAATAATATTATATTAACCATATATAAAAAGGAGAGTGAAGATGAAAGTACCTTGTAAGAAAAACATATATTTACATGGAGAGTGTTTGTATGATACAGAATTTATGGCAGGTGATAGAGGGCTTTTAGTTTTTGAGTCCGGTAAAGAATATGAGATCATCTCAATACCTTATAAAGAAGGTAATTCTGAATGTGTTGAGCTTTTTGCTGTCTCTGAAAACGGAAAAAGATTTCGTATTCTTCAGGTAAAACCCGATTTTGGCGAAACACTTTTCGCAATCGATTCTTTTGATTTTTCTAAAATCGAAGAAGCGGAAAAATCGGGAAATTCGGCAAAAATTAAAAATGCAATCTTCGAAAAAATTGAGGCATGTAAAAAAGATCCAGATTGCTTCATGTTTCCTGCTGTTGGAGAAAAATTAACGAAAGTGCTATTAACAGATAGCGAAATCAAGTATATTCTCAAGCGTTTATAGAATTTATGGCTTTTAACCCGATCGAATCCCTGTTTCTTATTCACGCATCAGCGTAAAAGGAGCAGGGATTCTTTATTTATTTTAAACTTTCTATAATATAAATCATAAAATTATGTGGACTAATATTCAAATAAGACAACATAAAGAAGCAGCTAAAAGGCTTTTAAAAATAAAAGACCAGACTTTTGATTTTATTGGAAAGAATAAAAGAAATATTTCAGAATTGGAAGTTCAGAATTTTTTATATCAAAAATTTAAAGAGTATAATTTAAAAACTGATAACCATCCACTAATCATTGCTTTCGGAGAAAATTCAGCTAATCCGCATTATTCTCCTACAGAAAAAACTAATAAAAAGTTAAAAACCGGTGATATTATAAAACTAGATATTTGGGCTCGTTTGAGCCAAAAAGGTGCACCATTTTCTGACATTACCTGGATGGCTTTTCGGGGAAACATAATTCCGAAAGAGATCAGGCGAGTTTTTAATACAGTAATAAAAGCTAGAGACATAGGAATAGAAATAATAAAAAATAATTTGAAAAAGAAAAAAATAATTTCTGGCCACGAAATTGACAAAGCTGTTCGTGAGTTTGTTCATAAAAGCGGCTATTCGGGAAAATTTATCCATGGTACGGGCCATTCGCTGGGATTTTATTCTCCCCATGGAAATCAGAACAGATTGCGTCCAAATTCCCATTCGTATCTTTATAAAAATATTGCTTATACAATAGAGCCCGGTATATATTTGGACGGAAAATTTGGCGTTCGAAGCGAGATAGATTTTTACATAAATAACAAATTTAAATTTATTCTAACTACAAAGTTGCAAAAAGAAATCATTAAATTATAATTTTATTGACAGCTAATATTAAATCAGCTAGCATTTATTAGTAAAATTAAACTAAATTTATGTTTGATAAAAAATTAAAAGAAGCGATGGAGCTTTTAGGCGGGCGAGCGGTGATAAAAGACCAGGATCAATATTTTGTAGTGCTAAGTTTGACGGAATTTAAGAAAATCAGAAAAGAAGGTGTGGAAGGCTTGACAAAGCAAGAGCTAGTTGATAAGATAAACAATGATATTGCCAGCTGGAAAGTGATGCAGGAAGAGCAAAAAATAGAAGATATAGATTTGGCAGAACTTGGCGAAGCAAAGAGCGAAGAAATCAGATATGAAAAAACGGCCTAGCTTATCCACAGAAAAACCTGAACTAGGGCTTGCCAAAAGAAAGAAAGTATATTAGAATAAATTTTGTAATACATAACTTAATAATAAAAATTCGCGACCGATTGCGAATCCGGTATTTTATTCCGGAGTTTATTTCCGCCTTGGCGGAAACGCAAACGACGCGGTAAAATTAAAATTATGGCAGCAGAAAAATTTGAACGAAACAAACCCCATGTTAATGTCGGCACAATCGGCCATGTTGACCATGGGAAAACAACTCTCACCGCAGCAATTCTTCAAGTGTTGAGTTATAAGGGCTGGGCAAAACCAAAAGGAGTGGACGAAATTGACAAAGCTCCAGAAGAAAGAGAAAGAGGAATTACTATCGCCACTGCTCACTGTGAATATGAATCAGACAAAAGACACTATGCTCATGTTGACTGCCCGGGACACGCTGATTATATCAAAAACATGATTACTGGTGCCGCTCAAATGGACGGTGCGATTTTGGTTGTAGCTGCCACTGATGGTCCGATGCCACAAACACGAGAACACATCCTTTTGGCCAAGCAAGTCGGTGTTCCAGAAATTGTAGTATTTTTGAACAAAGTTGATATGGTAGATGACCCAGAACTTATTGACTTAGTTGAAGCAGAAGTTCGTGAACTTCTCACAAAATATGAATTTGATGGAGAAAATGCTAAAGTTATTCGTGGTTCAGCATTGAAAGCGCTTGAATCAAAGACAGCTGATGACGAAGCGGCAAAGCCAATTTTTGAATTACTTTCAGCGCTTGATGAAAAAATTCCTGATCCAGTACGAGATACAGAAAAGCCTCTTTTAATGCCGATTGAAGATATTTTTTCAATTGAAGGCCGAGGCACTGTTGTTACAGGAAGAATTGAAAGAGGAATAGTTAACATCAATGATGAAGTAGAAATTGTTGGTCTAAAACCAACTCAAAAAACTACTGTTACCGGAATCGAAATGTTTAACAAATCTTTGGATAAAGGACAAGCGGGAGACAATGCCGGAGTTCTTCTTCGCGGAACTAAAAAAGAAGATGTAGAAAGAGGACAAGTTTTGGCGAAACCGGGTTCAATTACTCCACACACTGAATTTAATGGTGAAGTTTATATTTTAACCAAAGAAGAAGGCGGAAGACACACTCCATTTTTCAAAGGATATAAACCACAATTCTATGTGAGAACTACCGATGTTACTGGAGAAGTGATTTTGCCAGAAGGAACAGAGATGGTTATGCCAGGAGACACAGTTAATTTTGAAGTTAAATTGGGCGCACCAGTTGCAATGGAAGAGGGAATGCGATTTGCTATTCGAGAAGGCGGAAAGACTGTGGGTGCTGGAGTGGTGACCAAAATTATCAAATAATCGTTTGCTTTCAGAGCTCGTCTCGTTTCTTGAGACGAGCTTTATAAGGCGAAAGATAATTAATATCATTTAAAATTAAATGTTGAAGGTGGAAGGAGAAGTAAAACCAAGAATTAGGATCAAGATCAAAGCTTACGATCATAAAATTATTGATCAGTCAGCCAAGCTTATCGTTGAAACAGCCCAAAGGTCAGGAGCGAGTATCTCTGGACCGGTGCCTTTGCCTACTGAAACGAGAAAGTATACAGTCAACAAATCAACCTTTGTTCACAAAGATGCGCGTGATCAATATGAAATGAGAATCCACAAAAGATTGATTGATATAATGAGTCCAACTCCAAAAACCATTGATAGTCTGACTAATCTTGATTTGCCAGCTGGAGTGGATGTGGAAATAAAAATGTAAATTATTATACAGTTATCTAGTTAAAGTCCGGGCCTGCCAGATTTGCTTACTCTGTTAATTATCCCCAACTAGTTAAGTCAAAGTGATTTAATCCTTAGTTGAGGATATCTAGTAGAATAAGCAAATTAGGCAGGTGGGATACTCAACTAGCCAAGAAAGAAATTTCTATAAACTCGAAAGAGTTTTGGCTGGTAATGAAACCAGTTTTTTTATTTCAAAAATATGTCAAAATTTATACTCGGTAAAAAATTAGGCATGACCACGATTTATGGTGAAAACGGCGCAGAAAATGTGACGCTGGTTGAATGTGGCGCCAAAGTGAGTCTTGTAAAAAATCAAGAAAAAGATGGATATACAGCGATTCAATTAGAAATAGACAAAACGAAAAATAAAAAATTTAGAAAAGAATTCAGAGTAGAAGAATCAAAATTAGAAAAAGACGCGATGCTGGATGTTTCTATTTTTGAAATCGGAGACAAAGTCAAAATAAGCGCAATTGCCAAAGCCAAAGGTTTCCAGGGCGTAGTTAAAAGGCATGGATTCAAGGGAGCGCCTAAGTCTCATGGCCACAAGCACGATCTTCGAGCGCCTGGTTCAATTGGTTCAGGATTTCCAGAACATGTTGTTAAAGGCAAAAGAATGGCTGGCAGAATGGGTGGGAAAAGAGCGACTAGCAAAAATATCAAGGTTGTTTTTATTGATAAAGAAAAAAATATTTTAGGTCTTAAAGGCGCAGTTCCAGGCGTGGCCGGAAGAGTAGTAGAAATTGAAAGCGTTAAATAAAAATTATGAAAATTTCTGTTTACAATATAGTGGGCAAAGAAATTGAAAAAATGGAAGTATCCGAAGCTGTTTTTGGAGTGAAAAAAAATAATGATCTGATTCATCAAGCAATGGTAGCAACCCAGTCAAACCAAAGACAAGTTTTAGCTCACACAAAAAACCGAGGAGACCGAGCCGGATCAGGCATAAAGCCGTGGAGGCAAAAAGGCACCGGAAGAGCGCGAGTTGGATCAGTTAGAAATCCTGCCTGGAAAAAAGGAGGCGTAGCTTTTGGTCCGAGAAATGACAGAAATTTTACCAAGAAAATCAACAAAAAAATGAATGTCAAAGCTATTCTTATGGTTTTGAGTGCAAAATTTAGGGACGGAGAAATTATGGTTTTGGATAAATTGGATTCAACTCAAAAGAAAACCAAAATGATGGCGGAAATTCTCAAGAATTTGAAAATCAGCGGAAAAACTTTGATGGCTTTTTCTAGCACTGAAAAGGATTTGAGAATTGCCAGTCGCAACATCAAGAAAGTAAATAATATTCTGACTAGCCAACTCAATGTTTTGGAAATGCTAAAGAATAAATTTTTATTGATGACGAAAGAATCAGTGAAATATTTAGAAGAAAAATATGGAAAATAAAATATTAGTTGAACCATGGATAACAGAAGCAGCGACTGCGGCGGGAGAACTCGGCAAATATATTTTTAAGGTGGAAAAGTATTCAACTAAAATTCAAATAAAGAAAGCAGTTGAAGATTTATATAAAGTAAAAGTTGTAAGTGTTCGAACAATCAATTTGCCTAGTAAAAAAAGAACCAGAGGCCGAATAGTCGGCCGAAAACCAGGACTGCGAAAAGCAATAGTGACAGTGAAAAAAGGGGAAAGTATTGATGTATTTGGAAATAAATAAATATATGGCGATTAAAATCTACAAACGAAATACGGCGGCCAGAAGAAATATGTCGATAGTAAAATCTTCTATGATTTCCGGACAAAAACCGGAAAAGTCTCTTTTGGCAAAAAGAGTGAGATTTGCCGGCCGATCGAACGGAAAAATTTCTGTGCGCCATCAGGGTGGAGGAGCAAAACAAAGATATCGAATAGTTGATTTCATGCAGGATAAATTTGGAATTTGGGGGCGGGTTGCTTCAATCGAAAGAGATCCAGTGCGAAGCGCTTTCATTGCTCTGATAAGTTATGCAGACGGAGAGAAGCGATATATCTTGGCGCCAGAGGGATTGCAAACGGATCAGAAAATAATTTCCAAAGAAGATGCGCCGATTAAGGTCGGAAATAGAGCAAAAGTGAAAAACATTCCGATTGGAACAGTTATTTCAAATCTAGAACTCTTCCCTGGCAAAGGCGGACAGGCAGTTAGAAGTGCCGGTTCAGGTGCAGTTCTTACTGCGGTAGATCAAAAAACTGCCCAGATAAAAATGTCTTCTGGAGAAATTCGCTTGATAAGCAGTGATTGCTATGCTACTATCGGCCAAGTAAGCAATTTTGAACATAACTCTATTACGGTTGGAAAAGCAGGAAGAAAAAGACATATGGGCGTGCGTCCGGGAGTCAGAGGTTCTGCAATGAATCCAGTTGATCATCCACATGGTGGAGGCGAAGGCCGACAAGGAATTGGGCTTAAACATCCGAAAACTCCTTGGGGCAAGCCAGCACTCGGGAAGAAAACTAGAAAAAAGTATAAATATAGTAATAAGTTTATAATTAAAAGAAGGATGAAGAGAAAATAGATGATATAAATCTCTAATCGACGCGAATTTTATCTCGAATAATCACAAATAAAAAATTAGAGATGATTAGTGAATAGATTAGAGTAAATTAGTGATTTAAAACATTATGACAAGAAGTTTGAAAAAAGGTCTTTATGTTGATGAAAGACTGATCAAAAAAATTAAAGATAAAAAACCAGGTGACCGAACTCCGATCAAAACTTGGTCGCGCGCCTCAGTAATTTCTCCGGAAATGATTGGTTTTACTTTCGGTGTGCATAATGGAAAAGATTTTATTCAAGTTTTTGTTTCTGAAGAAATGGTGGGACATCGACTGGGAGAATTTTCGCCGACAAGAAAGTTCACACGGCACGGAGGAAAGATGCAAAAAGAACTTGAAATAGCGGCCAAACAAAAAGAATTGGATGCAGCCAAAGCAGCTAAATCATCAGAAGAAACCAAGAAATAATTTGAGAAAATAATATGAAAGTAAATGCCAAACTCAACAATCTAAGAATTGCTCCTCGAAAGTCAAAGCTCGTGGCTGATTTGATCAAGGGCCTGGATGTTTCAGATGCCTTGGATCAACTCGAAATTCATGTCAAAAGAACCAGTCCGTATTTGAAAAAAATGCTACAAAGCGCAATTGCTAACGGAGAAAATAATTTTGGTTTGGATAAAAATAATTTATATGTATATGATGTAAAAGTTGGAGCCGGTTCAACTCTGAAGCGTTGGATGCCGAAAGCTTTCGGAAGAGCGGGAGAAATTCTAAAAAGAACTTCAAAAATAGAAATTATTTTGGAAGAAAGAGTGGAAGGAAAAAATCGAAAAACTAAGGAAGAGATGGAAAAAGAAT
Organism: Patescibacteria group bacterium; assembly: GCA_022709735.1. GTDB lineage: Bacteria > Patescibacteriota > Minisyncoccia > Moranbacterales > UBA2206 > UBA2206. The sequence continues at coordinate 71,586 of JAKLIG010000005.1, read as the reverse complement.
TTAAGAAAAGAGAAAAAGAAAGAAAGAAAGAAGAAAAAGAACGAGCAGAGAATGAAGAAAAGTCAAAAGACGGAGGGGATAAAAAAGTAGATGATAATAAAAAAGAAGAAGATCGCGCCAAGAAAGAAGCCCCGAAAAAGGGTTGGGCGAAAAAGATATTTCAGAGGAAATCAATGTAATATGATATAAATCTCTAATCGACGCGAATTTTATCTCGAATAATCACAAATAAAAAATTAGAGATGATTAGTGAATAGATTAGAGTAAATTAGTGATTTAAAACATTATGGGACATAAAGTAAATCCAATTGGATTCCGGATGGGAATTACGCAAGACTGGAAATCCAAATGGTTCAGCAAAAGAGAATATAAGAAAAATCTCAAGCAAGATATTGAGATAAGAAACGGAGTTTCCAAAAAATGGAAAGCGGCTTTTATCTCTGAAGTAGAAATTGAAAGATCAGCTAAAATGATCAGAGTTATTATCAAAACTGCCCGTCCGGGAGTGCTTATCGGACGCGGTGGTAGCGGAATCGAAGATATTAAAAGCTACATTCAGAAAAAATTTTTCAAGTCGAATAAAAATATGAATTTGAAAGTTGATATTCAGGAAGTTAAGAATATGGAAGAAAGCGCTGCAATTATGGCGCAAAATATTGCCGAACAGCTAGAAAAAAGATTGCCGTTTCGAAAAGCAATGAAATCAGCTCTAGACCAAGTGATGAAAAATAAAAGTATTAAAGGAGTGAAAATTGAAATGTCTGGAAGACTTGGTGGCGCAGAAATGAGCCGAAGAGAATGGGCAGCCAAAGGAACATTGCCACTGCACACTATGCGAGCGGATATTGATTTTTCCCGAGCAACAGCCTATACCACTTATGGAACATTGGGAGTGAAAGTCTGGTTGTATAAAGGGGAAGTGTTTGAAAAGAATATAAATTAATTATAAAAATAGTCGAATTTTACAAATATTATGTTGATGCCAAGAAAAGTAAAACACAGAAAGATCCAACGCGGGGGAAGAATCCGCGGAGAAGCTCAGCGTGGCAACGAAATCAGTTTTGGTAGTTTCGGTTTGAAAGCGATTGGAGCAAGTTTAGTTTCTGCCCGTCAAATAGAAGCTTCAAGACGCGCTATGACCAGATATATTCAGCGTGGAGGAAAAATTTGGATTAGAATTTTTCCTGATAAGCCGATGACGAAAAAAGGCGATGAAACTCCGATGGGAAAAGGCAAAGGCGCAGTGGATCATTTTGTGGCGGTTGTGAAGCCAGGAACAGTACTTTTTGAAATGGATGGTGTGAAAAGAGAAATTGCGCAGGAAGCAATGAGACTGGCGGCATACAAATTGAATGTAAAAACTAAATTCGTGGAAAAAGAATAATATGAAAATAAAAGAACTCAAAGAAAAAAATATTGAAGAACTGAAAAAGATGCTTTCAGAAAAAGGAGAAAAAGTCAGAAAGCTTAGGTTTGATATTGCAACAAAGCAAGTGAAGAATAATCGGGAAATTAGAAATGAGAAAAAAGATATTGCCAGAATAGAAACTCTAATTAATGAAAACAACAAAGAAGATGGAAAATAATTCAAATAACAATAAAATATTAGCCAAGAAAAAAGGAGTGATAGTCGCCAAAAGAGGAGATAAAACGGTGATTATTTCAGTCCATACATTCAAGACGCATGCAAAATACCAGAAAAAATATCAATCAACCAAAAGATACAAGGCGCATGATGAAGAAAATAAATGTCAGGTCGGAGACAAAGTAGAAATTGTCGCTTGTCGACCAATGAGCAAGGATAAGAAATATAAGATAGTTTAAATATATGATTCAAGCAGAAACAAAATTGAAAGTAGCTGATAACACTGGAGCAAAAATAATTGAATGCTTCAAGGTTTTGGGTGGGACAAGAAGACGATTTGCTAGAATCGGAGATGTTGTCGTGGCTTCGGTGAAATCTGCTGAACCGCGTGGAATGGTAAAAAAGGGAGACAAGGTAAAAGCGGTAATAGTGAGACAAAGAAAAGAACTGCGAAGACGCGACGGATCATATATTAGATTTGATGAAAACGCGGCAGTTATTTTGGAAGGTGAAGAACCAAAGGGTACAAGAATTTTCGGGCCGGTAGCCAGAGAAATAAGAGACAGAGGATATAATAAGATAATTTCACTCGCGCCAGAAGTTTTGTAAGAATTGTTTAAGAAAATATTATGAAGATAAAGAAAAATGACATAGTTAAAATGAAAGCAGGAAAAGATTCTGGGAAAACCGGAAAAGTTTTACAGTCTTTTCCACAAGAAGGAAAAATAACTGTGGAAGGTTTAAATATAATGAAAAAGCATGCTAAACCGAGGAAGCAAGGAGAAAAAGGACAGCGAATTGAGATACCGAGAAAAGTTGAAGTTTCCAACGCAATGCTAGTTTGTCCGAAATGCGCGAAAACTTCCCGAATTGGATATAAAATTATAAACGGAGAAAAACAAAGAATTTGTAAAAAATGCCAAGGAGAAATATAAAATTTAGTAATTAGTAAAAAACCCATGAATAGTATTCGCGAAAAGTATAAAAAAGAAGTAGTTCCTCAAATGAAGAAAGAATTCAATCTTTCCAACGATTTAGAAGTGCCAAGAATCAAAAAAGTTGTAGTGAATGTCGGAGTGGGGAAATTTTTGAAAGATTCCAATCAGATTGAAGATATAGCAAAATCCATCTCGACTATTACTGGTCAAAAACCGCTCTCAACCAAATCAAAAAAATCAATTGCTGGTTTCAAAATAAGAGAAGGATTGGAAGTTGGAATGAAAGTGACTTTGCGCGGAGAAAGAATGTGGAATTTTGTGGAAAAATTAGTCCAAGCAGCGCTTCCTCGCGTGAAAGATTTTCACGGGCTCAAGGATTCAGCAGTGGATGCATCGGGGAATTTGAATATCGGGATAAAAGAGCATTTGATTTTTCCAGAAATTTTGCCGGAAGAAGTTAAGAATATTTTCAGCTTGGAAGTGACGATAGTAACGGATGCACATGATAGAGCCAAAGGATTAACCCTGTTTAAATTATTAGGATTTCCGATGGAGGTTAAATAACAATAAAGAAGAAAAAAGATGGCTATCCCGCACCAATTCCAATTAAAATTTTACAAAGTGTATAATTTAAATTGCGAATTCGCCTGCGGCTAAGCTAAGATGTAATAGAAAAATTAATCTGTGAATTGGTGCGGGATGCTCATAATTGTAGCTTCTCGCTCCGCTCGAAGACAATTATGGCAAAGAAATCAACAGAAGCAAGAGCTCGAAAAAAACCTAAATTTTCAACCCGAATTGTCAGGCGTTGTTGGAAGTGCGGAAGAAAGCATGGCTATATGAGGCATTTTGATCTTTGCCGGATATGTTTTCGAGAATTAGCCAGTACCGGACAAATTCCAGGAGTTAAAAAAGCCAGTTGGTAATTAATTTATAAATTATGGACAAAATTTCTGAAATGCTAACTAAAATAAGAAATGCTCAGATGGCTGGGCAAAAGGAAACGGTGATAAGACCGTCTAAGCTTAGATTTGCTTTGGCGGAAATATTAAAAAAGGAAGGTTTCATAGAAGCAGTTTCTATGGAGAAAGAAGGATTGATCAAAATAACCCTGAAATATTATCAAGCTTCGAAGACTAGAAAAATTCCGGCCATTACGGGACTGCGAAAAATCAGTAAATCGGGCCAGAGAATTTATATTAAAAATAAGGATATTAAGGATGTTAAAAATAATTATGGCACAGCTATTCTCTCTACTTCTAAAGGAGTAATGACCGGCAGTGAATCAAGGAAACTTGGTTTAGGTGGAGAATATATTTGCGAAGTCTGGTAAACATAAATTTATGTCAAAAATAGGAAAAAAAATAATTACAATTCCGCAGGGGATTGAAGTAAAACTCGAAGGTGATAAATTGGAAGTAAAAGGCCCCAAGGGAACTTTGAATTTGGAAGTTAATCGCCAGATCAAATTGGAAATAGCTGACGGAGAAATAAAAACCTCTCCACTTAGAAGTTCCAAGGAAGCGAATGCGCTTTGGGGGCTCACTCGGGCGCTGGTGAATAATATGATTATTGGCGCAAAAAATGGTTATGAGAAAAAATTGGAGCTTCAGGGCGTGGGATTTCGAATGTCTCTTCAGGGCAAGAAATTAGTTATGGCGCTGGGATTTTCTCATCCGGTAGAAGTAATTGTTCCGGAAGGACTGACAGTTAAAATTGAAGAAAATAACACGCTGTCTATTTCTGGATTTGACAAGCAAAAAGTTGGACAATTTACCGCAAACATTAGAGCGCTTAAGAAAGTTGAACCGTATAAAGGAAAAGGATTCAGATATCAGGGAGAAAAAGTTATAAGAAAAGTTGGAAAAAAAGCGGGAGCCGTTAAATAAGCGACTCGAATGACACGAATTATCACCCGAATGACCCGAATTCATTCGAATAATTCGAGTGTTCATTCGTAAATTAGGGTTGCATAAATTATATGAAAACAAGTAGAAACAATCTAAGACTCCATCGAAAAAGACGCGTAAGGGCGAAAGTTAAAGGCGAGGCTAAAAGACCGCGACTTTCAGTTTTCAAAAGCCTTAAGGGAATATCGGCGCAAGTAATTGATGACACCAAGGGAAAGACGCTGGTTTTTGCCAGTCTTAAGGAAATAAAAAAAGCTAAAAATAATTTAGAAGGAGCGAAAAGCGTCGGAGAATTGGTAGCGAAAAAATGTCTTGAGAAAAAAATTAATGAAGTCGTATATGATAGAAGCGGTTATAAATATCACGGAAAAATAAAAGCTCTGGCTGAAGGAGCAAGAACGGGCGGATTAAAATTCTAAAAGCGACTCGAATAATACGAATTATCACCCGAATGACCCGAATTTATTCGAAACATTCGAGTGATCATTCGTAAATTAGTGTCGCATAAATCAAATGGGAAGAGATAATAATCGAAGATCAAAAGGCAGAAGAGAAAAGCCGGAATATGACCAAAAACTTTTGGATTTAGCGAGAGTCACTCGCGTGGTTAAGGGTGGAAGAAGATTTAGATTCCGCGCTACTTTGGTTATTGGCAATAAAAAAGGGCGAGTAGGTGTAGGAGTCGGAAAAGGCGCTGATGTGACAGATGCAATCAAAAAAGCTTTTGATGACGGCAAAAAGAACATGATAAACATTGATGTTCAAAAAAATACGATTAGCCATGATATATTCATAAAATCAGGCAGTGCTAAGATAATTTTGAAACCAGCGCCGAAAGGACGAGGAATCGTGGCAGGAGGTGCAGTGCGAGCGGTCATTGATTTGGCTGGAATAAAAGATATCGTTTCAAAATCTCTAGGAACAGCGAACAAGCTGAATGTTGCGAGAGCCACCATTGAAGCTTTGAAAATTCTTAAAGATTCAAAAACAAGAGGAGAAAGAATGAAATAGTTTTACGAAATACGAAATTAATACTAAATACGAAAATACGAAAAATTAATACGAGAATATATCTAAAAACGTTTCGTATTTCGATCATTTCGTAGTTCGTAAATGAAAAATATGCAAGTTAATAATCTAAAACTTAATAATAAAAGAAAAAAAAGAAAGACTATCGGGCGAGGCGGAAAAAAGGGAACATATTGTGGTAAGGGAAACAAGGGGCAAAAGGCGCGAAGTGGCGCGCATGTTGATCCTTTATTTGAAGGCGGGCGCTCAACGCTTATTGATCACATGAAAAAAAATAGAGGTTTCAAATCTAGAAAAGAAAAAAAGAATATAGTCCAGTTTTCCAAGATTGAAAAAAAATTCAAGGATGGAGAAACTGTAAGCATTGATACTTTAATTCAGGCCGGTTTAATTGACAGAAAGAATAAAAAGAATGGTGTGAAAATTATCGGTGGCGGGAAAATTACAAAGAAACTTTCTTTTGAAAAAGGCATTCTCTTTTCAAAGTCAATTGAAAAATCCAATAGCAAGATTAGCTTATAGGAGTTAGCTTATAGCTTATAGAGAAAGCTAAAAGCTAAAAGCTAAAAGCTAAAAGCTAACTTATGTTTGACAAAATAATCCAAATCTTCAAAGTAAAAGAACTAAGAAACAAGATATTTTTTATCTTGGCGCTTTTGGTAATTTTTCGTCTGGCGGCCAACATTCCTATACCAGGAATTGACCAGGAAAGACTCAAGATGTTTTTTGATAACAATCAATTTTTCGGGCTACTTAATCTTTTTTCCGGCGGAGGACTATCCAGTATTTCAATCGTGATGCTCGGAGTCGGACCATACATTACCTCTTCTATTATTATGCAGCTTATGACAATGATTAGCCCGAGACTCGAACAAATCTACAAGGAAGAAGGCGAAGCCGGCCGGGAAAAATTCAATCAATGGACTCGCTGGCTCACAGTTCCTCTCGCGGCGCTTCAAACAATTGGTATGATGTCGCTTTTTCGTGCTCAACAAATTATGGCGCCGGAAGGTATGTTTGGGCTAGCCTCAATTATAATTGTAGCTGTGGCCGGAACGATATTTCTGATGTGGCTAGGTGAGTTGATTACAGAAAAAAAAATCGGCAATGGAGTTTCGCTTATTATCTTTGCCGGCATAGTTTCTAGTTTGCCTTCAGCGATTTCCCGCATTGTTTCCACTTGGGATTCATCCCAACTTTTCACTTATATTATATTTTTAGCCATCACAGTTGGCGCGGTTGGCGCAGTGGTTTTTATGACGGAAGGGCAGAGAAATATTCCCATTTCTTATGCCAAGAGAATTCGAGGAAACCGAATGTATGGCGGAACTTCCACGCATCTTCCGCTTCGCATCAATCAAGCCGGAGTTATCCCAATTATTTTTGCGATGTCGATTATGCTTTTCCCAGGAATGGTAGCAAATTTTTTGGCTAGCTCTTCCAATGGAACAGTTGCTGGAATTGCGCGCGCAGTGGGAAATTTTTTCCAAAATCAATTTTTCTACGGCGCAATTTATTTCGTTCTAGTTGTAGCTTTCACTTATTTTTATACCGCGGTAGTTTTTGATCCCAACAAAATTGCGGAAAATTTGCAAAAACAAGGCGGATATGTTCCGGGAATTCGTCCGGGAAAAAATACTTCCGAATATCTTTTTCGGATTATGAATCGCGTGACGCTCACCGGCGCCGTGTTTCTTGGGCTCATTGCCGTCTTGCCTTTCATTGTTCAAAATTTTACCAGCATCGGTTCAGTTTCAATTGGAGGCACGGGACTTTTGATCGTAGTTTCCGTGGTAATTGAACTTATCAATCAAATTGAAGGACAATTGGTAATGAGGGATTACGAAGGATTTTGAAAAACTCGCTTCGCTCGAATTTTTAATTTCCAATTTTTAATTTTATAAATAAATCTTAATTTCTAATGTTTAAAAATTTGGCATTAAAAATTATTTAAAAATTATAAAATTATAAAATTATAAAATTTTTTGAATATAGTAATTTTAGGTCCGCAAGGTTCCGGCAAAGGAACGCAAGCGGAAAAATTAGCAAAGAAATTTGAAGCGGAACATATTGATATGGGAAAGTTTTTGCGCGAGGTAGCGCTTCTTGAAACTCCGCTTGGAAAAGAAATTCACGAAATCGTTAACATTAAAAAAGAATTAGTAAGCGACAGAATATTACGAGAAGTGATCCATTTGAAATTATTAGGGCTTCCAAGAGAACAAGGAATTGTTTTTGATGGGGTGCCGAGAAGCATTGATCAGCTTGGCTATTTTGAAGAAGCGATCAAAGAATCAGGAAGAAAAATAGACAAAGTTATTTCCATTAATCTTTCAAAGGAAGAATCAATCAAAAGAATCTCCAAAAGAAGAGTTTGTGAAAAATGCAAAAAAGTTTTTATTCTAGGAAAAGATATTCAGAGTGCAGGAGAAAAATGCCATGCCTACCGGCAGGCAGGCAATGAATGTGGAGGGAAAATAATTCAGCGGATTGATGACAGTGAAGAAGGTGTGAAAAAAAGATTGGGGATATTCAAAGAAGAAACGATGCCAATTGTGGAATATTATAAAAAAGAAGGAAAGTTAGCAGAAATTAACGGTGATCAGGAAATTGAAAAAGTGTTCGAGGATATATTAGAGAAAATATGGTAGTAATTAAAACTCAAAATGAAATAGAATCAATGCGCCGGGGAGGGAAAATTTTGGCGGGTATTATGGAAGAAATAGGAGAGAAAATTGCTCCGGGCATAAATACATTGGAACTAGACAAGCTCGCGGAGAGACTTGTTTTTGATAATGGGGGCAAACCTGCCTTCAAAGGTTATGGAGAAAAAAATAATCCATATCCTGCGACAATTTGCGCTTCGATAAATAATGAAGTGGTGCATGGAATTCCGAGCGAAAAAATTATAATTCGAGAAGGCGATTTGGTGAAAATTGACATTGGCATGGAATATAAGGGAATGATAACTGATATGGCTCGCACATTTCCTGTTGGAACAGTGAGTCTTGAAGCGCATAAGTTAGTGAAAGCGACGCAGGAAGCGTTGAATCAAGGAATTGCAAAAATTAGAGCCGGAGCAAAGCTTAGCGAATATTCCGAGGCAGTTGAAAGTTATGTTCGCACTTTTGGATTTTCTGTTATTCGCGATTTAGTCGGACACGGCGTTGGAAAAATTCTTCATGAAGATCCGCAGATTCCAAATTATCGCTGGAATGTCAAAGACATAATTCTCAAAGAAGGAATGACGCTCGCGCTTGAGCCGATGATAAATGAAGGAAAGTTTAGGATTAAATTAGGCGCGGATGGTTGGACATATATTACGGACGACGGAAAACTTAGCGCGCATTTTGAAGATACAGTGCTAGTCAAAAAAGGAGGGTGCGAGATTTTGACAAGAAAATAAAAAAACCGGGGGTCTACTGCTAGACATGTCCCGGTTTTCGGATAAGCTCAGTGACAATCATTGTTGAATGATCACAAAGCGAACTTATCCTATCTCTCCTGTAACTTCCAGGAGGATACTACAATTAGCGATATTCCTATGCCAAGCATGCAAGCTACTCCAATAAGCATAAGAATATAAAGATTGTTAAAAATATTATTGACATCATATACACAAGACACGATGCCAATAGTAAAAATAACAATCCCGCTGCCAACTACTCGGAGCGATTTCCAGAAAAACTTTTTCTTCCCCTTCGATTGAATGAATCTCAGGATAAAAGGAAAAAATAATACAACTACCCCGAGTGTTATATAGCACCATCCGAATACTGAATGACCTTCAGAAAAGCCAGCATTCCCTGCGAGCAGAAATAATCCTCCCAAAACCAGAAAATAGACCCATCCTGTTAATTTCATAAGCCACCCCTTTTTTAATTTATATTATTGTTGTTAGGGAACATTCTTTACTTTAATACTAACTCTAAATTATACGCTAATTTTACTAATATGTCAATAGACCAGCAAAATGACCCTCAAATAAGCCACATTCTCGGTATAGATTTTGGAGAAGCCAAAGTTGGTTTGGCTTTGGCAGATTTTGAGACTAAAATTGCTTTTGCCTATAATACACTGGAAAATGACAAAAATTTTCTGGAAAATTTGCTGAAAATTATCCAAAAAGAAAATATTTCCAAGATTATTATCGGTGTGCCGAGCTATATAAATAAAAAAGAGGTCGTTTACGAAGGCGAAAAGCTAGGAGAAATGATAAAAAAATCTTTGCCTAAGATGGAAATTGAATATCAAAATGAAATGTTCACGACCAAAATGGCGCAGGCGAATTTAATTGCCAAAAAAGTCAAAGGCGTCAAAAGATTTGATGATCAGGAAGCGGCGAGGATTATTCTTCAAAGCTGGCTGGACAAGAAATGAATTAGGAATTAAGAAGCATGAATTATGAATAAAATTTTAAAATTCCTAATTCTTGATTCATACTTCATAATTCATCAATTCTATGCTACAATATAGTCAATAAATAACCATTAACCCACAAGAAAAATGGAACAGAAACCATTTATATCTGTAGTTATTCCAACCTACAACGAAGCGCCAAAAGAAAAAGAAATGGAGGATCATCTCAACTCTATTAAAAGTTATTTTGAAAAAATAGGGAAGAGTTATGAGGTCATAATTGCGCTGGACGGGCCAACTGACAAAACAGCGGAAATAGTCAGAGATAAAATTAAGAATAAACCTAACTTTAGAATAATCGACAGAAAAGAAAATAAGGGCAAGGGCTATAGTATTCGAGAAGGATTTGCAATGGCTAAAGGAGAATGGGTGATCTGGACTGATATGGACGGCGCAACGCCAATTGATAATTTGGATAATTTTATTCCAAAATTCAAAGAGACCGACATAGTAATTGGTTCAAGAGATCTTAAGGCTTCGAGCATAAAAAAACACCAGCCAAAATGGAAAGAATGGATGGGGAATGCTGGAAATATTTTGATTCAAATTATGATGGGACTGTATGGAATTTATGATACGCAATGCGGTTTCAAAGCTTTCAAAGAAGAAGTGGTGAAAGAAGTTTTTCCGCGGACAAAAGTTGATCGCTGGGGAATTGATTTTGAAATTTTGATGATCGCGAAAAAATTAGGCTACAAAATAGAAGAAGTGCCGGTCGAATGGCTGGATATGGGAAATAGTTTGGTTGGAATCAAGGGTTATCTTATTACATTTCGAGAATTATTCAAGGTTTGGTGGAATAAGGTGCGAGGAGTTTATCAGCTCAATAAAAAAATGAGCGAATTTGAAAAATAAAAATAATTTTAAAATAAAATAAAAGTGAAGGAGGAAAAAAATAAAATTTCAGAACTTCGGCAAGATTTGGTAACGGGGGATTGGGTAGTCGTTTCCAAAATCCGCTCGCGCCGTCCGGACGAATTCATTAAAAAAGAAAAAGAATTAATCGAAGAAAATCCGAATGATTGTTTGTTTTGCAATCCCGAAGCGAGTGGCCAAGAAAAGGATGTTTTGATTTATAATACAACGGATAATGATTGGAGCCTTCGAGTTTTTCCCAATAAGTTCCCGGCTTTCTCAAGGCCTTCCGGCGGACAAATCAAACATAAAGAAGAGGGGCCATATTTTTGGATGGACTCAATCGGTTATCATGAAGTAATTGTGACAAAAGATCACTATGATCATATTGGGAAAATGGAACCGCTGGGGGTGGCTGAAATTTTGGATGCCTATCAGTCGAGATATATTGATCTCATGAATAAAAAGTCGGTAAATTACATTGATATTTTCCACAATCACGGAGCGTCGGCCGGAGCATCCATTACTCATCCGCATTCCCAGCTGATTGCTATTCCGGTAATCTCGCCTTATGTTGAAAGCGAATTGGACGGCGCAGAAAAATATCACCGGCAAAACAAACATTGCGCTTATTGTGCGATGATTGAATGGGAAATGGAACATAAAAAAAGAATAGTTTTTGAAAACGATGACTTCTTGCTTTTCTGTCCGTTTGCATCGAGATCAAATTTTGAAATGTGGGTTATCCCGAAAAAACACAAGCCGTATTTTGAAAGAATAAGCGAAAAAGAAAAAATTTCAGGAGGCGAAGCGCTTCACGAAGCGATAAAAAGATTGAGTGAGAAACTTAATAATCCGGATTTTAATTTCTATATCCATACTTCTCCTTGCGACGGCAAAGATTATCCGCATTTCCACTGGCATATAGAAATTCTGCCAAAATTGAATATTTGGGCGGGATTTGAAATTTCAACCGGCATTGAAATTATCACAATGAATCCGGAAGAAGCGTCAGAATTTTTAAGAGAAAATTAATGGTTGCAAAAATAATTGAAATTTTAGCTAGTTTTATAATTTGGGGAATTTCTCTCTTGGGATATTCCGGCGTGGCTTTGATGATGGCGATTGAATCAGCTTGCATTCCGCTACCTTCTGAAATAATTATGCCTTTTTCTGGATACCTAGTTTTCAAAGGGCAATTTTCGCTTTTAGGAGTATCTCTGGCCGGAGCAATCGGTTGCGTGATTGGTTCAATTTTAGCTTATTGGATTGGCTATATCGGCGGACGGCCACTGGCTGAAAAATACGGGCGATATGTCCTGGTAACAAAGCATGATTTAGATATCGCGGATAATTTTTTCAAAAAATATGGGAACACGGCAGTTTTTATTTCTCGCCTTCTTCCGGTTGTTCGAACTTTTATTTCACTTCCAGCCGGAATTGCTCGAATGAATTTCTGGCAGTTTATCACCTATACATTCTTAGGTTCATTTCCTTTTTGTTTTCTTTTGGCCTATATCGGGGAAAAATTAGGAGAGAACTGGAATACTTTAGGCGTATATTTTCATAAATTCGATTTGATTATTGGGATAATAATTTTAGTCGGAGTTATTTGGTTTATAAAAAGACATATTAATATAAGAAAAAATGAAAATGAATAAAATAATCGTAGCTAACTTAAAAATGAATATACTGTCCAAGACAGAGCGAGACCAATATTTGGAACTTTTTCAAAAAGAATTGGCCGGAAAAAAAATAAAAAATTGTGAAATTGTTCTTTGCCCGCCGGCTATCCATCTGGAAGGATTTGAAAAAGCTAAAATAAAAAAAACAAAAATTGGTGCTCAAAATATGTTTTGGGAAGAAAAAGGATCATATACTGGAGAAATTTCTCCATTGATGCTTAAGAATTTTGGTTGCGAATATGTGATAGTCGGGCACAGCGAAAGAAGGAGATATTTTTGTGAACGGGATGAAGAAATAAATTTTAAAATTATTTCCGCGCTCAAGAATAGACTCATGCCAATTATTTGTGTCGGAGAATCCAAGGTAGAAAAAGATAGCGGACAGACGCTAAAAATTATCAGTCAGCAAGTCAAGAATGCTTTGGAAAAAATCAGTCGGACAAAAGCGGAAAATATTATCATTGCCTATGAACCAATTTGGTCGGTTGGAACTGATGTCATTCCTACGGAAAATGAAATTATGGAAGCAAAAGTTTTGATTCGAAAAATTCTCTCCGGTCTTTTCGGAGTAAAATATGCAGAAAAAGTGAAAATTATTTATGGCGGTTCCGTTTCTTCTTTGAATGTTGATCAAGTTTGTTTGAAACCAGGGCTGGATGGAGTTCTTGTAGGAAGAGAAAGTTTGACCCCGCACGAGTTTATAAAAATAGCAGAGATAATAAATTAATAAAAAATATGATTACTTCAGTCAAAGAAATTCTAACCAAAGCTAAAGAAGGAGGATACGCTGTCGGAGCGTTTAACACAGTTAATTTAGAAACGACCAGAGCAATTGTGGATGCGGCTAAAAAAATGCATTCGCCGGTGATTATCCAGATTACTGAAAAAACCATGGAATATGCTGGTGGCAGATTAATTTATCATTTAGTAAAAAATGATGTTGAATTTTATGCGCCAGAAATTCCAGTCGGCATTCATCTTGATCACGGAAAAAGTTTTGAAATTATCCAGCATTGCGCTGAAATTGGTCTAACTTCAGTTATGTATGACGGTTCGCGAAAAAAATATGAAGATAATGTTGAAGCAACAAAAAAAGTTGTTGATTTCTGTCATGAAAAAGGAATCGATGTTCAGGGAGAATTGGGTAGCGTTCCGTATCTTGGAGAAGCAGGAAGTCGGGAGATAAATTGGGAAAAATATATGACTGATCCAAACGAAGCGGAAAGATTTGTGAAAGAAACCGGAATAGACGCGCTGGCAGTGGCGATTGGAAATGCGCATGGATTTGTGAGAGAGAGATCAGAGCCGGATTTTGAAAGACTGAGCAAGATAAATGAACTTTGCGGAGGTATTCCTCTCATTCTTCATGGCGCATCAGATTGGGAAAATGGAAAAGTGGCGGAAGTGATAAAAAGAGGAATAAGTTGTCTTAATGTTGATACGGCAATTAGAATGGCCTTTGTCGATCGAATAATAAACTCTGCAAAAAAAGAAGAAGTTTCTTTTGATATTCGAAAGCTTTTGGAAGAAGCGAGAGAAGCAGTCGAGGAAGTGGTTAAGCAGAAAATAAAATATTTTGGAAGCGAAGACAAAGCTTAAGCGACTCGAATAACTCGAATCTTCATCCGAATGTCCCGAATTCATTCGAATCATTCGAGTGTTCATTTGTAAATTCGGGTCGCCGTATGAAATTATGCAAACAATACAAAAAATACTTCTGGAATTTGAACCTAAAGTAGAAAATTTACTTCCGGCGCTAAAAAAAACTAGCGCCACTTTTGGTTATGTGAGCGAAGAAGATGCGCAGAAAATCGCTGGTTATTTTTCTATCCCCCAAAGTAAAGTTTTTGAAACGGCCAGTTTTTATGATTTAGTAAAAACAAAAAAACAACCGCAAATTTTGATTCAAGTGTGTTCTTCGGCCAATTGCGCGGTCAACAATTCTTTTGAAATAATCAGAGAAATTGAAAATTCATTCAAAATAAAAGCAGAAGAAATAAGTTGTTTGGGGAAATGTGGCGAGGGGCCAATTATGATTGTGAATGGAAAAATTTATGAAAAAGTTAATTTGAGCAAGCTACGGGATATTTTGGAAGAATATTTGTAAAATTTTGTAATTTTTGAATTTTTAATTTTATAAATAAATATTAATTTTTAATGTTTAAAAATTTTAGCATTAGAAATTATTTAAAAATTATAAAATTATAAAATTAAAAATTCTGTGAAAGATATAAAAATCATAACTGAACACTGGGGAAAAATAGATCCTCTAAAAATAGAAGACTATCTTGGAGTTGGCGGATATGAAGCGCTTGGAAAATTTATTTCGAAAATGAAACCGGAAGAAGTGGTGGAAGAAATTAAAAAATCCGGGCTTTGCGGAAGAGGAGGAGCGGGCTTTTCAACTGGAAATAAATTAGAGTCGGTAGCAAATAATCCTAAAGCGGAAAAATATTTTATCTGCAACTTGGAAGAATCAGAACCGGGAACATACAAAGATAGATTAATCGTAGATAATAATCCACATTTGCTTTTGGAAGGAATAATAATTTCCGCGCTTTCTATTGGTGCGAAACGCGCTTATATCTATATTAATGGAAATTTTGAAAAACAAAAAGAAATTTTGGAAAGAGCGATAGAGCAGGCCAAAGAAAAAAAATATTGGGGAGAAAATATTTTAGGTTCAGAATATAATTTGGAAATTGAAATTTTTTCTGGCGCCGGGGCTTATATCTGCGGAGAGGAAACGGCGCTTATAAACTCCATCAAAGGCAATCGTGGAGAACCAAAATACCGTCCGCCTTATCCTACCCAGGCTGGATTATTTGGTTGTCCGACAGCAGTGAATAATGCCGAAACTATTTCTAATATTCCCTGGATAATTTTGCAGGGCGGAAAAGAATATGCAAAGATTGGCGCGAAAAATTCGCCTGGGACAAAATTATTTATTCTAAGCGGAGCAGTCAAGAATCCGGGAGTTTATGAAGCACCGACCGGGATAACAGTCAAAGAATTAATTGAAGAATATGCTGGCGGAATTCAAAAGGGAAAAGAATTTTGGTTTGCGCAAATTGGCGGAGCATGCGGAAAATTGTTTTTGGAAAAAGAATTGGATGCAAAATTAAATTTCAGCGTAGGGACAGGTCGCGACCTGTCCGTACAAATGGGTTCCGGTTCAATTTTAGTGGTTGATAAAAGTGTGAATATTCACGACCTTCTGATTTCTTGGACGGATTTTTTTCGGCGGGAATCCTGCGGGAAATGCGTGCCGTGCCGGGAAGGAACTTTTAGGCTTTGGGAAATTGCTAAAAGATTTCGGGACAATAAAATTTCTGATAGAGACAAAGAAGCGGTTAAAGATATTTTGTGGACGCTGAATAATACTACATTTTGCCCGCTGGGAAAATTTTCGGCAACTGCGTTTCAAGACGCAGTGGAAAAATTAAAAATATGGAAATAAAAATCAACAATAAAATTTACGAAGCGAAAGAGGGAGAGGGGATATTTAAAGTTTGTAAAAATAATGGAATAAAAATTCCCACTTTGTGTTCGAGCAAAGAATTTCAGGAAGGATTATGCCGAATTTGCGTGGTGGAAATTAATGGAAAATTAATGACATCCTGCAACACGAAAGTGGCGGAAGGGATGGAAATTATTACCGAAAGCGAGAATATAGACAAGGCTAGGAGAATTAATTTGGAACTGCTTTGGGCAGATCATGCCGGAAAATGCGCGACTTGCAAGAAAAACCGAATGTGCAAATTGCAAAGTTTGGCCGAGGAATATAAAATTGAAAATTTTCATTTTATTCCGAGAAAGGGCGAGATAACTGGCCAGGAAGAGCTAGATTTGATACGCGACAACTGGACAAGAGTCGTAGTGGAAAATGAAAACCCATGCATTTCCAGAAACAGCGAATTTTGCGTGGAATGCCGGAAGTGCATAAATGTTTGTCCAGAAAAAGCTTTTGGGTTTAATCACAGAGGAAGTGACATTGTGGTCGGGACGCCTTATGAAAAAGTTTTGGATTGCAGTTTTTGTGGGGAGTGCGTTCGAGTTTGCCCGACTGCTTCGCTTATGGATCAAAATAATTATGGGGAAATTGTAGAAACACTAGATGATCTCAAGAAATTTTCTGTAGCAGTTTTGGATTTTGGGATAGAAGAAAAAATATTAGAGCAAATTAAAATTGGCATAAGCCCGGAGAAAGATTTGAATAAATTGCTAATTAATTTAGGTTTTGAGAAAATTATAAGTTTATCAGAAAAGGACAAAGATAACGAAGATGAAATTATAAAGCAAATTAAAACTGATTATGCGAAGCAAGAAAAAATAAATCCAGCTGACATCGCAGTATTTTTCATCTCTTCCAAAATATACAAAAAGAAAAATAAAAACGAGTTTTTAGATTATGTGCTTTCTGAAAGGGAAGTGGCAAGACTGGTTAGGGATAAGGAGAAGATAAAGACAGGAAAAATTCGTTTGTGAGTTGACTGGCGATCCCGCACTAATTCCGAATAGAGATTTTATTTAATGTAAAAATTATTCCACGGAATCGCCTACGGCTTAGTTATATTTTAATAAAAAGTTTAATTTGTGAATTAGTGCAGGGATGCTCAATTTTGTTCCTGCTCACTATGTTCGCAGACAAAATTGGCATGTGTTTGGCAATTCCTGGAAAAATAATAAAAATCAAAAATCAACTGGCAATAGTTGATTTTCAAGGCATGAAAAAAGAAATAAATATTAGTCTAATTTCGGCAAAAATTGGCGACTATGTAATGGTACATGCCGGATTTGCAATTGAAAAAATGGATAAAGATAATGCAAAAGAAATAAAAGCTTATTTAAAAAATGAAGTATAAAAAAATTTTAAAAAACATTCAAGAAAAAGCGAAAATAATAAGACGGCCGATTAGGCTTATGGAACTTTGCGGAACGCACAGTGAAACAATTGCCAAATATGGAATAAAAAATATTTTGCCAAAAAATATAAAAATGATTTCCGGTCCGGGCTGTCCAGTTTGCGTGGCAGATCAAAGCGATGTCGATATTATAACTGGCCTTGCGCTTTCCGGCATTCCAATCGCCTGCTATGGCGATTCGGCTAATATCCCGGGAAATCTGGGAAGTTTAGAAAACGCCAGACAACAAGGAGCTGAAATTTATATTGTTTATGATATTTCAGAAGCTTTAAAAATTTCTAAAAAAAATCCTGATTTAATATTTTGGGGAATTGGCTTTGAAACAACCGCGCCAATGACGGCTTGGGGAATTCAAAATGGTCTCAAGGTTTTTTCTTCGCATAAAATTTTTCCGCCAGCGATGAGAGCCTTGCTACGAAATAATAAAATTAAAATTGACGGCTTTATTAATCCTGGACATGTGAGTGTGATAATCGGTGCAGAGATTTATAAAAAATTTAAAATTCCCCAGGTAGTAGCCGGATTTTCCGCAACGGACGTGATCAAAGCAATTGATATGCTATTAGATCAAATAACCAAAAAAGAAAAAAAAGTAGAAAATGAATATGCGAGACTTGTGCAAAAAGAAGGAAATAAAAAAGCGCAGAAATTAATTTCCAAAGTTTTTGAAGCCAAAAATGCCAGATGGAGGGGCTTGGGAGAAATTAAAAATTCTGGACTTAAAATTAAAAAGAAATATAAAAACCAAGATGCTGAATTTATTCACAGAGAATTGATTGCTAAAATTAAAAAAAATATAAAAAACAAGCCTAGTGTTTGTCATTGTGGAGAAGTTTTGCAAGGGATAATTGAGCCGAAAAATTGTCCGCTTTTTAGAAAAGTTTGTACGCCAGATAATCCGCAAGGAGCTTGCATGGTTTCAAGAGAAGGAAGTTGTAATGTAGAATATCGTTATGGATGAGAATAAAACAATTGAATTAGAAATGGGGGCAGGAGGTAAAAAGTCAGAAGAACTTATTTCAAATATAAGAAAAGTTTTGAGTGTCAAAGGAAAGTGGAAAAATACAAAAGATGATGGAGCAGTTTTTGATTTAGGTAGAGACGCAATTAATTGCGTCTCTACGAAGCAAAATAATTTAGTTTTCACGACGGACGCTTTTATTATTGATCCATTATTTTTTTCAGGAGGGGACATTGGCAAAATTGCTATTTGCGGGACGATAAATGACCTCTCTGTTATGGGCGCGCGTCCGATTGGGCTATCATTAAGTATTGTGATTGAAGAAGGATTTCCGGAAAGCGATTTGAGAAAAATAATTCAATCAATCCAAGAAATTTCTAAAAAAGAAAATGTGCCAATCGTGACGGGGGACACGAAAGTAACAGAGAAAGGAAAAATAGACAAAATTGAAATTACAACTTCCGGAGTTGGGATTGCCAAAAAAATAATTTCTAATGATGGAGCGAAAGTTGGAGATGTAATTATAGCTTCCGGAGATTTAGGCGAACATGCCGTAGCGCTTCTTTCCAAAAGGTTTAATTATCAAACGAAAATAAAAAGCGATTGCCAGTCACTAACTCGAGAAATTCAAAGCGTGGAAAAATTTCTAACTTCGGCGAAAGATCCAACGCGAGGCGGAACAGCGGCGGTATTAAATGAAATGTCAGAAAAATCTAAGACTAAATTTATTTTGGAAGAAAAAACTTTGCCGTTTAAAAAAGAAACTGTTGCGATTTCAGAACTCTTAGGCATAGATGTATTTTCTTTCCCATCCGAAGGGCGATTTATGGCGACAGTTTCTAAAAATAATTCTCAAAAAGTCATCAAAATTCTTCAAAAATATAATGCCGGCGCCAAGATTATCGGCGAAGTTGAAAAAGGCAACGGCGTTTGGCTCAAAACTAAAATAGGAAGCATAAAAAAAATCGAAGTGCCAAGAGGGAAGTTGATTCCAAGGATCTGTTGACAAATAATAAAAAGTATGATACAGTAGGATATCTGATTTTATCCTGCGATCGCAGGTTAACTCGAGATTTCGAGCAGTATTTCACTGGTCAGATGTCGTACTTTAAAATTCTCATTCTAAATGAGAGAAAGGGTGTGGATCATGGGAAGAACATACATAATGAAAAATTGGAAAAATGAACTGGGAGATATGCTGTTTGTCGCGTTGTATATCGGATATTTTATTTTTTTAAAAATATTTTCCCTTGCGGAAATTGCCGATGTATTAATGTTGTGTACTGTAGCATTTTATGTATTTCCGACAACGCTGTATGTTGTGAATAAATACTCCGGACCACAAAAATGCATATCAGTATTTTTTCGGTGTAGTTTATCCCTGATAGTTTTACTTATGGGGTTAGGCTACTCGTTGTCGTTACCAAAAACATTAGACTTCGCACTGCTATATGTTGTATCGTTGACGGCGGGAATCATTTTCTCGCTAAAATTGGGAAGTACCTGGTTTGTCCTGTGCAAATGGGTTCGCATAGGTGGTTGTTATCTCATTTATGCGAAAAAAACCGCTGATGGGTGGGAGTCCCCATTCTTCCATCTCAATCATGTTGGAGAAGTGGATTTTCTAATTACACTGCCCAACATGAGAAAATTCAAAAAATCAATGAATCGGGTACTGGAAAGCAGTTCTTTCTTTTATCAGACCTGTGCTCTCATAAAGGAGGGCGATAAATTAAAAATAGGTCACTGACAAGTTGCGCAAGGCGAGAACAAGTAAAATTATTGTTCCCGCCTTGTTTTATTTTTACTACCATTCGCCTATATGTAGTAGCAATTATTCCTAACATCGAATGTTAGGAAGATAAATAGTAGACCAATTGTCCGAAAGAAATTCCGGCGTCGCCACGCGGGATTTTTTTGTTTATATAAGCGCCCTTAGATTCCAAAAAAGAAGAAATTATTTTATTATTAGTCAGGCCGCCGGAAATAAAAACATCGTCATTCTGAACAAGCGAAGTGCTGTGAAGAATCTGCTTTGTGATACTTTTTGTTTTGCGACAATTATTAAGCTTGAGATTTTTGTAGGCAGATCCTTCTCCGCCAGTTGGCGGATCAGGATGACGCGCTAATTCAATTATTTTATATAAACCTTGAGCAATATATAACTGGGCAGTGGCGGCGAGGCGTTTTCTATCCCGTTTATGCAAGTAATTTATTAAGTAATTAAATAAGTAAGTAATTTGTAATTCGCAGTTATTATCTATTTTAGGCCTTAAATCTGTATATGGTTTTGTTGAATTTTTTTCTAATTTATCAATTGGTTCGTGCTTGTATTTTCTAGCATTGCCGCAAAATCCTAAAAGAATCGAAACGGCGTCCAAAACTCTTCCAGCGCTGGAAGTTTCAAGGCAATTGAAATTTTGCGCTAGCTGATTATAAATTAATTCAAATTCGTTTTGGGTATAATATTTTTTAACGAAAGAATAAATTTCTTTTTTACTTAAAAACTTATTCAAAATACTAATTAGCATTCTGGCTGGCTCTTTTATTGCTAAATCTCCACCAATCATAATTTGATTTTCAAGATGGCCAATTCTTTCAACACTTAACCCCTTTTGTCTTGCGGACATTTTCCCCTTAAAAACTTCTCCACCCCAAATTTTTTCATCAGTTCCAAAACCGGTGCCGTCTAAAGCAATCCCATAAAAAGTTTTAGACACCCGGTGTCTAAAACTCAAGACACCGGGTGTCTTAAGGAAGCTATCGCCGACAGAAGAAAAAGTGTGGGATATATGATGCTGGACTGGAATATGTTTTGCGCCATATTTTTTGGCTAATTCTTTCCCCCAGAGGGTAGTTTTAAAAAGAGGGTGAAGGTCAGTCAGAATTATTTCAGGCTTAATTTTATTATCTTTTAAATATTTCAAAACTGCCGACTGAAATTTTTTCCAGTTTTTTTCTTCTAGCAAATCTCCAAAATCTTCGGAAAAATAAATTTTTCCTTTATTGAAAACGGAAAAGTTTCCGGCTGATTCAGCGCCAAGAGCTAAAATAGAGATGTTTTTTTTAGTAGGAAAATTAAAAATTGGCATAGTTTAAGTATATCATTTTATATGGTATTATAAAGCCATAAAAATTAGGGTTTATAAATATGAAAAAAATTAATAAAATAATAGGCCTATTGTTTTTTAGCCTGTTTCTTTTTATTCCGTTTTTTTCCGAAGCTCGTGAAAACATCACCGATTGGTATATTCTGGATTTTGAGTCGGAAATAAAAGTAAACGAAGACTCGACGCTACTTATTACCGAAAAGATAACGGCGGATTGCGGGAATTTGCCGGGGAAGCATGGAATTTTTCGCGTTTTGCCGACTGCTTGGAAAACAACCAAAAAAACGGTGAAAATGCCCGTGAGTTTGATAAGTATCACTGACTTTGATGGAAAATCATTAAATTATAAAACAATAAAAGATACTACAAATAATACGATTACTTGGAAAATTGGAGATGCAGACAAAACAGTGAATGGGGTAAATTATTACAAAATTACTTATAAGATCGAAAACGCGATAATATTTGATGATCCCCAATTTGACGAATGGTATTGGAATTTAACTGGAAATTTTTGGGATATTGATATAGATAAATTTAAGGTAAAAATTATTTTTCCAGAAGTTGTGGACAACAAAAATAGCCAAGTGGAATATTATACCGGTATTCTTAACAGTAAAGATAAAAATTTGGCAGAGTATAAATGGACGGATAAAAATATTTTGGAATTTAATTCTCTCGGAACAATATACGAGCGCCAAGGAGTGACCGTCTCTGTCACTTTTCCAAAAAACATCTTCATTCCTTATGAGCCACCATTTTGGGAAAAATGGCATTGGATTTTGGCAGTTTTTTTGCCAATTTTAATATTTTTCTTTTGTTTTAAAACTTGGGTAAAATATGGAAAAGATCCTCGCATAAAAAAGACAATAATTCCGGAATTTGGAATTCCTGAAAATATTACGCCGATTCAAATGGGGATGGTGATGGATAACGGATCTTTCAGTAATGAATTTATTTCAGCGGCAATTATCAATTTGGCAGTCAAAAAAATAATAATTATCGAAGAAACAGAAAAAAAAGTCACCTTTTTTAAATTAAAAGATATAAAAATAAAACTCATAAAAGATGATTATGAAACAAGCAATAAGGATGCAATTGAAAATTTAATTCTAAAAAAGATGCTTGGGGGGAGAAAATCTATCGAACTTTCTTCACTCAAAAACAATTTTAACGAAAAATTAAGCCAAATAGAAGAGAGGGCGGAAAAAGACATAATTGACAGAGGCTGGATTACCAAGAGAGGATTGAATTATAAGATAGGCTTTATCGTTTTGGCAATCGTTAGTTTTATTGTGAGTTTCTTTTTATTTTTTGTGAGTATCTATTGGGGGTCCGGTGTTGGATTATCAGGACTGATTTTGTTTATTTTTGGTCTTTTTATGGCGAAACGAACACCGATGGGTGCGGAACTGAATTGGAAGATAAAAGGCTTCAAATTATATATGGAAACGGCGGAAAAATACCGCCAAAAGTTTTATGAAAAAGAAAATATTTTTGAAAAATTTCTGCCCTATGCCATAGTTTTCGGCATTGCCAAGGAGTGGGCAAAGAAAATGGAAGAAATATATGGAGCAGATTATTTCAAAAATTATCATCCGGTCTGGTATGTTGGAAGCGCAGGCAATTTAGCTTCTTTTGATACGGACAGTTTTACTTCAAAATTGAACAGTATATCTTCTAGCGTAAGTTCCAACACTTCTTCATCTGGTTCTGGCGCTGGTGGCGGAGGAGGATCAGGAGGTGGCGGAGGTGGCGGAGGCGGAGGAGGCTGGTAATTCAAAAATCCAATTTTTTGTGGTATAATAAAATTAAATAATAAATAAAAATAAAAAGAATGAATATATTTTCCGGGCATTTTGATCCCATCTCTTTTCTAGCTATAGCAGGAATTATTATTTTAGGCTATTTGGTATTTAAATTTTCGAGAAATAAATCTTCCAGTTTATTTGTTTCTACGCCGATTATAAATAGTTTTTCCAAGGATATTACGGAATCGGCCAGAAGGAATGAACTTGATCCAGTGGTCGGCCGACAAAAAGAAATAAATCATTTGATAATGGTCCTAAGCCGAAGGACAAAAAATAATGCTGTGCTTATCGGCGAGGCCGGAGTGGGAAAAACTGCGATTGTTGAAGGATTGGCGCATAATGTTTTTGCAAAAAATGTTCCGCCTAGTCTTTTTGGAAAAAGAGTTTTGATGCTTGATCTTAACGCGCTTTTGGCTGGGACAAAATATCGGGGTGAATTTGAAGAAAGAGTGCGAAAACTTA
The DNA here is from genome assembly GCA_022709735.1 of Patescibacteria group bacterium. Lineage (GTDB taxonomy): Bacteria > Patescibacteriota > Minisyncoccia > Moranbacterales > UBA2206 > UBA2206. Next base: position 47,896 of record JAKLIG010000005.1, on the reverse strand, counting down.
CGGAAGAAATATCCAAATCAAAAAGAAATATAATTCTTTTTATTGATGAAATTCACAATCTTATCCAAGCGGAAAGCTCGGGCGAATCTGTTTCAGTCGGCGATATTTTCAAGCCGGCGATGGCCAGAGGAGAGCTTCAAATAGTGGGGGCAACGACCAAAGAAGAATATGACCAATATTTCCATGTTGACTTGGCTTTCAAGAGAAGAATGCAGCCGATTTTTGTGAATGAACCAAGTAAAAAGGAGACTTTAGAAATACTCAAGGGAGTAAAAACAAAATACGAAGCTTTTCATAATGTTAGAATTTCAGAGAAAGTTCTCGCTTCTTGCATAGAGCAATCAGAGAAAATGCTTCCTGGCCGGTCTTTTCCGGACAAAGCGATAGATCTTATGGATGAAGCATCGAGCAAGGCTAGAATGGAATGCGTTGGCAAGAATAAAAAATCAAAAAAGTGCAAAATAATTCCTGAAGTAAAGGTCGAGGATGTCAAAAAGATAGCGGAGGAATATAAGGAAGTTAAGAGTTAGGCTGTGGATAACTATTATTGCGAAAGGTGCTATAATTTAGAGGTTAAATGTAATTATTAATTTTATAATATGTCTCAAACAATCACAAAAACAAAAGTTAAAACTGGAACTGTGGTGGCGTTGGCTATAGCAATAATTGGAACAGGTGGAATAATGGCGGCGACAGTAATGACAGGCGGAACTCCATATACTAATAACAATACTGCGGATATAAATCGAGACGGAAAAATCGATATGGCAGATTTGGAGATAGTCAAAGCAAATTGGAATACAAGCTGTGAAGATGCTTATGGCTGTTGCAAAGGCGATGTCAATAAGGACTTTGATTGTAATTTAAACGATGATGGTAAAATTGACATAGTGGATGTGCAAACTGTTGCTTCGAAGATAGCAGTAACCACTCCATATCCAAATAGTAATACTGCGGATATAAATCGCGATGGCAAAACGGATATGGATGATGTAGAAATAGTTAAGGATAGCTGGAATACTAATTGCAGTTCTACTTACGGTTGTTGCAAAGGCGAAAGAAATAAAAATTTCGATTGCAATTTAAACGACGATGGGAAAATTGACATAGTGGATGTGCAGACAGTGGCTTCGAAAATAGCTACTCCATATCCAAATAATAATACTGCGGATATAAATCGAGACGGCAGAACAGACTCGAGGGATTTGGAAATAGTTAAAGCAAGTTGGAATACTGATTGCGGTTCAGTTTATGGGTGTTGCAAGGGAGAAAGAAATAGAAATTTTGATTGCAACTTAAACGATGATGGGAAAATTGACATAATCGATGTGCAAACGGTTGCTTCGAAAATGACTGCTACCAATAGATAATTTGATAAAGTAGCTTTTTTACTCAAAAATCCCCCTAAAAAGGGATTTTTGATTTGGGCAAAATTTGTGCTAATATATTAGTATAAAAGCTATTTCTAAAGAAATATGAATTTATCGTTAATGATTTTCACAGTTTTAGGATTAAGTCTGTTTGAGATAATTAGTAGTATTGACAACGCCATTGTCAACGCGGAAGTTCTGTCTACTATGGGGAAAAAAGCCAGAAGGTGGTTTTTGTTTTGGGGGCTCTTATTCGCAGTTTTTATTGTTCGGGGATTTTTACCCTGGGTCATTGTTTGGGCAGCCAATCCGAGTTTAGGATTTTTGGGATCGCTAACTGCTACTTTTAGCAATGATCCTAAAATTATTGAAGCGATTGAGATGTCTTCCCCGATTCTTTTGGCTGGCGGTGGAACTTTCTTGATTTTTCTATTTTTTCATTGGCTTTTTATTGAACCGAAAAACTATGGGCTAAAAGGAGAAAGATTTTTTCACTCACAAGGCATTTGGTTTTATGCGGTCGTATCAATTTTGCTTGCTACTATTGTTTGGTTTGCTTCAAAAATTAATCCTCTTATGGCCTTTGGGACAGTGGTTGGATCTACTGCTTTTTTTATAACTCATGGATTCAAACAAAACGCGGAACAGAGAGAAAAAGAATTATTGGATAATACTCGAAATCTATCGGATATAAGCAAAATTTTATATTTGGAAGTAATTGATGCCACTTTTTCAATTGATGGAGTTTTGGGAGCTTTTGCTTTTACCTTATCCGTGCCTCTTATAATTTTGGGAAATGGCCTGGGCGCTATAGTCCTAAGACAATTTACGGTTGGGAATATCGATAGAATAAAAAAATATATATATCTCAAAAATGGTGCAATGTATTCAATTTTATTTTTAGGAATAATTATGCTTATGGATAGTTTTGGAATCAAAGTTCCGAGTTGGGTTTCTCCTCTTTCAACTTTTGGAGTGGTGGGATATTTTTTTTGGAAATCAAAAATTGAGCTAAATAAAATTAATATTTAAATTAATAATATGGAAAAACCAATAAATCCTGGCATTTTTAAGGCTTATGACATTCGGGGTGTGTATCCAACGGAGCTAAATGAAGAAATAGCCTATAAAATTGGGCAGAGTTTTGCAAATTACGCAAAAAGTGAATCGATTATCGTTGGACGCGACACACGACTTTCTTCGCCTTCTTTAGCGGAGAACCTTATAAAAGGCATAGCAGACCAAGGTGTAAATGTTATTGATATTGGTCTTTGTAGCACCTCTTGCTTCTATTATACTGTTGGAGAATCTGAATATAGCGGAATAATGGTGACTGCTTCGCACGCCAGCAAAGAAAATAATGGTTTTAAAATGGTTTTCGGCAAAAATGTTCCATTAACTAAAGAACAGATTTTGGAACTTAAAAAAATAGTAATGGGAGAACAATCGCCAATTTCTGGCACCAAAGGATCGATAACAGAAGAAGATCCTACAAATAATTATGTTCAAGTAGTAAAAAATTCAATTAAAGAAAAAATAAAACCGCTAAAAGTTGTTATGGATGCTGGGAATGGCATGGCAGGACTCTATATCGAAAAAGTTTTTTCCGGCTTAGGCATAAATATTGTTCCTATATTTACCGAATTGGATGGAAATTTTCCTAATCATGAAACTAATCCGAAGCTTCCGGAGAATAGGGAAAAGCTCAAAGAAAAAGTAATCGCAGAAAAAGCTGATTTGGGATTTATGTTTGATGGTGATGCTGATAGGGTGTGTGTTATAGATAGAAACGGCAAGCTTCTTGATTATAGCCTTTTGATGGCTATTCTTGCCGAATATAGGGTTAAGAATTCTTCGAAAAAGAAAGTTGTAATTGAAACTAGAACCTCCACTATTGTACATGATTGGGTGGGAAAAGTCGGAGGAAGTGTCATGGTTTCAGAGTGTTGGACTATTCCAATAAAATTAAAAATGCAAAATGATCCTGATGTTATTATCGGAGGGGAAACTTCCGGTCATTATGTTTTTCCAGAATTACATGAAGCGGATGATGGTATTATGTCAGCGCTGACTTTTTTGCAAGCTATTAGTGTTAAGGAAGAGCCAATCGATGGAATAATAGAAGATTTTAGAAAAAAATATTTTGTAATGGATGAAACGAATTTTGAAATGCCAAATATGCAAAAAGCTGATGAAGTGATTGGCAGATTAAGAGAAAAATATTCTAAAGAAGGAGCAGAAATTTTAGAAGTAGATGGGCTAAGCGTAATATTCAAAGATTGGTGGTTTAATCTTCGAAAATCTCAATCGGAACCAGTTATCAGGCTTAATTTTGAAGCAAACAAAAAAGAATTATATGACGAAAAAAAGGAGGAAATAATTTCCGAAATTAAAAGTAGTATATAACTAAAACAATATGTTAAAATTTGGCACAAGCGGGCTTCGCGGATTAGTAGAGGAGCTAACTGACAAAGAATGTTATTTATATACAATAGCTTTTTTGGAATATCTCCAAGATTTAAAATTAGTCAAAAAAAATTGCACTGTTTCTATCGCTGGAGATTTTCGTCCAAGCACGCCGAGAATTTTGAAAGCTTGCGTGGCAGCGATTAAGGATTTCGGCTTTCAGATTGATTATTGCGGAATTATTCCTACTCCAACAGTTTCTTTCTATGCTTTTCAAAGAAAAATACCAAGTATCATGGTAACCGGAAGTCATATCCCGTACGATAGGAATGGAATAAAATTTAATCTGCCAACGGCAGAAATATTAAAAAAAGATGAGCAGATAATCACAGCAAAACATCAGAAAATAGCAAACAACGAAAAATTTAATCAATTATTCGACAAGAAAGGAACGCTGAAAAAAAATATTTCTCTGCCAAAATTAAATAAAAAAGCTGAAACGGAATATATTGAAAGATATTTGAAATTTTTTCCAAAGAATTTGTTAAAAGGCAAGCGAATTGTTGTTTTCCAACATTCGGCTGTGATCCGCGATATTATGGCCAGTGCGCTGAAAAAACTAGGAGCCGTGGTGATAAAAGTTGAACGCTCAGAAAAATTTATTCCGATTGACACGGAGGCAATCCAGGAAATTTATTTGAAAAAAGCCCAGACTTGGGTGAAAAAATATAAAGCCGATGCAATTCTATCAGCCGATGGTGATAGCGATCGGCCGATGTTATTTGATGAGACAGGAACTTTTATCCGCGGTGATTTTTTGGGCGTAATTACTTCTGCATATTTGAAAGCAGATTCAGTTTCTGCAACGGCCAGCTGCACGACGGCGCTGGAAAAAAGCAAACTTTTTAGAAAAATAAACAGAACAAAAATTGGTTCGCCTTATGTGGTTGAAGCAATGCAAAATGATGAGAAAAAAGGATTCAGAAGGGTAGGCTCTTATGAAGCGAACGGCGGATATCTTTTACAGACTAACTTGAAACTAAATGGGTGTGAACTGCGGGCATTGCCAACGCGCGATTCGATGCTACCAATTCTTAGCGCGCTAGCATTGGCCAAAAAAAAGAATTTACCGCTTTCAAAGTTAGTGAGACTTTTCCCACAGCGTTTTGTTTATAGTCAAAGTATTAAGGGTTTTCCTACGGAAAAAGGACAGGAAATTTTGAAAAAAATTTCTGCCGGAGATTTAACAGCTAAAAAAACAGCGCAAAAAATATTTGGGCTGGTTTCAGAGATAGAAGAAATTAATTTTCTTGATGGTGCACGAATGTTTTTATCAAGTGGCGAAATTCTTCATGTTAGACCTTCGGGAAATTCGCCAGAACTACGAGTTTATTGTGAAACAGGGAGTTTAGAAAAATCGAAAAAAATGACAGAAGAAGTTTTAAATAAGTTGGCTGAAATGAAGAAATAGACTCAGAGAGAAAATACATGTATTTTCTCACCGTTTCTCATATAGGGCATTGTTTCTGATGTTAACAGCAATTCATTGATAGTGGCTGATCCTATTTGATTATCCTTTGCGATTGATTCAAATTTATTTATAAATTTTTTTGTATCAGACGGAATCTTATAAAAGCGCATAATTGTTGAATGAATAAAATCTTTGTTATATTCAACTTTCAAAGAAAGTTTTTTTTCTAAAATTTGTGCAACTTTCTTCCTTAGTAAAAAAATTTCACCTGTTGGGTTAGAAATTGGTAAATATGCAGCACGCTTGGAAAGGATTGGAGACCCTATGTTTATTTTGAAGGGTTTTATTCTTTCTCTTAGGAGTACTTCAGAAACTATAGAAATAATAGCAGGTATTATTTTTTTTATTTTTTGAATTTCTTCATTGCTTGGATTCTGATGATTTTTAAAATTTACCAAGGTCATTACAGTTGTATGCGTTTTTTCATACGGATATACATAAACATTATCTCCAAAATAGGAGAGCTCTTTGTATAGTTTTTCATAAGCCTTTCTCAAATTTTCAGGCAATGGCCAAGCGAAAGCAATATTTAGCCCATATGTTGGAAGGTCGGGGTTGGTAGGTAAAAAATCATCAACTTCAAATGACATAAAATTTTAATTAATAAACCCAATTTTTTCTTTAACTTCTTGAAGTTTTTTTGTAGCGATTGGTCGAACTTTTTTTGCCCCGTTTTCTAGGATTTTCAGAACTTTTTCGTCGGTTAGTTTTGCCATTTTTTCTTGAAGAGGTTTTAGAAAAGCGATAATAACTTCCGCTAAATCCGCTTTAAAATCCGCGTAATTTTTTTTCTGGAATTTTTTTTCAACATCCTTAATAGAAATATCCGCGATTAAAGAATAGATGTTAATAAGATTTTTTAAAGCTGGTTTTGAATCGCTGTAAACAATTTCTGATCCGCTGTCAGTGACGGCTTTTTTAATTTTTCTTCGAACTGTTTCTTCATCGTCAGTTAGTGCGATGTAGTTATATTCCGATTTGGCAGACTTGGACATTTTTTTAGTCGGATCATCAAGCCCCATAATGTTTTCGCTTTCTTGTGTTGTGTAGGCTTTGGGAACTACAAAAGTTTCGCCGAATTTTTTATTAAATCGATTAGCTAATTCTCTGGTTAATTCAATATGCTGTAATTGATCCTTTCCAACCGGAACTAAATTTGTATTATAAAGCAAAATATCGGAAGCCATAAGAACAGGGTAACCAAAAAGTCCAATTTTTGCAGAATTAAATTTAATAATAAAGTCATGGATAAATTTTCGTGAAGTTTCAAAAGCCACATCCCTGGCTAGTTTAATAGCTGTATTTTTATCAAGTTCTTTAATCTCTTTTCTATTTTTGTATTCAAATGTTTGATTTTGTAATTCTTCTAATGATTTTTCAAAATCTTCAAGGTCAAACTGTAAACCAGCCTTGTCTTTAAACTGTGTCATTTTTGTTAAGTCGCCATTTTTTGCAATTGTATTCAAAATCCAAGTCAGTTCGGCGTGTTCTGAAACTTGCGATTGGATAAACATTGCTGATTTTTTTGGGTCTATGCCAGAAGCTAAATAAACTTTTGCCACTTCAATCGTCCTTTGGCGTAAATCTTGGGGATTTTGCGGAACGGTGATTGCATGCATATCCACGACGCAAAAAATTGAGTCGTATTCATCTTGAAGCTTAACCCAATTTTTAATTGCACCTAAATAATTGCCCAAATGAAGATTGCCTGAAGGCTGAATGCCGGAAAAAATTCGTTGTTTCATAAAATTATTTTTAGTGATTTATACTTCAATGCCTCGAAGCCTCAATTCCTCGGTTTTTTTCTTGGAACATTGCTCACAGCGGTATTCGGGCGCGACATCTTTTCTTCGGTCATAATTTTTCGCCTTAATTATTCGATAACCTCGACCGATTTTTCCGCAGTCAAAACAAGTCGTTTCTTCCAAAACATCCCAATAAGTCGGATAGATTTTGTCAGAAAAAATATACTTATCAACCCAGAAAAAAATTAGTCCGCCGATAAAGTTTGCGATAATTATTCCTTTTAGTTCTGAACCAAACAAAAGCATACAAGGGTAGAGCGTAACGGAAGTCATTTGCCATCTCCCAAGATAGAGGACATATTTTTTGAAAAGATCTTTTCGGTCGGAGCTAAAAATAAATTTATCAATCCAAAAGAAAATGAGTCCGCCGACTAAATTGGCTGCTACAGCGCCCTCAACTGTTGCACCGAGATAATAGGTGACTGGAGCCATAATTGGCGTAGATAATTGCCAACGGCACAAATAAAGGAAGTATCTTTTTACGCTTAATTTATCTTTTATTTTGTCCATATTTTTCGCCCCCTTGGCTTGAATTATTTTAGATAAATTAATAATACCAAACAAAAAGAGCAGACGCAAATTCACATTCTACTTTTTCTCTCCGCGAGAAAAAGTAGCAAAAAGAGCTCTCAGCCTAATTTCGTCTCCGACAAATTTTCAGTTTGCTTGCTAAATTTACTAAACTCCTCTAAGGATAATAATGAGTAAATTTTTTACGCTCGCAAACTTCAATTTGTGCCGTCGCCGAAATAGGCTGAAAAAATATAATAAAATAAAAGAGAGCGCATATATGCGCTCTCTACAATTACACTTCTATTATTACTGGTAGCACCATTGGTCGCCGTTGGGTTTTGGTGAATAAGAATTGTCCAACGACTTCGCGGATATTATTTTTTACATAATCCCAGTTAGTCGCGCCAGTAGGGGATATCTTGGAATAAATTACTTCTTCCACTTTTTTCTTGGTGGCGTTAACGAGATCAAAATTTTCTTTGACGAAAATAAATCCGCGAGAAGTCACTTGAGGCTTTCCAACAATTTTTTTCGTCTGGCCGTCGATGATCACAGTGATCACAAACATTCCGTCTTTGGCGAGAAGCTGGCGGTCCCTAAGGACTACTTGCCCGATGTCGCCGACGCCGAGCCCATCCACCATAACATTCGAAATATTTAATTTTTCCATAGTCACTTTGCCGTTTCCGCGATAATCAAATTCAATCACGCGTCCGTTTTCTCCAATCAGAATATTTTTCGGATCCATGCCGACTGATACGCCGAGTTCGCCATGAAGTTTCAACATATAATAATTTCCGTGGATCGGGATAAGATACTTCGGCCGAATTAGATTAATCATCATTTTGAGATCTTCTTGCCGAGCATGTCCTCCCGCGTGCACATCCATCATTTCATAGTTTATAACTTTGGCATCATGGCGATAGATAGTATCCATGATAGACTGTACTGTCCTTTCATTTCCAGGAATGACCGAAGAAGAAAGCACAAAGATATCATTTTTGTGGACTTTCACAAAACGGTGTTCGCCATTTACAATTCGCATCAAAACTGCGTTTGATTCGCCTTGAGAGCCGGTGCATAAAATCGCCACCTTATTATCCGGATATTCATTAACTTTGTTTATTGGAATCAGGGTAGTTTTTTTAATTTGCAGATACCCCAATGTTCTCGCAATTTCTACATTGGTTTTCATAGAATATCCATCCACCGCTACTTTTCTTCCATTTTTTTCGGCTGCTAGCATAATAGATTGAATACGGCTGATAAGAGAAGAAAAAGTGGCAAAAATCAAACGGTCTTGCTGATTTTTTTCAAAAACTTCATCGAGTGTTTTGGCAATATGCGATTCTGAAAGTGAATAACCGGGAGTCATTGCAGATGTAGAATCACTCATAAGTGCCAAAATATTTTCATCTCCCAAGCGTGCAATTTTTGCGATGTCAGCCGGTGCATCGGAAACGGGAGAATGGTCAAATTTAAAATCACCAGTGTGAACAATTGTTCCAACCGGAGTGGAAATAGAGAGTCCAATAGCATCCGGAATGGTATGATTAACATGGAAAAATTCCACGCTGAATGATCCTAATCGAATGCGGTCTATTTTTTTGACAATACGAATATTTAGAGGTGCTTTGTCTTTATAATCTTCCTGTCTTTTTACAACTATTCCACGAGTAAGCTCGGCCATATAGATCGGCGGGTTGCCGATTTTTTCCATCAAATGGGGAATGGCACCAATGTGGTCGTAATGCCCGTGGGTAATAATTATTCCGCGGATATTTTTTTCTTTGCCCCGAAGATAACTAACATCAGGAATGAGATAATCAATTCCTGGCATATCTTCATCTGGAAACTGAAGTCCCATATCGACGATTATAATATCCTGGCCATATTCAAAAACGGTCATATTGCGTCCGATTTCTTCAAGGCCTCCCAAAGGGATAACCCGCAAATTATGGCGGGCATTGCCTCTTTGGATTTGAAGCTTTCTTTCTACGAAAGCTTTTGTTTGAATTGTTTTTTGATCCGGCTTGGCTGAAACAGCTAGGCTGGAAATTCTACTAAACATAAAGTTAAGAATAAACTGCTCATATTAAATGAGCTTAATTAATTATTAATGATTAAAGAATTCGTATTAAATACGAATAAATAAAATAAACTAGCAAAAAATAATATATAAAATATAAAAAACGAAAAAAAAGACAAAAATTAGATTTTTGAAAACTAAGTGAAGAATTCAAGAAATGTATAAAAGAAATCTAAGCAAGTTTATAATATCATACTATTATACTCCAAACCAGAGAATTGTCAAGGGCAAATTCCTAAAATCAGCTAATTTTGGCTTAAATCAAGCTCTTTTATAAATATCTTCATGGCGAATAATGTCGTCTTCGCCAAAGTAATCACCAGTTTGAACTTCAATTAATTCCAAATTAGTTTCTCCCGGGTTTTCTAATCTATGCTTGTTGCCAACAGGGATAAAGGTGCTTTCATTTTTTCCAAGTTCAATTTCTTTTTCGCCATTGGTTATTTTGGCAATTCCTTGAATTACTACCCAGTGTTCCGCTCGGCGATTATGATGTTGTAAGCTTAATTTACCTTTAGGATAGACTGTAATTTTTTTTACTTTATGCTCAGGATCATCAATTAGAACTTCGTATTTTCCCCAAGGGCGGTGGACAATCATATTATGTTCGACTTCCGGCATTTTATTTTCCTTGAGATAATCCACAACTTTTTTTACATCTTGCCCGCGTCCTTTTTTATGAATCAAAATGCTATCGGTATTTTCCACAATGACAAGATCTTTGACGCCAACCGTGGCAATTAATTTTCCGCCAGCGCTAAGGGCATAAATATTTTCACTGTCAATTTCAACAGTCCTTGTATTTTCATCTTTATTTTTTATTTCAGCTAGATTTTCAAATGATCCAATATCGCTCCAACCAAAATCTCCCTCAAAGGTGATGATATTTTTAGATTTTTCTGAAATGGCATAGTCAATAGAAATAGCCGGAAGAGTTGAAAAATTTTTCAAAAATTCATCAAATGTTTTTGCTCCTAAATCAAAAATTTCTTTTGAATATAATTTAGCTTCTCGCCAAAAAGCTTCTGGCGTGAACATATAATTTCCGGCGTTCCAGACATAATTTCCGCTTTCGAGGTATTTTTTAGCTGTGTCTTCATTGGGTTTTTCGCTAAATTCTAAAACTTCAAAATAATTTTCTTTTTTTTCTCCCTTTTTGATATAACCGTAACCGGTTTCCGGTTTGTTTGGCGTGATACCGATGGTGCCAATTTTATCTCCAACATTTTGAAAAGCATTTTTGAGAACCTCAACATATTTTTCTAAATTTCCAATATAATGATCAGAAGGAAGAAAAAGGATTGGATCGTCTTTCTTTACTTTAAATTTTTCTTCAAGATATTTTACAGAAAGAGCGATAGCTGGAGCAGTGTTGAGGCTTATTGGTTCCGTGATTACTCTTTTTTCATTGAAATTTCCGCTCTCAATTTCTTTGATTTGATTAACAACATTAAAATAACTTTCATAATTGGTAATGAAAAAAATATGGTCAGCGGGCATTAATTTTCTCATTCGAAGATAAGTTTCCTGAAGAAGGGAATGATTGCTTATAAGTTTTAGAAATTGTTTGGGGAAATTTTTCCGGCTTAGTGGCCAGAGGCGAGTTCCTGATCCGCCGCAGAGGATGACGCTGTACATAACTAGCTTTTAGCTTTTAGCTTTTAGCTTCTGGGAAGCAAGGCCAAAAGATGATTAAATTAACCAATTATTTCCAATCCGCCTAAATCTTCGTTTAAGATTTTTTTGTAATTAGGATTTCTTTTGAGAGCGGGCTTGCCGTTATTTTCAATGACATAATAAGCAAAGCCACGCATCTTTTTTACTGGTTCATAGTCAGCGTGTCCTGGAAAATCAACTGGATTTTTTTCATCAAAGTTGACTGGGCTGGTATCAGCGGTGATGAAATAAGTCAAACCGGTATTGACGAGTAAATGCCCATAACCTGGCCCCATATGAATTTTGTCTCCCGGCTTTGTTATAATCGCTTTGAATTCTTCGACGCAGTCGGCAATCATATTTCCATTTTCATCGACGGATAATTTTTGCAGAAGTGCAATGCCTTCTCCAAATAAAATATCGTAATCTTCTTCTAACTGCCCGACATGATAGTGGCCATAAGTTTTTATATATTCCCCTGAAATAGTTCCTGGTTCCCAAACAGTAACATTTTTTTGTTCCACTCCGCCACGAATCATATAATAGTGAATCGCTGGACCAATCCCATTTGGATCCATCAGCACATCTTTCATTTCTTCATGTTCTCGCGCGGCATAGTGCTTGGGCACAAATTCAAAATTAATTTGCATATTTTTAAAATTATTTTTTTATCCTTTTTGTTTTTATATACCAAAGATTAGCTTCGCTAAAACGATTGGAAGGTGAGATTAGAGTTTCAATATTTATGCCTTTGACGCGCTGGTTGACCGGGTAAAGATAGTTTGGGCTATAGAGAAAAATAGCCGGGATTTCTTTGGAAACAAGTTTTTGAAAGTCTGTATAGTTTTGCGCTCTTTTTTCATTATCAAATTCTATTCGGCCCGCATCGATTAATTTATCAGAATCGCTACTGCCAAAAAGTGAAAGATTGAGGCCGGGATCTTTTTTGTTGTCCGAGTGCCAGAAATAATATGGATCAGGGTCAGCACCAATGGCTTGGCCAAAAAGCAAAGCCTCATATTCGCGCGGTCGGATATAATTTTCCTGGACATCGGAAATGGTATAGGAATTTATATTTACTTTGATGCCGGCTTTCTCCCATTGGGTTTTTAGAATTTCCGCGGTCTTGGTTAGTTCTTCCCAATCAGTGGTGACTAAATTAATTTCCAATTTTGTCCCATCTTTTTCTCGCCATCCCTCATCTGTTTTTTTCCAATTTTTTTCTTCCAAAATTTTGTTGGCTTTTTCCAAATCGAAACCTGGTTCATTTGCATCAGCACGGTAGCCAATCATATAAGGAAGAAAAGGAGAATAGACTTCCTGACCTAATCCGCCTAAAACTTTTTCAACAATTTCTTTTCGATCAGTGGCATAGCTTAGCGCTTCTCTCACTTCATCACTGGCCAAGGAAACGCTTTTTGTTTGATTGAGAAAAACCGCAAAATAGCGGGGAATTTCCACTTTATGAATGGCGACTGTTTTTTGATTTTTTATACTTTTGATATTATCCGAAGAAGCAATGCTTATCCCCATGATTTCTTTGCGGTTTAGGGCACTTATAGCCGATTCTTCGTCCAGATAAAAATTGAAAGTCATTTTTGAAATATATGGTCGGCCGGAAAAATAATCCGGATTGGAAACTAATTTATAGGAAAGAATATTATCTTTAGAATCTTTTTGAATAGCGCTGTATTTATATGGTCCGGTGCCGATTGGGCGCAAATTCAAAGAGTTCAAACTGAAATTTTCCGGCGCGGAGGCGTCCCAAAGATGCTTGGGTAAAATTCCAAAAGTCAGATCATTCAGAAATCCAACAAAAGGAGTTTTTATTCTAAACTCAATAGTGGAATCATCAATTAGGTTTGTTTCAATACCTTGCCAACTTCCCCGAAGCGGACTTTTGTAAGCTGGGTTGGAAATCAAATTGATCGTAAAAATTACATCGTCTGCATTGAATGATTCTCCATCGTGCCAGCGGACATTTTTTCGAAGATGCACGGTATAAGTTAGTTTATCTTCGCTTAAATCATAACTTTCCGCCAAATCCGGAATGGCATTTCCCGCGCCGTCATATTTGAAAAGAGAAGAATAAATCAATTGAACTAAATCAGCGTCCGTTTCATTGGACGGCGAAAGCAAAGGATTGATATAAAGGGGCTGGCCGACGATGCCTTCAATATATTCTCCGCCATAATTTGGAATAGCTTTAGTTTTGGAATAATAAAAAACGACTCCCGAACTAATGATAGAGCCGACAAATAATAATAGGAAAAAATAAAAAAGAAGTTTTTCTTTGAAACTTAGAACTTGGACGATTTTTGGCCATTCACTGATTTTTGGCCAATTATTTTTTCTATTAATAAAATCGCTAATATGTTTTAACTAAAATTATTAATTGTCATTTTGCTAAAATGAGATTGGCAATAGCTAAGATAATAAATAATCCGGCCAGCACTACGGAAAAAGTTACTAGGAATTTTTCAAAACCTCGTTTAGTGTGGTATCCGCCAAATCCTCCGCCGAATGTTCCAGAAAGTCCCGCTCCGCGGTTTTGGAGGAGAATGGAGATAACGAGCAATACGGAGATGATTATTTCTGCAATGTTTATAATTTTTAGCATATTATTCTTTTGTGTCAAAAATTGATAGTAATATATAATTTACAAGACTAATTACGATTATTCCCCAAACGATGGCAGAAAATCCATGGACGGAAAGTGAGGGGATGAAATTGATGGCTAGAATGAAAAGGACGATGTTTATGACTATTGTGAATAGTCCCAAAGTCAGAAGAATCAGTGGGAAAGTTATGAGCTTCACAACCGGTCTTATGAATGAGTTGACGATCCCGAGAATCGCTCCGGCAATGACGAGATCCTGCCAATTTCCGTTAAAGACAAAGCCTGGAACGAGATAATCAGCCGCTAAAATAGCGGCACAATTAGCCAATATTCTGATTATTAATTTTGAAACCAACTTCATATTATGATATCAAAAGTTATATTATTAGTCAATTCGACTTTTTAACTATGATTTTCTTTATTTGAAACACGCTTTTGCCGGAAACTTTCATTTTCAGCTTTTTCTTCTTTTCTCTTTTTTCTGACCTTGTCTTTTTCATAACATTCTAATTATAGCGGATAAGGGGTAAGATGTAAATTGGAGTTGACTTTATAAACTTTTCATTATAAACTTCAATATCAATTAGGCAAAGGAGAACTAATTGTTTGTACATTTTATCAACCAAAAAAGGAGAGGTGGCACATGGAAACTTGGAAAGATCTTGTCGGCAAATGGGTGGTCGCGCTTGTATCTGGTGGCCTTGATTCAACAACAATTGTTAAATGGTTGTCTTCCAGGGGAGTTCGAGTTCTGGCCTTAACCGTTGACCTTGGCCAGCCGGACGAAAGCGATATGGAAGATATCCCGCGGAGAATGAAAGCGGCTGGAGCCGAAGAAGCTATCTTAATTGATGGAAAAAACAGGTTGGCGAAAGACGCAATGAAAGTTATCCATGCTCAGGCATTTCACGAAGGCGGGTACTGGAATACGACGGGCATTGCCAGAATGTCTGCTGTGTCTGTGGCCTTATCGGAAATTCAAAAAAGAGAAATTAAAACCGTCGTCCATGGAGCTACCGGCCGTGGAAACGACCAAGTTCGTTTCGAACTTGGATTTGCAATGCTCGATCCGAAAATTCAGATTTATGCCCCGTGGCGTAAGCGTGATTTTTTAAAAGAATTCGGCGGCCGGCGGGAGATGATTGAGTATTGCCAAAATCATTGTCTCGAGGTTAGCACCACTATCAAAAAACCTTACAGCACGGACTCTAATTTGTGCGGTCTTACCCATGAAGCTGGTAAGCTGGAATTTTTGAACACACCCACCGATTTTGTCAACTTTATCATGTGCGTTCATCCAAAAGATGCCCCGGACAAGGAAGAAACTGTATTAATCGTTTTTGAAAACGGTGTCCCCGTAGGCATTAATGGTCATGGCCTTGATCTTGTTAATATTTTTCTGGAGCTTAACAAAATTGCTGGTCGCAATGGAGTTGGTATTCTGGATGTGGTTGAGAACCGGCGTGTTGGCATCAAGTCTCGGGGAATTTATGAAGCACCGGGCGTAACGCTTCTCGGCAGAGCGTATGCCAAAATGCTCGAACTCATTTTGGATCGGGAAAGGCGAAAGTCTTTTGAAATTATTTCCCGAAAACTTGCCGATGTAGTTTATGAGGGTGAATGGTTTAGTCCGTTAGCAAGCGACCTGCTGGCTGTAACGGAAAATATTGCCAAAATGGTAACGGGAGTTGTTGTTTTCAAGTTATATAAAGGCAATATTTTTTTCGCATCAGCCGACGCCAGACACAGCCTTTATGATCCCGAACGATCTTCAATGGAAAAAATTGGAGAATTCAATCATGAAGATTCGCAAGGATATCTCAACATCGCTGGCGTCACAGCAAGAGCTATGGCCCATGCCGGGTTAGCTCATAAGTCCTAACTCTAAATTTCAATGTTATAAAACTAAAGCCGTATGGTCTTACCTTACGGCTTTTCTATTAGACAAAATTTTAAAATTGAGGGAGTATATAGGTATGAAATTTAAAATTAATTCAAAATTCAAGCCGGAGGGTGATCAGCCGAAAGCGATTAAAAAGCTGACGGAAGGATTAAAGGCTGGAAAAAAATTCCAGACGCTTTTGGGCGTGACGGGATCAGGCAAGACTTTTACGATTGCGAATGTGATTGAAAAAGTGCAGAAACCGACTTTGGTTATCGCGCCGAACAAAACTTTAGCAGCGCAACTCGCCCAAGAATTTCGAACTTTTTTTCCAAAAAATGCAGTGGAATATTTTGTGAGTTATTATGATTATTATCAGCCGGAAGCCTACATCGCTTCCAGTGACACATATATTGAAAAAGAAGCTCAGATCAATGATGAAATTGACCGGCTTCGCCATGCGGCTACTTCCGCTTTGCTTTCAAGGCGGGATGTGATTATTTGCGCTTCAGTCTCCTGCATTTATGGTTTGGGGAGTCCGGAATATTATCGGGATATTTCGTTGGAAATTAAAATAAGAGAAAAATTTGATCGCGATGAAATTGTGAAAAAATTAATCGACATGCAATATATCCGGTCGGATATTTTGTCTCGCGGAAAATTTAGGCTCACCGGAAATACTTTGGAAATAATCACGCCTGGTAGAGAAGTAATAACCAGAATAACTTTAGAAAATAATTCTATCAGCAAAATTTCCGAATATGATTTTTTGACGGGGGAAGAATTGGGTCCGCCAGCTGGCGGATTAGAAAAAACTTTGATTTATCCCGCCAAGCATTTCGTAGTGCCGGAACCGGTTATGGCAGAATCATTGGGTGAAATCCAAAAAGAAATGGAAGAACGCGTGGAATATCTCAAAAAAAATGGAAAACTTCTGGAAGCGGAAAGATTGTCGCGCAGGACTCGCCAAGATATTGAAATGATGAAAGAAATCGGCTATTGCAACGGGATTGAAAATTATTCCCGCTATCTTTCCGGGAGAAAAGCGAGCGAAGCGCCCTATACCCTAATTGATTATTTTGAGAAAGATTTTTTATTAGTCATTGACGAATCACATGTGACTGTTCCGCAAATCGGGGGAATGTTTAGCGGAGATTATTCTAGAAAAAAATCTTTGGTAGAAAATGGTTTTCGTCTGCCGAGTGCTTTTGACAACCGGCCTTTGAAGTTTCCGGAATTTGAAAAGAAAATCAACCAAGTGATTTTTACTTCAGCGACGCCAGGCTCTTACGAGCTAGTTAAAAGTCGAAAGTCGAAAGTGGAAAGCGGAATTACGGAACAGATAATTAGGCCGACTGGACTCATTGATCCGGAAATTGAAATTAAGCCGGCGCGAGGACAAGTTAAAAATGTTTTAGAAGAAATTAAAATTATAATTGAGAGAAAGGAAAGAGTTTTGATCACAGCTCTGACCAAAAGGATGGCGGAAGATCTGGCGGAATTTTTGAAAGAATCTAAAATAAAATCGGAATATTTGCATAGTGGTGTTGACACACTGGATCGCATCAGAATTTTGGAAAAACTTCGACGAGGAGAGTTCGATGTTTTGGTGGGAGTAAATCTTCTTCGGGAAGGGTTGGATCTTCCGGAAGTTTCGCTTGTGGCAATACTGGATGCCGACAAAGAAGGATTTCTTCGAAGCGAAACTTCACTTATTCAAACAATTGGACGAGCAGCCAGAAATGTTCGCGGAAAAGTGATTTTATATGCCGACAACTTGACCGGTTCTATGAAGCGGGCGATTTCAGAAACAAATCGACGAAGAAAATTACAAATGGAATATAACAGGAAGCATCATATCACGCCTAAAACTATCCAGAAAAAAATTCAATCAATTGTGGATCATGAAATCAAGCCGGAAATTTCCAAAGATTTTGTGAAACTGGAAAATTTGGAAGATATCGCGGGATATATCAAACAGCGAGAGCGTGAAATGAAAGACTCGGCGAGAAATCTTGAGTTCGAGAAAGCTGCGATCATTCGGGATGAAATCGGGGAGCTGCGAAAATTGCAGATGAAATAAAAAGTTGCGATAGGGAAGGCTTGATTATTTATAATCAAGCCTTTCTTTGTATCTGCCGCCCCTTCTTATCTTATGTTATGTCGATACATTTTATCTCCAAACGCCATTGCCGCTTGCTTATCTACATGTAAAATGAATTCATCCGTATTGCCTACTATTAATTCCATTACATTCATCAAAGACTTATTTATTTTTTTCTTTTCCTTTCCTTCTAATTTATCTTCAATAAAAGCAATTCTAACAATGGCAGTTTCCACAGCAGGCTCAAATATTTTTTTAGAAATTTGTTCCAAGACTTCTTTTGGAATTTTTCTTTTTTTCATCTCGGAGCGTATTTTTTTAAGTGTTTCTAACGTAGATTCAAATATCTGCAGTGGGATGTCGGCTTCTGTCGAAACTTTAGCCAATTCCTTAAATAATTCATTAACGGCTTTTTCAATTTGATCGTATCCTGCTACAAGCTGGTTGATGTCTTTTGTGAAAAACATAATAATTCCTCCTTTTTAATAAAATTTTAACGAACTTGCAATTAACAGACATATTTTTTTACTGGCTTATTTTATCAGAGGAATTGACAAATACAAGACTTTTTGTCTATAATTTAGACAAATTTATATTAAATTTATGAATCAAAAAATAATCGCTTCTATCAGGAATTTGGGGTTTTCGGAAAAAGAATCTAAAATTTATTTAGCTTGCTTGGAATTGGGAGCCGGATCAATCCAGGATATTGCTGTTAAGGCTAAGGTCAAAAGAACAACTGTATATAATTTTGTCGAAAAACTTATTCAGCTTGGATTGGTAAGTCAATCACAATCCGGGAAAAGAAAATTGTTTATTGCGGAAAGTCCTGAAATTTTGGAAGAAATCCAAAAAAGAAATCAAAACACGCTGGTAGAATCAATGCCTGGTCTCAAGAAAATATTTGAATCAGAAAAATTTTCCACTAATTTTAAATATTATCGCGGAAAAGAAGGAATGAAAAAAATTTGGCTGGATGCCTTGGAGTCCAAGCAGAAGGAATTATTATGGACGATTGCTCATGAAGCGACTACGATTATTTTAGGAAAACAATTTGTAGAGCATTATATTGAAAAAGTGAAAGAGAAAGGCATGCATAGCAAAATTCTTAGGAATTACGGACAAAAAAATCTGCATCGCTATTATTCACCGGAAACTCTCAAAGCGACCAATCGCGAAGCGCGCGAATTGCCGATGAATATGAAACTAAAAAATTCTTTGCTTATTTATGGCAATGTCGTTGCTTCTTTCGCTCCTATTGAAGAAAATTACAGTTTCGTTATTGAAAGCAAATCGTTTGCCGATACTATGCGAGCTTTCTATGAAGCGCTATGGACTATGAGCAAACTGCTGGGATAGTTGATTTTTATTTGGGATGAAATTGGGGAGCTTCGAAAATTGCAGATGAAATAAAAAATTGCAAATTTTTCGAAAGGGCATTACCATTTAGGAAGTAACTTAAAATTATTATCGATTTATTAACCTATTTTGAAGGGAGGTTTCTATGGATTCAATGTGCGCTTCATTTGATAACAGATTAAAAAAGAAATTAAAAAAATTTCTTAGTCTTTTTAAAAGAAAGCCTACGAGAGGAGAAATAGCGCAACTAGTTGCTTCTATTGTCAAAGAGGATGTGGAAGCAGCTGAAACATCCAAGCAGGGACCCATCCAAGCAGGGACCAGAACTTTTTTAGGTTTTGGGCAAATGAGGTATGGCTGTAAATAGCCACCATATTAAATTTAAGGAGGTATTATGAATTCGCTTAAAGCCTCAACTGGTTTTAGAATGGCCAAAAAACTTGCTGAAATTTCTAATAGGTTTGGCAGAATGCCAAAAAAAACAGAAATAGAGCAAGTGTTGGATTCCATTATTGCGGAAGATGTAAGAGTT
The DNA here is from genome assembly GCA_022709735.1 of Patescibacteria group bacterium. Lineage (GTDB taxonomy): Bacteria > Patescibacteriota > Minisyncoccia > Moranbacterales > UBA2206 > UBA2206. The sequence continues at coordinate 28,029 of JAKLIG010000005.1, read as the reverse complement.
GCTAAGCCCTGGCGACAGCTTCCGCCACAAACAGGGAGTAGAACCTTCTTGTTTGGGGATAAAAAATAAAAAGAGTTGCCGTTAAAACTGCTAGACATATAAAATAAGTTTAGCAGTTTTGTTTTTTTGTTCTGTGTATAACTTCGAAAATTGCAGATGAAATAAAAATTCCGGATTTGATATTTCGATATCAAATCCGGAATGGATCGCTCATCTGGCTTTTCATTTTTTTCTCAATAGCCAGATGAGACGGAAAATGGTTATTGAGCCAATAAGCATGGATATCGGCACATTGATTATTGGCACAAGAGGAATTTCCTCTTGGAAAAAAGCTTCTATTGTCCAAGCTATCGATATTAGCAAATATATGCCAATGATTGCATAGATAGCGTAATCATTTTCTTTAACCTTTTTTCTCATTATCCCCCCCTATATTTTGATTTATATTTTTTAAACTATGTTCTGACAGGGCAATATATAACAATCTGATTAAGAAGTCAAGCTTGTGCATAACTTCGATTTGCTAATATTTGGCGATATAATATAATAGTAGAGTAAAAGAAAACAAAAAATAAATTAATATGTTTTGGATTTATTATAATTTAGTAAATCGCAAGTTTAAATAGGAATCACGCTTAGGCGTGTTTTTTTGTTCTTTAAAAAGGCTTTATTAAAAGCCTAAAATGGTTCATCCTTGACTTTTTGGTAAAAATGGTGTATAATTAACAGTTTCATTAAAAACAATAAGCCTCCGATTTGTCGTTCCGAGCATAGCGAAGAATAAAAAATTCTTTCTAAGCTCGGGATGATAAATAATGTTTTTTAAGAGGAGGTGGAATTATGACAGAAAGAGTGGTTATACAAAGGGGATATATGTCATTGGCAGACACCATCATTAGGAATAATGATCTTTCTGGGACAATGAATATTATCAATGGAGATAAGGAAATCGAAGTTTTTTTAAATGGTGCAGAACATTGCATCAGAAAATTCAAGGAAATTCTCACTCCCGATTGGGCAAAGTGGGGAAAACAAGCAAACTAAAAAAAGGAAATCAACCATGAATCACGTAACCGGGGAGCTGACATAGTCATCTCCCCTTAAATTTGTCAAAAAATTGATATTTTCTCATCGCTTGCGTTAAATTCAACGATTATTTATAATATAAAAACTGGATAATTATTAATTAATTTAAAAAAAATGGAAACAGAAAAAAAGGAAACTGCCGAAGTGTGCAACTGCGAAAAAGGAGAATGTTTTTGCGGGAAAGACTTTTGCGGAAAGTATAAGAAGTTTTTACCTCAAATAATTGGAGTCTTGATTTTTATCATCATCATTGGAGGGTTAGGTTATTACAGAATGGTTTGGAAGAAAAATAATCTGACGCAAAAAGAAGCTAAGGCGCAAGTAGAAGATTTTATCAATAATAATTTGATGCAAGAGGGAGAAAAAGCAGAAATAGGAGAAGTCGCCAAAGAGAATGGAATGTTTAAGATAAAAGTTGCGGTGGGGGAAGGACAGCAAAAACAAGAGATCGATGCTTATTTGTCATTGGACGGAAAGAAATTCTTTCCTCAAGTGATGGATATAGCAGAAATAAAAAAGAAGAACGCTGAACAAAAGCAAGCAGCGGCCGAGCCAGAAAAGGAAGTTCCCAAAGCAGAAAAGCCTAAAGTTGATCTTTATGTAATGAGTTTTTGCCCATTTGGAAACAAAGCGGAGGACACGATGAAATCGGTTTATGAACTTCTCAAAAACAAAGTTGATTTTAATTTTCGCTATATCGTGAGCTCGAGTGGAGACACAATTAATTCTTTGCATGGAGAAAAAGAAGTCGCGCAAAATGAAAGAGAGGCCTGCGTGCTCAAATATTTTGGCAAAGATAAGTGGATGAATTTTGTGGCTTATGTTAACAAAAATTGCGGAACTGACGGAGCTTGTTGGGAAGCGGGCGCAAAAAGCGTTGGACTAAATTCAGCTAAAATTTCTGCTTGCGTGAAAGCGGAAGGAGCGACTCTTATGAAAGCCGATGAAAAACTTTCGACTGAAGCGGGAGCGAGCGGTTCGCCAACGATGTTGATCAACGGTGTTTCTACTAAAGCAGTTTATAAATACGGAAATTCCGAAGAATATAAAAAAGCGATTTGCGATGCGTTTAATACTGCGCCAGCAGAATGTGCTAAGGCGCTAAGTTCTGCTACTGCGACAACGCAAGGCGGAAGCTGTAATTAAGAATTAAGAATTAAGAATTAAGAATTAAGAATTAAGAATTAAGAATTAAGAAGTAAGAAGCAAGAAGTAAGAATCCCCTGCTTAGGCGGGGGATTTTTTTATTTGTTATATTTTTTCACAACTAAGAATAAAGATTATTTAATTCAAACAGTTGAGGCTTGATAATAAGATAGAAAAATCAGGCAGGTGGAGTTATCCACAGGGGGAGTTGCAGTGATATTTGAGAAGTGCTATCATATCACTGTAAATAATTAAATATTTTGTCATCCTGAACTTGTTCCAGGATCAACTAAGAAGATGCTGAAATAAATTCAGCATGACAAATCAAAATTGTTATGCCAACACTTACAGCTAAGCAACAAAGTATTTTGGAAAACATCCGCGAGCTGATCGAACAGCGCGGAGAAAATCCGACCAGTTATAAATTGCACAAATATTTGGAATCGCAAGGCGTGAAAGATAGTTTGAAATCTGTGATGCAGGTGATTGAAGCGCTGGAGAAAAAAGATCTGATCAAAAGAGACAAAGATAGAAAAATATATTTGGTAGAAAATGAAAGCTTTGCTAATTTCAAAAATATTTTTTCCATTCCGGTTTATGGCCTGGCTTCTTGCGGAGAAGCGCTGGCTTATGCCGAAGATAATGTGGACGGATTTTTGCAAATTTCCAAAGCGCTTTTTCGTGGAGCAGACAGCGCTAAACTTTTCGCAGTCAAAACTTTGGGCGATTCGATGGACAAAGACGGCATCAATGACGGCGATTATGTTATTTTTGAAAAATATGATTATGGTAAAAGTGAAGAGTTGGAAGGGAAAATTGTCGTGGCAGTGATAAATGGTATGGCGACGATCAAGAGATATAAAAAAGTAAGTGAGGAAATCATCGGACTTTTCCCGCGGTCTTCCAACACGATTCATCAGCCGATTTTTATCCACTCTTCTGATTCAGTTTTGATTGCCGGAATTTTCAAGAAAGTTCTGCCGGTAAAATATATTAGTTTATAGAAAATCCCAATTTAAAAATCCCAATGACAAATAAAATCCCAAGTAAAAAAAGTAATTATGATTTAATCGAAAGGACTGCTAAATTCGGGGAAGATGTAATTGAATTTGTTAGTTCTTTACCGCATAATGAAATTAATAAGCCACTTGTAAATCAGATTGTGCGATCTGGAACGAGCATAGGAGCAAATTACATGGAAGCTGATGGCGCAGTTTCCAAAAAAGATTTTGAAAATAAAATTGGAATTTGCCGAAAAGAGTCAAAGGAAAGTATGCATTGGTTCAGGATGATAGCTAAAGCTAATTCTGATAGAAGGGAAAATTGTAGAAAATTGTATAAAGAAGCTCAAAAATTTGTTTGGATTTTTTCATCTATAATAAATAGCTCCAAGAATAAAAAATAATTAAAATTGAGATTTGGAAATTTATTGGATATTGAGATTTTGTCATTTGGATTTTCAATATTAAGTTTCTTGCCAAGAATATATTTATAGCATAAAGTGTAATATGATTGAAAGGTAATAATTTAATACTAAGTACCTCAAAAGGGGAAGTTTTTTGCATTTATGCATGATAAATTAATAATTCGAGGCGCGCGGGAGCACAATCTTAAGAATATTAATCTTGAATTGCCTCGAAACAAGTTTATAGTTTTCACCGGAATCAGCGGCTCAGGAAAGAGCACGCTGGCTTTTGATACCATTTTTGCCGAAGGGCAAAGGCGGTATTTAGAAAGTTTGTCTTCATATGCCCGGCAATTTTTGGGGCAAATAGACAAGCCAGATGTGGATTATATCGAAGGACTTTCACCGGCAATTTCTATCGATCAAAAAGCGGCTTCGCACAATCCACGATCAACTGTCGGGACGGTCACAGAAATCCAAGATTATCTTCGCTTGCTTTATGCCAAAATTGGAATTCCTCATTGTCCTGTTTGTAATCGGGAAATTACCAAACTTTCCACTGATGAAATTGTGGATAGGATTCTTGAGATGTGCGGAGAATGCAAAATAGAAATTCTTTCTCCGATTGTCCGCCAAAGAAAAGGAGAATATTCGACAATGATGGCTGAAATGTTTCAGCGCGGATTTTCCTGGGCGTATGTTAACGGAAAAAAAATTGAACTGAATTTAAAAATAAAAAGTGAAATAAAACTTGAGAGATATAAAAAACATAGCATTGATATTTTGATTGATGAAGTGGAAATTAATGATAAAAATATTTCTAGGATTTTTGAGGGAGTGGAAAAAGCGTTGAAACTTTCAGGAGGGCTTGTGAAAGTTAAATCCCAAATCTTAAAATCAAAAAAAGAAAATAATAAAGAAATTATATTTAACCAAAATCTTTCTTGTCCGATTCATGAAGTGGAATTTCCCGAACTTGAACCGCGGTTATTTTCCTTCAACAGTCCGTATGGCGCGTGTCCGGCTTGCGAAGGGCTTGGAACAAAAAAAGAAATTGATCCAGCGCTTGTGGCGCCAGACAAAAATAAAACTATTTCCGAAGGGGGAATTATGCCGTGGAGTTATAAAAAAAATAATTGGCAAGGGACAATTCTTCGCGCAGTTTGCAAACATTTCCATATTTCTGACAATGTCCGCCTGCGTGATTTATCCGAAGATGATTTTAATATACTGCTATTTGGCGCGCCGGAAGCAAAAGATATGATTTTGGAAGATGAGGCCGAACAAATCCCAGTGACACTTAAGAGTAAGACTGGAGCGGTTTGGAAATATAATATGAGCTGGCGAGGAGCGGTGGGATATATGCAAGATCGATATCGAAAAACGCAATCGGATGCGGTCCGAACTGACATTGAAAAATATATGTCGCAAAATCCTTGTTCAATGTGCAATGGTTCTAGATATAAAAAAGAAACTTTGTTAGTAAGTGTCGGCGGAAAAAATATATCTCAAATTTCTGATGTTAGTATTTTTGAATCTCTGGAATTTTTTCGAGAATTAAAATTAAATAAAAAAGAAGAATTGATCTCTGGAAGAATTTTAAAAGAAATTCAAAACCGCTTGAGTTTTTTGGAAAATGTCGGATTGGGATATTTGACGCTGGGTCGAAGTGCCAGCACTTTGGCTGGCGGAGAAGCGCAAAGAATTCGCTTGGCTTCACAAATCGGATCGCAGTTAGTTGGAGTTTTGTATATTTTAGACGAACCATCAGTTGGTCTGCATGCGCGGGATAACGCTAAACTTTTAGAAACATTAATTAAGCTTCGGGATACTGGAAATACGCTTATAGTTGTCGAGCATGATGAAGAAACCATGTTAGCAGCGGATTATTTAGTCGATATCGGTCCGGGCGCGGGGCGTCACGGCGGAGAAATTGTGGCACAAGGTTTGCCAGAAGAAGTTTTGAGAAATAAAAAATCATTAACGGCCAAATATCTTCGAAAAGAACTGAAAATTGAAATTCCGAGCTTCAGGCGGAGTATGAAAAACAAAAAATCAATCATTGTTCGCGGAGCGCGGGAAAATAATCTAAAAAATATTACGGTGGAATTTCCTCTGAAAGCTTTGACTTGCGTGACCGGAGTAAGCGGAAGCGGAAAATCAACTCTAGTAGAAGAAATACTTTATAAATCTCTGGCAAGAAATATTATGCGTTCATTAGATCGACCGGGGCGTCATAATGAAATTGCCGGAGCGCATTATATCAACAAAGTTATTATGATTGACCAAAGTCCGATTGGGCGCACCCCGCGTTCCAATCCGGCCACTTATACCGGACTTTTTTCTCCAATTCGCGAACTTTTTTCGATGACGAAAGATGCCAAGACTAAAGGATATTCTCCCGGAAGATTTTCGTTTAACATTTCTGGGGGAAGATGTGATAATTGCCAGGGAGACGGATATCTCAAAATCGAAATGCAATTTATGCCGGATGTGTATCTGCCGTGCGATGTTTGTGGCGGAAAAAGATATAACAGTGAAACTTTGAAAGTGAAATATAAAGAAAAAAATATTGCGGAAGTTTTGGAAATGACGGTGAGTGATGCGCGGGAATTTTTTGAAAATTTTCCAGAAATTCATGATAAGTTGGCAGTGCTCGAAGATGTTGGACTTGGATATATCCAGCTTGGTCAAAGTGCGACAACGCTTTCCGGCGGAGAAGCGCAAAGAATAAAATTAGCGACCGAACTTTCTCGGCGCGCGACTGGCGATACACTTTATATTTTAGACGAACCAACGACCGGACTGCATTTTGACGATATAAAAAAATTATTGAAAGTTTTGAATCGTTTGGTGGACGCGGGAAACACGGTCGTGGTCATTGAACATAATATGGATGTCATCAAAACTGCTGATTGGATAATTGATCTCGGGCCGGAAGGCGGGGATAAGGGAGGAAAATTAATTGTTTCCGGCACGCCGGAAGAAGTGGCGAAATATTATAAAAAAAGTTGGACGGGGAAGTATTTGAGGGAAATTCTGGATAGAAAATAAAAAAATAAATATTTTTGTCATTCCCGCGGAAGCGGGAATCTAGTGTAGAAACCAAAAGATTTAAGACTGGATCCTCGCTTTCGCGAGGATGACAACTAGTTTTTTGAAATAAAAAAAAGCCGGCTCACAGGTGTTCGCTGCGAGCCGGGTGGCAAACTTAGTAAATTTAAAAGGCTTAATTCAATAGGGGAGGAGAGGTGGGATATCCTCCGGCTTAGCGTAAAAATAAAGCTCTGTTTTTCCACCAGAAGAAAAAAATGTTACAGATCGTTTTTTTTCTCCGGGTGGCAAGATGACAATTTTTGCATCTTCCAACTCGATGGTTGCTGTTTCTTCCCTGATTTGCTCAGATTTTTTTTCCGGAATGTTGACAGCAGTGGCAGCCATTACTTCTCGGTCATGCCATCTTGTCACACAGATTACAATTATCAGAAAAAAAATAATGCCGGTTGTCAGTAAGAGTAGTTTTGCAAAATGAGCTTTTGTTGAAAGTGTCATCGCGCCTCCTTAAAAGAATGAATTAAAGGTTGATAATATTTTTTCATACAGCACCATATTTTCAGATAAAAACATTATGCTGATAACCAAAAAAACCATAAATCCAATTTTCCAAAAATTTTTATTCATCATGACCGCTCCTCCTAAACGGTTTTTGTTAAAGAATTAAAATCAGATGTTTTTATTTTGTTATAAAGTCTACCTTAAATTTTATAAATATGTCAAGCCTAAAGAGTAAAATTGCTAAATTTCCCAATTCTCCCGGAGTTTATATCTTCAAAAATAAAACCGGGGATGTTTTGTATGTGGGGAAAGCGACGAGTTTGAAGGATAGGGTTTCTTCATATTTTGTAGGGGTTCAATTTATTGAACCCAAAACAGAAAAGGGTTTGATAAATCAAACCCCTACATATTTTAGCGGTCGGCCGATTGAAATTATGATTCATGAGGTGTCAAATGTTGAAATCAGAAAAACCGATACGGTTCTAGAAGCCTATATTTTAGAGCAAAATTTAATTAAAAAACTCCAGCCCAAATACAATATTGATGGGAAAGATGACAAATCATTTGTTTATGTTGTGATTACGAAAGATGAATTTCCAAGGATTTTAATTGCGCGAGGCAGGGAACTTGATAAAATTTTCAATTTTTCCGCCAAAGGCGGATCCGCCTCCGGCGGACAATTTCCAATTTTCAATAAATTACCAATTTCCAATTACCAATTTCTAAAAAATAGTGAAAGCCTAAAAGCTATAAGCTATAAGCTAAAAGCTATTTATGGGCCGTATACTTCCAAAAAACAAATTGAAATTGCGCTCAAAATTCTTCGAAAAATTTTTCCCTATCACAATAAAAAAGAAAATTCGGAAAAAGGCTGTTTGGATTATCAAATTGGACTTTGCCCTGGGCCGTATGATGGCGCTATTTCGGCATTTGATTATCAGAAAAATATCAGGGGAATTCGAATGATTTTAGAAGGGAAGAAAAAAAATCTGATAAATACGCTAAAAAAAGAAATGAACGAATTCTCAAAAAAGGAAGAATTTGAAAAAGCGCTGGATATAAGAAATAAAATTTTTGCGTTGCAACATATTCGAGATGTGGCGTTAATTTCAGACAGCAGGGGACAAAAATTTTTGTTCCCTACGAAACAGATGCGAATCGAGGGTTATGATATTTCCAATATTTCCGGAAGTCATAATGTCGGATCAATGGTGGTATTTGATAATTCTTTAGGTGAAATGGGTCCTAACAAAAATGAATATCGAAAATTCAAGATAAAAACTATTTCCGGTGCCAATGATGTCGGAGCGATGAGGGAAATACTAATTAGGAGATTTCAAAACAGCTGGACACTTCCAAATCTAATTCTTCTTGATGGCGGAGCGGGACATTTGAATATGGCGCGGAAAATCCTTCGAAATTATAAACTAGAAATTCCGATTATGGCGGTGGCCAAGGGACCGAGCCGGAAAAAATTGGATATTCGAAAATTCGGATCAGTTCCCGAAATTTCCTTGAATTTAATTCAGCAAATCCGCGATAAAGCGCATCGTTTTGCGATTGGGTATCATCGAAAACTAAGAAACAAAGAATTTAGGCGAGCTGTGGACAAAAAATAGTTGGCGCCAAAGGCAAAAATGTGGTAGAATTATACTAAGATAAAACTTAGTAATTTTTTAATTATTCTTATGCAAAAAAAACAAAAAAATGCAATTCTTGTCGGTCTAATTGTTTTGGCAATAGTGGTTGTTTTCGCTGTGACAACTTCCATTCTTGGCAAAAAATCCAGCCAATCGTCTTTAGAAAAAACAGAAAATCCGATTGCTACAAATGAATTGGGCGTCGATACCAATCCTGTAAAACAAATTACCGGTGGAACAGTCAAAGATTTGAGTCGCGAAACCATTAAGATTTTAGATCCTCAAGGAAAAGAAATTTCTATTAATATCCCCTCAAAAAATGGAATGGAAGTTTCGTTGTATAAGGAAACAGAAAAAGCAGAAGGCGGAAGCACTATGGAAGACATTGGTTTGTTTGATATCCCTCTGGAAAAAGAAGTGGATGTAACTTATAACAGCCAAAGTAATGATCTTATTATGCTTACTGTAATAATTAGAAAATAAAATCGAATAACTTCCATAAATTAAAAAAATTTAAATAAAAAAATGAAAATTATAAAAAAAATTAGCAGGATATATGTGAGCTTAGGAATTTTCTTCGTTTTAGTAGCTCTAGGCTTATTTACTTTTTCTTCTTCTGTTTTTGCTGAAGTAACTTGCGGCGCAGGTGAGAGATGCATTGAAAGTTGCAACACTTGCCGACAAATTTCTGGTAATAGCGTATTGTCTGACGGCTATTATGTTGGAGGAGAAGTTAATGCAATATGCAAAACTCCTAAAAAAGGTTCGACAGAATGTACGGCTAAAGCCTGTGACTGGAGCGCTACCGGGCTGTTTGAACGCCCAGTCAATAACGTAAATCCGACGAAAGTCGGGGAATGCACATCTGGTAAGTCAGGTGTTGATTCTTATGGAATTGCATTGGATACGCTTGATTTTAGCGCTTCATCTTCTAATATTAAACTTGGAGAAAATATTACATTTACTTGGAATTGGCATACAACAATCAAAGGAAACGATTATTGCGGATTTGAGAATAAACCCGGTTGCCCTTACTATGATTCTAGGAGACCCGAAGGATCAGTGCACACTGTTCCGCTTCATGGTTGCAATGGTAATTCTGAAGATAAGATATATACACCAACTTCAGCGGGAAATTTTTCTTGCACTTTTCAATGTGGAGACGGATGGGTAGGAGAAATGAGGCCGATAAAAAGCAAGACAGTCCGTTTCACTGTTTCTGGGGGCTCCAATGATTCTTCCGGTTCTTCCAATGCAACAAATGCTATCCCTACTGCAAAAATTCTTTCTCCAGCGAATGGAACAATTGTCAATGCTGGTGATTTTGTTGTTTTTCAAGGAAAAGGGACTGATGACGGAATGATTTCTGGGTATTATTGGACGGATGAAACCGGTCTTCCATTGGGTCAGGGAAGTAATAAATATAGCACCAAAGCAAAATTTACTAAAGCTGGCGAGCATACGATAAACTTAAAAGTCAAGGACAATAATAATAATTTGTCTGTGCCAGTGAGTATAGTTATCAGAGTGGTTGATAGGGAATCTTCAGTGACAAATTCAAACACAGCAGGCACTACGGTTAAAAATAAACTTCCGGAAGCGACAGTCAATTTATGTGGTCCGGCGCTTGGATCATCAAGAAGCGGAACAACCGGAACATATTCTTCCGTGTCTGCTGATTTCAGCTCGCATGAATTTTGTTCTTCTAGCGCCACTCTCGTTGGAAATGAACCAAATTTTCCATCTCAAGGCGGATGGGTTAGTTGGAAGTGCAAAAAAACAAACGGGAATGTTGAAGCTCCTTGCATTGTGCTTAGAAACAGCGTTAGCAATTAATGATAAAATTAGAAATGGAGAAAAAAAATAAAAAAATATTATTAGTTTTGTTATTACTGACACTTGTGAGTTCGGCTATTTTTTCTTTTGGTGCCAATGTTCAAGCTATAACTGCTAGCGAACAACCCGAAAGTCTAACATATGCGACGGTAGCCAAGATGATTTTTCAAAATGTTAAAATAGTTTCTCAAGATGAGGACAAGTTGAAAATCAATTTTGATTTAACGAATAAGGACAAATTTGTCCAGCCAGAAACCAAATATTATTTTGAATTGGTTCAAGAAAATAAAAAAGGAGAACAAATAATTATTGATTATGAAATGTTTCCGGAAGCTGTAACACTTTCTCCCAATCAGAGCGTATCTAGACAAATCGAATATGATATTCCCGATTATTTGGAAGGAAAATATCAACTTTGGCTTAAGGCTGGGAATTCCTTTGGTTTGCCCTTTTCTTTTAAAAAGATAAGTGATTTAAATTTGAAAAATTCAAGTCGATCGGCTTATCTCGATTCTTCCAAATGTTATTTGCAGATAAAGGAAGATAATGATGTGAGAAAAAAATATGCACTCAATGAAAATGTTGTTTTGAAAGCCGAAGAAAATCTTATTTTGAATTGTTTGATTAAGAATAATTTCAATCAAGAGATATCACTAAATCCCAAGTTTGAAACTTTTGAAAATGGATATGCCGGTTCACCTTCCGAGCAAGAAAATAATTCCAATTTGCCGATAACTTTGGCAGCCGGAGAAAAAAAACAAGTTAGCCTGATTGTTCCGAAAGCTGAATTATCTCATATTTATGGAACTGCGCTTACTCTTCAAAAAGAGGGCAATGATTTTTCCAATAAAATAATATTTTATTATGCCTTAATCGGCCAAGGGGCTTCAATAAATAATTTTAAATTAGACAAGGATAATTATAAAAAGGGAGAAATCGCTCAGGCTTCTTTCATTCGATCTTATTTAACCAATTCTTCAAGCTATGATAATTCTCGCAAGATAAGTCTAAAAATTCCAGAAAATAAGACCTATCTAGCCTTGCAAATAATAGGCGAAAAAAATCAGCCTTGCTCCGAACTTATTCAAAAAGAATTAAGTTCCAAAAATAATTTGACCAGTTTGGAAATCCCCATAATCCGGGATTGCCAAGAATTTGAGGCTAAAATAATAATTAAAAATGAAAAAGGAGATGTTATAACTGATCAAAAAATATCTTTCACTTCGCAGGAAAGAAAAAATAATATTGAAAATACCAATGATATTGAAAACAAAAAAGAAGACAGTCAAGTGGAAAAAACAGAAACAACTGGGACAATATTATCAGTTATCATGCTGATTATTATTTTGGTAGGGCTGGTAATTTTACTTTGGGTTATTAGGCGTAAGATAAAAAATGGCAGAAATGGATTTTTCACTATTTTTGTTTTTCTTTTTGTAGCTCCAGCTTTATTTTTTGCTAAAACGGAAAGCGCAAAAGCAGGGGATTATGTAACAATAATGTCCTCCCTTCCTTCCTGTATAGGCGTTTTTGGAAATGCGGATGTTGATTTATTTGAATATGAACCGGGAGAAGAAATCAAGGTTTATGGTCGAATTTATGCAGGTGGGACATATTCTTTGCCAACAGGGACTTCATTGTCAGATGCTGAACTATATATTGACAACCGTAAAGTTGCTGATATGAATCATAGCACTGGGATTTATAGATTTTCAGCACCGACAAAAAAAGGTCATTATGAAATAGAGGTCAAGTTGCATGTATGTGTATATGATAATATCTATGAGAGAAAAGAATGCTATGATGATAGCGGTTATTTGGGTTATGATGTAGTTCCTTATTATAAGCTAACCATAAATAAAAGTGGCAGTGGAACGGGAACAGTATCCGGAAAGCAATGGAGAAATTATAAATATGAAGATATAATTAATTGCGGATCAACTTGTACTACAAGTTCTGCAAATATTAGCTCTGCTGTTCCAACTTCAGTTGAATTAACTGCTACTCCTGACAGCGGATCAACTTTTGCCGGATGGGATAGCGATTTGTGCACAAGTGTTACGGGAGATTATTTCGTTTGCAACATTCATGTTAATAGCTCTAATAAAACCTTAATAGCTGAATTTATTTCTGCTAGTTCATGCACTCCGGTTTGTGGCGATCCCTCTGCTCATTGCACAACAGAGACATGGATGTCTAGCAATAATTGTGGATCATGCACAGGAGGAACTAAAAGTTGTTGTAACGATAGTTGCCCTGTCGGTAGGGCTAATACTTGCATAGGTCAAGATTATATTAGTAAATGTCCATCACATGATAATTGCGGACCTGGCACTAAAGACTGCACTTGGCAGGAAGTGGCACCGTAAATGCTGAAGTATGAATTATGAATTAGGAAGTATGAGACGTGGAGCAAAATGAAAAAGTAAAATATAAAAAATATAAATAAATAAAATGAGAAAAGAAAAAATTCTAATTAGCCTGGCGCTAACAATTTTAGGTCTAACGGTTTTGGCTTTGAACGCTCGCGCAGAAGGAGAAATCGATACAAATTCTTCCAGCGTTGATTGTTTTGATTATTATAAATTCCAAAGCGTTCAGGTAAGTTTGGGAACAGAGAAAGGAGAATATAATTCCGGCGAAACCGTGACATTCAAAGGTGAGATTACCAACAAGAATGATTATCCGGTAGTGGATGGCAATGTTTTTGTCAGGATTTCAGAAAAAAATCCAAATTATGCCAAAGAAGGCCAATTTAATATTGACGAGCTCATTGCCGTAAAAGACATTAGCCTTGATGCCAAAGAAACCAAAGCGGTGGAATTTAATTGGACAGCTCCTGAAAATGTCAAAGCCGGGGAATACCGAGCGGATTTCTTTTTTTCTGTTGGAAAAAAATTCAATCTCGGCGGATTGCCCTTCACTAATGAAATTGTAGCTGGTCTGGCTAATTTCAAAATAAATTCTGATAATAATTCCTCTATTTTTTTTGACAGATCAAAAACTCAAGTCAATGGCGAAAAATATAGGCATATCGGCAACTGGCCGGAAATCAAAGCCGGTCAAAAAGCGGAAATAATTCAGCCGATTAACAATACTTACGAAAAAGATAAGGAAGCGGTGGTTATTTATGATCTATATTTTTGGGACAGTCTGGATGAAAAAGACAAGATTACATCTAAAACAGAAGAAATTACCATTCCAGCCGGTGAATCAAAAAACTTATCTTATGCCATTGATGAGATGAATGATTCCGTCTATTTTCTAAAAATCACAGCTATTTCGGAAAATGAAAAATCCATAGTGAACATCCGTCTTTCGAGCAAGCAAATTCACTCAAGACTCAATTATCCGGCCATTACCAAATTTCCTGTGAAAGAAAATGATGAGTTCACTCTTTTTTCCTGTTTCCACAATACGGCTGATGTTGTTTCGCCCAGTAATAAAATTACACTAAGCCTTTATGACAAAAACGATAACTTGATTGATAAGTTGGAATATCAAGGTAATATTACCAGCGCAATGATGGCCGGCAAAAAAGATATTACAGCGAAAAAAAATTATGATTATATAAAACTAAGGGCCGCGATGAATAATGATAAGAATGAAATGGTTGATGAATATGAAACAGTTTACGATTGTAACAAAATCAACAAAGACAAATGTTTTGTTTCGACAATTTCCAAAATGATGGAAGACCAAAAAACGGCCAAGCGCGTGAAAATAATGCTTGTAACAATTCTTTTGATTATAATTTCCGTTATTCTTATTATTTTCTTTAGAAATAAAAGGATGGGAATTAGAAGCGTTATCATTTTCTTGCTTATCAGTTCTGGAATGCTGATTGCAAATCCGAATAAAGCGCTGGGAGGATATAACGGAAAAACTTGTTCGGAAAACAATGGAGAATCAATTGCTTTCGAACTTTTTGGATCTGACGCAAAATTTAATTTCGATTTCAATATGACGCACAATATGGAAATGACAGCGGGAAATTATATTGTTGAAATAAACAATCCAATAAATTTTTCTTATCTTCCGGAACTTCTTTCTTACAACGCATCCGGAGGAGCGTGGGATACGCCGTATGGAGAATGGACGGATAAATCGTCAGATGAAATGTCAGCCATACTAAAAAAGGCGATAGATGACGGAAGCGCTGGAAATAAATATTTTAAATTTTATTCCATAGATAAAGAACAATTGCTAAAAAGATATCAATCTGATTTAGAAAAGGAATTAAACAATCTAATAGAAGAGCCAGGGACAGCCAAACAAAAGCAAGAAAAAAGAATAGAGACCTTAAGATCTCAAATTGAAAAACTGCAAAAAGAAATAGAAGAAAAAACGGAAGATCATTATGGCTATTTAAATGTTTTTGACAAGATGCCGGTTGCCGGGAGCATTGAATCAAGCGATTCGAGCGTGATATCTTGCAATGGATTAAATTGTATTGCGAAGAAACCCGGAATAGCAATATTAACAGCTAATTTTCCGACAGTTACACCTAAAATTGTGGCTGGTTTTTGGCAGATGTATGAAGAGGGTGAAAAGAAGAGTGAAAACGATAAAGCCGGATTTTACAAAATGGACAGCATGACGGCTTCTCCTATTTCTGGATGCTCAGTTTCTTGGATGATTGTGGTTCGTGAACCGGTTGCTCCTTTTATATGTTTGGGCGAAGCTCCTATGCTTCCCAAGAATAAATGTCTCAACACCGAGTCGGGGCTAACAAAAGATACTCCCTGGACAGAGGTAGAAAATTCCAGTCAATGTTCGAATATAATAGGATGCCAATGGTATAAAGGTGAAACACCTGAAGGACTGCCTAGTTGCATTAAGGCAACTTGTTCTCCAAGTCAGTGCGGTGTTGATGTACAGGATATGTGTGTTAGCACTAATGGCACCTTACTACCACAATCTCGATGTAACGATTGTAGTCGCTCAATTCCATGTCCTTGTTCTCCCGGCCATCCTGGTTTTTCTGATTCTTCTGGTGATTGGCGGGAAGTCGCGCCGTAATTTTTTAAGGAGATAAAAATAAAATGAAAAAAATATTTATTTTCACTGTTGCTACGCTCGGTCTTTTTTCGACGGGATTTTTTAGTGTTTGCTCGGCGGAAACTTTGCCAGTGGCAGAAGAAACTGCTTTTTCATCTGAAGCTGAAACGATACCTGTGGCAGATGTGAATATTAGTAATGTTAAGGTAATTTCTCAAAATAAAAACAGCCTTCGGGCAAGTTTCAAACTCACAAATGATGACAGCGTTGTCCAGCCGGGAATAAATTATTCTTTCGAACTTACTAGAGAGAATAAAGATAAAACCAACAGTATTATTGATTTTAAAGCTTTTTCTGATTCAATAACTCTTTTGCCAAAGCAAAGTATTACTAAAGAAATTGAATATATCGCACCAAGCAATTTAGCTGGGAATTTTCAGCTTTGGATCAAGGCTAAGAGTCCTTCCGGATTGTTATATGCTTTTGAAAAAGTAGGAGATTTGAAATTAAGCCAATCTGTGGCGATGGTTTTTATTGATCCAGTCAGCTGTTTTTTGCAAACAAAAAATGGTGAAGGTAAATTTTCCGAAAAATTCTCATTGTCGCAAAATATTCAAAATATTATTTTAGAAAACGATGACGCTCTGTTGCTTAATTGCACAGTTCAAAATCAAGCAAAAGAAAAAATAACGCTTATTCCGGTTTTTGAAACACAAAAAATTGATTATGGTGGTTTGGTGGCAGATCAAGAAATTGATGGAAATTTTCCTATAATACTGTCTTCGGGAGAGAAAAAAAATATTACTATGAATATTCCCAAGGCTAACACTCCCCAGGAATATCTGGATATTTTAACGCTCAAAAAAGACGGACAAGATTTTTCCAATAAAATAATTTTCCGATATATTTTGAAAGGCGATATGGCGATTATTCAAAATATAAAATTGGATAAAGATTTCTATCAAAAAGGGGATATAGCCAAGATAAATTTGCTTTGGACGGGAGTGTCTTCCAATTCTCAAAATTTTCTGGCAGAATTTAAGATCGCTAATGAAAAAAGCGATTGTTCCGCCTTAGTATCTAAAAAAATTGATTCAGCTAACTCCAGCTTAAATTTGGAAATTCCTATCACTTCAGAATGTCTCAATCCTCAAATTAAGTTATCCATTAAGGGAGAGGGCGGAAATATTTTAGCTAGTGAGAATTTGACAGTTTCTTCTCCAAGTATCCAATCTGCTAAAAATCTTGCTCCCCAAAAAGAAAAAAATAAAATAGCTAATAAAAATTGGCCGAAAATTATTCTGATTATTTTAATTATTGCGCTATTTTTTGTTGTGATGATATATATTGGGCTTCTGAAAAAGAGAAGAAATGGAAAATTTCTGATTTTTCTGGTAGGTATTATTTTTTCTTCATTCTTTTTCGTAAATATTAACAAGGCAAAAGCCACAACTTATTGGCTGGATTATAATAAAAACGGAATCCAATTCAGCTACAGTTTTGTTTTAAATAAGGCTGATTATATTCCTAGTGAAGACGGTCATTATAGTATAAAAGGCAATACATCTCTTCCTGGAGGAACAATGGTTAGTTTGAAAGTTAATAATAAGTCTTGGAATGGCACATCTCCGATTCATTTTACTGCTCAATCTTCAGTGGGAAATTATGCTTTTTATCTTTTGGCTAATGTATATAATTCAAGCAAAGAATTAATCGATTCAATATATACATATGCATATTACTCGGTTTCAATTCATCCAGTTCCCGGAGAATGCAGTTCACTTTCTAGATTTTATGCTTGTGGCGAAACTGAATTTCCTGGCATATGTCCTTTTTTTTGTAGTGTTGGAAGTTCAACCCCCAGCTATGATTATCTTATAGATAAAAATAATTTTCCTACTTATGGAAGAACATTAAGTTGGACTTGTTCAGGCTTGTATGGAGGGGCCGTTGCTAGTTGTAGAGCTAGAAGAGATAATTGTACCCCGGTAAATGGTGCTTGTGGCAGTGCTAACGGAAAGATTTATCCTTATTCGGCAACCGTCTTTAACCCTTATTCACTTTGTCAGTCGGGAATTATTGGCGCTAATTCTCCGAGTTTTCCCGAGCCGGGCCAAACGGTAACCTGGAAGTGTTTTGGAATTTATGGCGGGATCGATAGTGGGAATTGTTCTGCTTCCAGAGAAGCAGCAGCTACGCCAGTGGATGGAGAATGTGGAACAGCTTCTAAAGTTTATCCAGCTTCAGCAACTGTTTTTGGAACGGATACATTTTGTAGCAAAGGAACTATTAGCCCTGTTGGCCCTCCTTTTCCTGCATTTCCTTCTGTTGGGAGTCCGTCACGATGGGAGTGTCTGGGATTGTATGAAGGCAAAAAATCTCCTTTTTGTGAGGCTTCTATATGTCCAGCAGGTGCTAATTGGGGATGGATTCCAAATGGTAGTTGTATTGGAACTTGTACAAATGGAACACAAACACAAACATCAATATGTTTGACGGCAGGTGGTAATACGGCACCAGAAGCTTGTTGCTCAGGAGATAAGCCATCGGATAGTTCAGTGCCTTGTAATCCAAATCCAGGCTATTCTGAATGTTCTGATTCTGACAGAGCAACTCATTGTGTGGGAAATTATACTGATGGATGTAATCCAACAATAACTTGCACTGGCACAAAAGACTGTACTTGGCAGGAAGTGGCGCCGTAAATTATGAATTATGAATTAGGAATTATGAAGCAGGAAACATGAGACACGAAGAAAAATGAAAAAGTGAAGTATAGAATATAAAAAAATCTTAAAGCTCAACTTTTTGAAATGCTTAAAAATATTCATTAAAGTTGAGCTTTTTTCTTTGCAAAACAATTTTAGTGCGGGGGTGGACAAATTCAAAAATTTCCTGTAAGATTAATACCCAGAATGCTTGTTTAAATTAATTTTTCCAATTTTATTTTTTATGAGAAAAGACAAAATAAAAATTACCGGCGCCAGAGTGAATAATCTCAAAAATATAAGCGTGGAAATTCCGCGCGACAAACTGGTGGTCATTACCGGACTTTCCGGGAGCGGAAAATCTACCTTGGCTTTTGATGTGATCAATGCGGAAGGCAACCGAAGATATTTGGAATCTCTGTCGAGTTATGCTCGCCAATTTTTGGAAATTTCCGCCAAACCCGATGCAGACAAAATTGAAAATTTGAGTCCGACAATTTCGATTGATCAAAAAAGTTTGAGCCGTTCTCCTCGTTCAACAGTTGGAACAATGACGGAAATTTATGATTATCTTAGAATTTTGTTTGCTAAAACCGGCTTGCCATATTGTCCGCATTGCCGATTGCCGATGGCGCGGAAAAAAAATCAGGAAATAATCGGCGAAATTTTAGAATCGCCGGATAATACGCAAATAGCTATTCTGGCCAGAATTCGACCGGATGGAAAAAATATTCGGGAAATTTTGAAAAATATCAGCCAATTAGGATATGCGCGGGCAAAAATAAACGGGCGGACAATTCTTATCGCGGAAGCGCTGGCAAGCACCGAAGAATTGTTAAATGGCAATGTGGAAATTGTTGTCGATCGAATAACTTTCAAGAAAAAAAATCCGGACAAAGAAAGAATTTTGGATTCGATTGAAACCGCATTCAAGCTCGGCAAAGGTTTTATGGCGGTGAGCATCGACAATGGAGAAAGCCGGATATATAATCGGGATTTTGTCTGCAGTAATTGTTTTTTCAAAATTTCAGAAATTACGCCCAAACATTTTTCGTTCAACAGTCCGGAAGGTGCTTGTGATCATTGCGCCGGGCTTGGAATTGTTCAGGAAATAGACGAGGAACTCATCGTTCCGAATAAAAACCTGTCTCTTTCGGAAGGCGCTGTATTGCCTCTTTCTAAACTTGGTGGAAGAACAAGAAGCGAAGGAAATTATCTGGATGTTTTGGAAAAAATAGGCAGAAAAAAAGGCTTTTCTTTGGATGACCCGATAAAAAAAATAGCGCTGGAAAATTTAGAAATAATTTTTCACGGACTAAAAGACGAAGAAGCGGGCATTTCTTTTCCGGGAGTAGTTTCTCTTATCAAGGATAAATATGAGGAATCATCTTCTTTCACATTCAAAAAAGAAATTGAAAAATATATGCGGGAGAAGGTTTGCTCGGAATGTCTTGGCAAAAGATTGAAAAAAGAATATTTGTCGGTTTTGATTTCCGGAAAATCCATTGATGATATCGCGAAGTTGGACATAGATTCTTTTTTGAATTTTCTGAAAACTTTGGCAGTTGAACCGATGAGTGAAGCAAAAAAAGAAATAACAGCCCCGCTCATCAAAGAAATGGAAGGGAAGGCGGAGGCGCTCAAAAATGTCGGTCTGGAATATTTGGAACTTTTCCGCGGGGCCAATTCTATTTCTGGCGGAGAAGGGCAAAGAATCAGGCTCGCTACGCAAATCAGTTCGGAGCTTTCCGGAATAATTTATGTTTTGGACGAGCCGTCAGTCGGTCTTCATAATCGGGACACGGAAAAACTTATTCAAACGATGCGATTTTTGAGAGACAATGGAAATTCATTGATTGTAGTGGAGCACGACAAGGATATTATTGAAAAAGCGGATTGGATAATTGATATGGGTCCGGGGGCCGGTGAAGAAGGAGGCCGGATTATTTTTGAAGGAGATGTGAAAAAGCTCAAAGCTTCCAAAACTAAAACCGCTTGTTTTTTAAGCGGTCGGGAAAAAATTTCTCAAAAAAAGAAACCGCGCGTAAAATCTCAAAAATATTTGAAAATAATTTCTGCCAGCGAGCATAATTTGAAAAATATTGATGTGGAAATTCCACTGGGAAGATTTGTGGCAATCACGGGTGTTTCCGGCTCGGGAAAATCTACTTTGATTTCTGACGTCTTAGCCAAAGCTCTTTCGGCGCATTTTTTTCGTTCCAAAGAAATTCCCGGAAAACATAAAAAAATAACCGGTTTGAATTTTATTGACAAGGTAATTAATGTTGATCAAAGTCCGATCGGTCGGACGCCTAGGTCTAACGCCGCCACTTATACCGGAGTTTTTTCGCTTATTCGCGAAATTTTTGCTTCAACCGAAGAAGCAAAAAATCGAAATTATGATGCCAGCCGATTTAGTTTCAATATGAAAGGTGGACGATGCGAACAGTGCCAAGGAGATGGAACAAAAAAAATTGAAATGCATCTTTTGCCGGATATGTATGTGAAGTGCGAATCGTGCCAAGGAACCAGGTATAATCAAAAAACTTTGGATATTGAATATCAAGGGGTGAGCATTGCCCAAGTTTTGGATATGAGCGTTTCTTATGCGCTAAGATTTTTCAAAAAATCTCCGCTCATTGCGGAAAAACTTCGAACACTGGAAGAAGTCGGATTGGGATATCTGAAACTCGGGCAAAGTGCAACTAATCTTTCTGGCGGGGAAGCGCAGAGGATAAAATTAGCGGCGGAACTTTCCCGAAAATCAACCGGAAAAACTTTGTATATTTTAGACGAGCCGACAATTGGCCTTCATTTTGAAGATGTCAAAAAACTTTTGAAAGTTTTGGATGCGCTCGTAGAAAAAGGCAATTCAGTGATTGTAGTCGAGCATAATTCTGATGTGGTCAAAAATTCTGATTGGGTAATTGATCTCGGGCCGGAAGGCGGAAGGGGAGGTGGAGAAATAGTTTATGCCGGATTTCCAGTTGGGCTTAAAAAATGCAAACGAAGCTGGACTGGAAAATACCTATGAGAAATTTTCAATTTTCAATTTACAATTTTCAATCAATTTTCAATGTTTTAATGAAATAATTTTCAATTGAAAATTGGTAATTGCAGATTTATTGTAAATTGATTATTGATCATTGAAAATTATGGCAGATAGTCTTTCTAAAAATATTTTTTCCACTATCACTTACTACGATGTTTTGGATTATCCGATGACGGCTTTTGAAGTTTGGAAATATTTGATAGCGCAAAACGCCGAAAAAACATCTTTGACGGAAGTTTTAAAAATTTTAGAAACTGAAGAAATTAAAAAGTATGTCTCTGAATATCGCGGGTTTTATTTCTTAAAAGATCGAAAAAATTTAGTTGAAGAAAGAATTGAGAGGAATAAAATTTCGCAATGGAAGCTCAAGAAAGCGCGAAAGATTATTTTTTGGTTACAATTTGTTCCTTTTGTAAAAATGATAGCGGTCGCCGGCCGAGTAGGAATGAAAAACGCGAAAAATGGAAGCGATATTGATTTGTTGATTATTTTTCAGCGCGGAAAAATTTTTACCGGAAGACTTTTGGCAACAGCGCTGGTCCAAATTTTTGGCCGAAGAAGGCACAAAAATAAAATTGCCAATCGCATTTGTTTCAATCATTTTTTGACGGATGAATTTTCTGTTTCAGTCCAAGATTTATATTCTTCGCATAATTATATTTTTCTTTCAGTGCTTTATGGCGCCAAAGTTTTCCAAAAATTCTTGGAAAAAAATCAATGGATAAAAAATTATCGGCCGAATTTCAGTTTTTTGGAAAATAATTTGAAAACTGTGGAAGATACGCGAGTTTCTTTTGGCATAAGAAAAATTTTAGAAATTATTTTTTCAAGTGCTTGGATCGAGAAAAAACTTTCGGATTGGCAAATTGAAAAAATCAAAAAAAATCCGCTTACCCGAAAGCCCGGAGGAATGATAATTTTCAATGACTGCGAGTTAGCTTTTTGGCCGGACTTTGAAAATCAAGGACCGAAAATATTTGAAGCTTTTCAAAATAAATCCAATGGATAATTTTCTCTATTTTTATCAGCATCTGCCGTATAATATAAATCCAACGGCTTTTTCTTTGGGATTTTTCAGAGTGGATTGGTATTCGCTGATGTATATTTTTGGATTCTTAGCAGTCTATTTGTTGTTAAAATACAGAATAAAAAGAGAAGAAATAAAGCTGGAAGAAATTTTCAATTCACAATTTTCAATTTTCAATAAATTTTCAAATCAAAAAATAAAAATTCAAAAAAAATACGAAGATTTGCTTTTAGATTTATTAAGTTATTCTTTTCTAGGATTAATTATCGGCGCGAGGCTGGGTTATGTTTTGTTTTATAATTTTTCATATTACTGGAGCAATCCTTTGGCAATTATTTCTCCGCTTGATTCAGCAATGCATCAATTTATTGGAATATATGGTATGAGTTATCACGGGGGACTTATCGGAGTTATTTTGGTTGCTTGGATTTTTGCTAGAAAAAACAAAATAAATTTTTTCGCGCTAGCTGACTTTGTTGTCCCGGCTATTCCGGCAGGATATTTTTTCGGGCGCCTTGGAAATTTTCTAAACGGCGAACTTTATGGCAGAGTAACGGAAAAGTTTTGGGGGATGTATTTTCCTTCTGACGCACTGGGAATTTTGCGCCATCCGTCGCAAATTTATGAAGCAATTTTGGAAGGAATAATTCTTTTTTTGGTTCTTTGGACTTTGAGAAATAATGAAAAATTCAAAGATAAAATGCTGGGATTATATCTATTAGGCTATGCCATTTGCCGAATAATTGCGGAATTTTTCAGAGAACCAGATTCTCAAATTGGATACATTTTTAGTTTTCTAACGCTTGGGCAAATTTTGAGTGGTATTATGCTTTTTTTCGGAGCGCTGTTGATATTTTTTGGCAGTAAACTAAAAAAATGCTAGAATAAAGTAGATGTTAAGAAAACAAAAATCAATTGATAGTTTTTGCCAAAAAAATGAGCCGAAAGAATTTTCTGATTATGGCTTGGCGAAATTTATCCAAAAATATAAAAAATCCAGCCTGCTTTTTTCCAAGCGAGGAAGGATGGAAAAATTCAAAACAGAAACGCTGGAAATGCATTTCTTAAGAAATAAAAAAAATCTGAACTTTCAAAGTTTGGATGGTTTCGTGTCTTATAAAAAGCTGAAACATTATAGACAAGTAAGAAAAAATCAGCGGGATATATATCGAGAAATACAAGAAAGATATTCTGATTGGAAAAATTATGCCGTGGATTTATTCAATGGTTCAGTACAGGGAGTTTCGATGACAAAAATGTGGAATGTTTCTATTGTTGGTTCTTTGATTTTCGGAATGTTTCTAATGACTTTCATTTATCGCTATCTCGGTCCGGGAGCGCTGGCTCATTCTAACAAATCTAAAGCCAATGAAGCAACGCAGGAAGTGCTGGGTGCCAGTTCGGAAAAACTTGGTGGAGAAGAAAGAAATTATGAAGATTATGTGGCCGAGATAATGAAAGAATATCAAAAAGATTCGGATAATGAAAAAAAATTGAAAGATGATATTTCAGAAATGGTGGATGGTTATCCGATTGAAAAAATGGCGCCGTTTATTGCCAAGCAAGATAGAATAGTGGCGGCTTTTCTCGTGGCGATTGCTAAAAAAGAAAGTGATTGGGGAAAACATGCGCCAGTATTGGATGGAAAAGATTGTTATAATTATTGGGGTTATCGAGGCAAAAGGGAAAGGATGGGCACAGGCGGACATACTTGTTTTGACAGCCCAAAAGATGCAGTGGAAACTGTTTCAAAAAGATTAAAATTTCTTGTTTCCGACGAAAAAGTGGATACACCAAAGGATATGGTAGTGGTTTGGAAATGCGGTTACGATTGCTCTTGGGATAATCCAGTGGCTGTTCGAAAATGGGTGAGTGATGTGGATCGTTATTTTGAAAAATTTGATAAATTCGACGATTAGAATCTTCTATCCAAGATACTTTTTTTACCCCGATAATCTCGGGGTTTTTATTTTTCAAACTTATCCACAACTAGAAAGATTTTTTCTCAAATTTATGCTAAAATATGAGTAGCTAAAAGTTTGGAATAATTTAATTTTTAGCTGATTAAATTATGTCAAAAAAGACTAAAGACAAAATCCTAGGACAGGGATAATTTTTTGCCTTAGTTTTTAGGTATTCTTAATTTCAAAAGACAGAATTAAAAAGAAAAAAATAAATTAAGATGTTTCCAAAATCAATACAAAAGTTAATGGAATTTATTTTAACTATTCCGATAGCCATTTTAAGTTATCTTAATAAAAAAATTAAGAAACTTTTTAAATACAATAAAACAAAGAAAAGAACTAGAAATAATATCAAAAGAAAAAAGCATGAAATTTCTTTCCCTTTCTATTTTAATTGGAAAGTAAAAATAATACTGACCAAAGAATTAAAAACTCTGAAAAGATACTGTTATCCCTTAAAAAGAAACTGGCAGTATATATCTACTACTACCTTAGTTATATTTCTTTCAATTGCTTTAATATTTTGGAATTCTAATCTTGCTTCAGCTACTCAATACACTTTTAACCAAACTTCTTGGGCAGGATCTGCAGGAGGAGCGACTCTTACTCATCCAACTTCCAGTTCGACTAATTATGCTTCAGGAAGCAATATGACGCTCGCTGCCAACAGCGCCACGCTTTCCACCACGACCAACACTTTCACGCAAACTTCTGACACTGACTTTTCCGGAGGAACATTTTCCAATACTGCCCAGAATGGAACGACAGGAAGCGGGGCGAGTGTGGGATTAGCGACACAACAGGTTTCAGCGATTCCAGTAACTCAAACATTTTCATATACCGGTGGTGTCCAGAGCTTTACTGTTCCAGCTGGCATAACAAGTATTACGATAACTGGGAATGGTGCAGGAGGAGGCGCTGGGGCATATACTGCTGGAGCTGCTGCTGGTTCAAGCACTGGAACATTAACAGTTACTCCTGGGACAACTTACTATATTCTTGTGGGTGGTGCTGGCTCTCTTGGTTCAAGTAGCGAAGGTGTTTTTTTAGGCGGTGGTTATGGTGGAGGTGGCAATGTTAATAATTATAATTGTTCTCCTTTTAATGGTGCGGGCGGTGGTGGTATGACATGGCTTTCAACTTTCAATACTTTTGCTGGGGGAGCACCTATATTAGTTGCAGGCGGTGGCGGTGGTGGTTCTGGATATACTCCTGGTGGCGCAGGTGTGGGTGGCGGTGCTAACGGAGCTGCGGGCACAGGAGGCAGCACAGTTGCAGGCGGAGGCACCCAAAGTTCTGGCGGTGCAGCTGGAACCGGTATATTTAATGGTACGGTTGGAAATTCAGGACTTGGAGGGAATTCTACTTGCAGTGGTGGAGGTGGAGGCGGATACTATGGTGGAGGTGGAGCCGGTGTAGCTATGTTTAACTATGGTGGAGGTGGAGGTGGTTCTGGTTATCTTAGTCCATCCTTGACTGGCGCATCAACAACTCAAGGCGGTGGTGCGGCAGCAGCTACGAACGGCAGTCTTACTGTTACATATTATGTTTCTTCTAAAACTTTTTCATATACTGGTGGTGTGCAGAGTTTTACTGTTCCGGCAGGAGTGGCGGCTTTGGGAATAACAGCGAACGGGGCGGGTGGTGGCAATAGTAGTTCTGGTGGAAGCTCTGGAGGCGCAGGTGGTTTAAGCACTGGTACGCTTCCAGTCACTCCAGGGACAACTTATTATATTCTTATTGGAGGTGCAGGAGCGACAGGATCGAGTGGAGGCGCTACTGGTGGATATGGTGGCGGTGGTAATGGCACTTCTACTGGCACAGGTGGTTGGCATGCTGGCGCAGGTGGTGGTATGACATGGCTTTCTACTTACAACACTTTTGCCGGAGGAACTCCTTTGATCGTTGCTGGTGGTGGCGGCGGAGGTAGCGGATATAATGCTGAGTATAGCGGAGGAACCGGTGGAGGTTCTACTGGAGGTAATGGTCTTGGTGGTACAGTGGTCGCAGGTGGTGGTGCACAGGGTGCTGGAGGAAATGCTGGAACTGGTGCTTTTGGTAATGGTTCAGGTGGAGTTTCCGGTGTCGGAGGTAACGGTTCTGCCTACGGTGGAGGTGGTGGAGGAGGATATTACGGCGGTGGAGGTGGCGGTGTTGCTTTTTTTAGTTATGGTAGTGGTGGAGGCGGTTCTGGATATCTTGGTGCTTCTCTCACGAGCACTTCAACTACGCAAGGTGGAGGAGCATCTGCGGCTACAAATGGGAGTCTTGTGCTAACTGCATATGGCTACCAATCTTCCGGCACATTCACTTCCTCTGCCATAAACATTGGCGGATATATTTCCGGTACTTTTTCTTGGTCTTCAACTTTAAATAGTCAAACTCTTACTATGCAAGCCCGCTCTGCCAATAATTCCGGTATGACTGGAGCGGATGCGTGGGGTTCTTGCTCAATTACAAGCGGAGCCGCTCTCTCCACTAGTCCATGCGTTCATGCCGGTGATACATATATTCAGTACCAAGCTTCTTTTTCTACAAATAATCCAGCTCAGACTCCCACTCTAGACAGCGTCACAATTTCAACCAATGCATATAATTCTTCTGGCAGTGTCATTTCTCAAAAATTTGATACAACAGACGGTAGTAATAGCATAGGCGAACTAGATTTTGATCAAAATGTTGCCACTCTTCCAACTGGCACCACTGCTTCAGTTTCTCTTAGAGTCGCCACCACAGAAGAAGGATTAGATGTTGCCACTTGGCATGCTTTTTCTGCTTCTACGCCAGGCTGTTCTCTCGATGGAATAATTGTTACTTGTCCATCAGATGTAATAAATCTTTTAACTAACGCCCGATATTGGCAATATAAAATTGATGAAACTTCCACTGGTGTAAACACACCCACAATCAAATCAGTTACAGTTAAATATGTTGTAAATGGTCCTCCGGAAATTCAAAATGTCTCGGCTTCCCAAGAAGAAGACACTGGGATAGTGAATATCTCTTATCAAGTCAAAGATCAAGATACGGCTAGCATCACTCCTTCTTTTGAGTATTGGGACGGAGACTCCTGGGAAACATGCATTACTCTTTCCGATGGAGCGACAGACAGCATTGATACTTCTAGCCACGATTGGTCAGAAAATCAATCACTTACTTGGAATGCTAAAACTGATTTTAATAATCAATTTCAAAACAACACCGCTAAAATTAGAGTAACCGCTAATGACCATGAATTGGCTAATTCAACTACTACAGTTGAATCTTCCACTTTCACTCTCGATACCAAATCTCCTATTATCTCAAACCTAACTCTCAATGCTTCCACCGACCCAGCGGAAATAGCGATTACTTCCAGTGACGACTCATCTTACCAAATGAGAATTGCAACAGGTGCAGATCTCACTGCTTGCCAAACCAGCCTAAGCGCTAAAAGCTATGAAACTTATGATGCTACTCCAACCATTGATCTTAACGAAGTCGATCCTTCCACAATTTGCGTCCAACTGAAAGATCAATATTCCAACACCTCCACTGTTTCCTCTACCGACTCTCCCGAAACCCCTACCGCGATAATGGTGCAAGACACTACTAATGTGTTAGTTGATC
>JAKLIG010000004.1 GCA_022709735.1 Patescibacteria group bacterium | reverse complement strand
GATAAAAGTTCTAACTCCCTCCTGGCTTATCGGGAAGGAGTAGAGAAAGATCCCTCTTTAGATGAACAACTAAAAAACAAAGATACCAAATCTATCCCTAATTGGAAACTACTTAAGAAAGAAGATCTTATCAATAACCATCTCTTTGTCCTGACTGATCTAAAACCAGCGAGTGTCTATCAATTCAAAGTGGCCTCATTCGACAAACATGATAACATCTCAATTTCAGAAAACTATTCCCTGCTTACTCCGGCCAAACAACAATCCGTGCTTGATCTCATTGTCTCTAACTTTGAATCTACCTTTGGGTGGGTGAAGAAGATTGGGGAGTAGAGGAGGAGTCAAAAATAAAACATTAGAGAAAATAAGAAAGAGAAGTGTGTTATAATTTAGGATATTAAACTTGAAAATAATTATGCCCAAGACAAAAACGAAAAAATCTTTTCTGAAAAAAAAATCTTCTGATGTTGAAATAAAAATAAAAGTTTCAGTGGAAAATAGAAAGAAAATTAAAAAACCGAAGGTGGCTATTATAAGTTTGACTTCCTGCGAAGGTTGTCAGTTTGCGCTTTTGGATTTAGGACAAAAATTTTTAGATTTTGCCAGTAGCGTTGAAATGGTTGATTTTAGATTGATTGAAGACGAGGAAGACGAAGAGAAAACCAAACTGGATTTAGTTTTAGTAGAAGGTAATCCGGTGACGAAAGGAAATGTGAAAACTTTGATGAGAGCTAGAAAGAGAAGCAATCTTTTGGTGGCGCTTGGAAATTGTGCGGCGATGGGCGGAGTGCCGGAAATTAAAAACTATCAAGAAAGATCCAACACCATTAAGCATGTGTATAAATATATCCAAGGAGTTTCCAATTTGGATATCAAAGAAATCGATAATTTTGTGAAAGTGGATTTTGTTTTTCCTGGGTGCCCAATAAATTCCGAAGAATTTTTGAAATATATGCCGGAACTTTTAAAAAATAAAATTCCAACTATTTCGGATCAGCCAGTTTGCGTAGAATGTAAGAAAAAAGGCAACCGGTGTTTGCTTCTGGATAAGAAACCGTGCTTTGGGCCGATGATTTTGGGCGGTTGCGATGCAGTTTGCCCAAGTTCAAAAATGATGTGCCAAGGTTGTCGGGGACTTCGGCCAGGCGGAAATATCCAAGCAATGCGCGCCACACTTAAAAATATGATGACTGATGAAGAGTTTGAAAATGTTTCAGAAATATATGGGCTTCGTGATGATATCGAGGAGAAAAGTGTTAAGATGATATAAAATTTATGCAAATAAAAATAAATCATATTGCAAAAATGGAAGGACATGCTGGTTTTATGGCCAGCGTTCTTCAAGGCGATGTAAAATCTTCTAAAATAGAAGTTCAGGAAGGAATTCGTCTTATCGAAGGAGTTTTAATCGGCCGACATTTCAAAGATATGCCGGTTGTGGCGCAAAGAATTTGCGGAATTTGCCCGGTGGTTCATAATTTGACTTCTATTAAATCTATCGAAAACGCGCTGGGGGTCCAAGTGAGTGAAGAAACAAAAAAACTTCGCGAAATTATGGAACTGGGGCAGATTATCCATTCGCACGCACTTCATCTTTTCTTTTTGTCTTTGGCTGATTTTTTTGATATTGAAAATGATTTGAAATTAGTGGAAAAATATCCGGAAATGGCAAAAAAGGCGATGCGGATTCGCGAATATGGAATGGAAATAATAAAAGTGATTGGCGGACGGGTAATTCATCCTTTGAATAATGAAGTTGGCGGGTTCAAAAAAATTCCCAATGCCGATGCGCTCAAGAAAATAGTTTTTTCTTCAAAAGAAGTCCTAGAAGAAGCTATGGTACTTGGAAATTTTTTCAAAAAAATAAAATTACCGGACTTTTCGCGCGAGACGGAATATGTGAGTCTTTCCAAATCCGGGAAATATGCAATTTATGACGGGGATATTATTTCAAACCAAGGCCTGCACATTCCAGTTTTGAATTTCGAAAATAATTTTCAGGAACTCCAAAAACAAAAGGAAGTGATAAAAAGAGTGGAACACAATGGAAAAAGTTATATGATTGGCGCAATTGCCAGAATTAATCTTAATCGAAATAAATTGCGACCGGAAGCACATAAATATTTAGAAAGTTTGAAATGGAAATTCCCGAATTACAATCCGTTTAATAATATTTTGGCGCAAATGACGGAAGTGATCCATGCGATAGAAGAATCCTCATATCTTATTAGGCAAGTATTGCACTGCAATTTAGAAAATTCTTTGACGAAATCATATGAAACGAAAGAAGGATCGGGCGCGGCAGCCGTGGAAGCGCCACGAGGCACGCTTTATTATCACACGGAAATTGATGCGAAAGGATATATTAAAAATGTAAATATAATTACGCCAACTGCTCAATTTTTGTCGAACCTAGAAGAAGATATTGCCGAGTATATTCCGAGAATAATAAAATTAAAAGGCAAGGATCGAGAGAGAAAAATGCGCGCGTTTATCCGGGCGTATGATCCTTGCATAAGCTGTGCAGTACATTAATTTTTTAATTTAAAATATATGGCAACCGAATTAAATCAAATTTATAAATGTAATGTTTGCGGAAACATTGTCGAGATGGCGCATAATGGAGCGGGGCAATTGGTTTGTTGCGGACAACCAATGGAACTAAAGCAGGAAAAAACGCAGGATGAAGGAATGGAAAAACATGTGCCGGTCATTGAAAAAACAGCGATTGGCGTAATTGTGAGCGTCGGAAAAGTTCCGCATCCAATGGAATCGACACATTATATCGAATGGATTGAAGTGATCACAGAACATCGTGTTTATAGAAAGCATCTTGAACCTGGTCAGGAGCCGTCAGCCGAATTTTGCCTGGAAGCCGAGCGAATTTCCGCGCGCGCTTATTGCAATGTACATGGACTGTGGAAGAGTTAAAAAAGGATAGTCCCAGCATCAATTCCGACAGAGATTTATTTAGTTTTTGGTTTTGTGTGCGTGGTCGCCTTCGGCTTAGTTTATAATAATATAATATTTTACTGCGAATTGATGCGGGACACTCAATTTTGTTGCCGCTCATACTTCGCGGACAAAATTGGTGCATGATTTTCTTTTAGCCAAAGAAATAATTGATGAACTGAAAAAAATTTCCCAAGAAAAAAAACTTGGGGAAATTAAGAGTGTTGATATTGAAATTGGGCAAATAGCGTTGGCTCATGATGGATACGAAGAGCATGCAGAAGACATTTCTTTGGATAATTTGCAATTTGGACTTCAAAATATTGCAAAAAACACGGCTTTTTCCGGCGTAAAGTTTAATATAAAAAAGGTAGCCGGAGAAAATTGGAAAATAGTCAATATTGAGATATAATAAAAACAGAAAATTTTTAAATTTTATAATTCTTAATTTTGTAAATAAATCTTAATTTCTTAATTTTTTAACATTAAAACATTAGAAATTATTTAAAAATTACAAAATTCAAAAATTCAAAAATTATGATTAAGCTTGCAATCAATGGTTTTGGCCGGATTGGCCGACCGAGTCTCAAAATCGCTTTTGGAAAAGAAGGTATTGAAGTGGTGGCGATAAATGATCTAACAGATCTCAAAACTGCCGCGCATCTTTTGAAATACGATTCTTCCTATGGCAAATATGAAAAAGAAGTTTCAATCGACGAAAAAAATTCAGAACTGATTGTTGATGGAAAAAAGATTAAATATTTTATGGAACCAGATCCGGAAAAATTGCCGTGGAAAGATTTAGGAGTAGATGTAGTTTTGGAATGCACCGGAATTTTTAACACGCAAGAAAAATTAGGAAAACATCTGGAAGCAGGAGCAAAAAAAGTCGTGATGAGCGCGCCGGCCAAGGATGACACGCCGGTTTATCTTTTGGGAGTAAACGCGGATGAATATAAAGGAGAGAATATTATTTCCAATGGTTCTTGCACAACTAATTGTCTTGCTCCAATGATAAAAGTTTTAGACGAAATTTTTGGAGTGGAAAAAGGTTTTATGACAACGACACATTCATACACTAATGATCAGAGATTGCAAGATTTGCCTCATAAAGATCTTCGGAGGGCGCGAGCTGCGGCACTGAATATTATTCCAACGACGACTGGCGCAGCCAAAACAGTTGGAAAAGTTATCCCACACCTGGCCGGAAATTTAGACGGCATATCTCTTCGTGTTCCAACGCCAACAGTTTCAATTGTAGATTTTATTTGTAATCTTAAAAAAGAAGCGACCGCTTCCGAAATTAACAATGCTTTTTTGGAAGCTTCAAAAAACGGGCTTAAAAATATTTTAACTGTAAACGACGAAGGATTGGTTTCAATGGATTTCAAAGGCGATCCAGCCAGCGTAATTGTCGATTTACCTCTCACAATGGCAAATGGAAAACTAGTGAAAGTTGTCGGCTGGTATGACAATGAATGGGGATATTCAAATCGATTAGTTGAAATGGCGGAGTTTATTAGCAAATAAATAAATTTATGTATGATATTCTCATAAAAAACGGAAAAATAATTGATGGCACGGGGCAAGCCGGATTTTTGGCGGATGTTGCGATCAAGGAAGATAAAATTGTAAAAATCGGCGAGCTTCATAATGAAAAAGGAGAAATTGAAATTGATGCGAATGGAAAAATTGTTTGTCCCGGTTTTGTGGATATTAACAATCACAGCGATACTTTCTGGCAGATATTTTTGAATCCGGATTTGGAAAGTCTGGCGTATCAAGGCATCACAACTATTGTTGGCGGAGCTTGCGGATCATCACTGGCGCCTCTTGCCACGCCTTCTGCTATTGAATCAATTCAAAAATGGGTAGAACTGAAAAATATTAGTTTCAGCTGGCTCACGCTTCAGGAATTTTTTGATTTTTTGGAAAATAAAAAGTTTTCTGTGAATTTTGCCACGCTCATCGGACACGAAAATTTGCGGCGCGGAATCTTGAAAGATGAATTGCGCGCTCCAAATCCCAAGGAGCTTAGATTTATCGAAAAAATGTTAAAAGACTCGATGAAAGCGGGAGCGCTGGGAATTTCTTCCGGACTTATTTATACTCATGCCCGACTAGCAACAGGCGAAGAATTGCTAAGTCTTGCCAGCATTGTCAAAAAATATGGCGGAGTTTATGTGACGCATATTCGTGATGAAGCGCAGGAAGTGGTGCAGTCAATCGAGGAAGCGGTAAAAATAGGGCGGGAAGCCAAAATGAAACTTCACATTTCTCATCTTAAGGTAATGGGAAAAAAGAATTGGGCGAAAATGGATGAAGCTTTGGCCTATATTTCCCGCGCGCGCGAAGCCGGCATAGATATTTCCTTTGATGTTTATCCATACACCAGCACCGGGTCGGTTCTTTATGCGATGTTTCCGTCTTGGGTAGCGGAAGGCGGAAGAAAAATAATGCTTCATCGTTTGAAAGATCCAATTATTCGCGCCAAGGTTATAACTGAAATGAAAAAATCCGGTTTTGAATACAAAAAAATTGAAATTGCAGCGAGCCCTCTCAATAAAACTTTGGCTCGCCGAAAAATAACCGAGATTGCTGATTCGCAAAATAAGTCAGTGGAGGAAGCAATTATTGATGTTTTGATTGCTTCAGAAGGAAGAGTGATAACTTCGATGGAAACTTTAAGCGAAGATAATATTAGAAAGGCAATCATTCACCCGTTTTCCATGATTGCTTCAAATGGCGCTGGCTATAATTTGAATCATGCCAAGACTGGAGAGTTAGTTCATCCAAGATCATTTGGAACTTTCATAAAAGTTTTGGAAAAATATGTAAATCAAGAAAAAATTATAACCATGGAAGAAGCAATTAGAAAAATGACAGCATTCCCAGCGGAAAAATTTGGAATCGCGAAGAGAGGAAAACTAGAGAAGGGATATTTTGCCGACATTTTAGTCTTGGATAAAAATAAGATTGCTTCTCCAGCCGACAAAGACCGGCCGTATCAATATTCGCGCGGTATTGATTATTCTTTTGTAAATGGTAAAATGGTTATTCAAGACGGGAAGTATGATGGAGCGAGAGATGGAAGGATTATAAAAAGATTGTAATTTTAAAATTTCTGTGCTTAGATAAACAAATAATTAACCGATCTTTCTAAATAAAGGAGGTTTTTTTATGAGTAGCGATAGTGATCTGAATAATGGCAAAAATCATAAAAAAGAATATATTTGGCCAACTAGTCCGGAATATTTCGAGCAAGATGATGTAGAAGGGGTCGTAAGAAGAATGCGGCAAAGTTTTGGAAAAGTCAATGGATTATCTATCATGGTGAATTATCCTGGAATGGTGATAAAAAGCGGTGTGGAATGACGGTTAATAATTAGCTGAGGGAATTATCTAATTCCCTCAGCGAAAAATTTTATGCAACCTGTTGCGAAAAGTTTTGAATTTACTTCTTATAATTTTAATCCTCAAATCAGGAAGCTTTTATTTAATTACAAAATCGAATTTTCAAACAGAGAGCCGCTTGTTTTCACAGAAACTATAATTTTTCCAAAACCTTTTTTTGCAAATAAAATTTCGCAAAAACTTCTCGATAGCTTGCTTTCAAATCTGCACATAGTGTTGGGAGTCAGTTATTATAAACTATATTGTCCGCCGAAATTTAAATTAAATGTTTCCTTGTCGAAAAAACAGGCTGATTTTTGGAATGCAGTTTATAAAAAAGGCTTAGGCGAATTTTTTTATGTGAATAAAATAAATTTTAAAAATTTAATTAATTTTCCTTATAGCAATAAAGTTAGTTTGGAGCCATTCCATTTGCCTAGAAAAAATCGCGTCCTTCTTGGAATTGGAGGAGGAAAAGATTCAATTGTTGTAGCAGAACTTTTGAAAGAAAATAAAATAGATGCCACTGCAATGGTAGTCGAAACTCAGAAAAAATCTTCAATTGCAGAGGGACTAATTCAAAAAATTGGCATAAATTCGCTGATTATCGAAAGATGCTTAGACGAAAAAATATTTCAGGAACACGAAGGCGCTTATAATGGCCATGTTCCTATCTCGGCAATTTTTGCTTTTTTGGGCTATACTATGGCGGTCATATGCGATTATTCATATGTAATAGTGGCCAATGAATATAGTAGTAATTTTGGAAATGTAAAATATTTTGGAGAAAATATAAATCATCAGTGGAGTAAATCGCTAGAATTTGAGGAAATCTTTCAAGATTATACGCGGGAATTTATTTGTCCGGATGTGCTTTATTTTTCACTGTTGCGTCCATTTTATGAAATTCGTATTGCAGAAATGTTTTCAAAATACAAAAAATATTTTCCTTTTTTCACAAGTTGTAATCGAAGTTTCAGGATAAAAAAAGATCGCCCAAAAACTTTATGGTGTGGAGAATGTGCTAAATGTGCTTTTGTTTTTACCATGCTGGCAGCTTTTTTGAGAAAAGAAGAAGTCGTCAAAATTTTTGGCAAAAACTTATTTGAAGAAAAGAATTTACTTCCTGTTTTTGCGGACATATTAGGTTATGGGAAAATGAAACCTTTTGATTGCGTAGGAACATTTGACGAGGCTAGAGCGGCCATTTTCTTGGCAAAAAATAAATTCAAAGACAGTTTGATTTTAAAAACCTTTCTAAGTCGGATAAATAATCCTGAAAAATTAGTGGAAAAAGTTTTTAAAACTAATCCTTCGCAGACGATGCCAGCAAATTTCAAATTTTTTGGAATGAAAAATGTTTTGATATTAGGCTATGGCAAAGAGGGAATGGCTACCAAGAAATACATAAATAAATTTTATCCGAAAATAAAAATAGGGATTGCTGACAAAAAAAACGGTCAAAATTATTTAGAAAAACAAGCCAATTTTGATTTAGTAATAAAAACTCCGGGAATATCAAAAAGATTTTTAAATGTTC
Source organism: Patescibacteria group bacterium (assembly GCA_022709735.1). GTDB lineage: Bacteria > Patescibacteriota > Minisyncoccia > Moranbacterales > UBA2206 > UBA2206. The sequence goes on along the minus strand of JAKLIG010000004.1, from coordinate 110,819 downwards.
CATATACGACCGCTACAAATTTATTTTTTTCTCAAATAAAAAATAAAATAATCGGGGTGACTGGAAGCAAAGGTAAGAGCACGACCGCTTCTTTGATTTATTTTGTTTTAAAAAAGGCAGGAAAAAAAGTAAAATTGTTGGGGAATATAGGGAATCCGATGCTGAATGTTCTGATGAAGCCAGTCGCTAGTGATGAAATTTTTGTGGCGGAACTTTCCAGTTATCAATTGGATGATATTCAATATTCGCCTGATATTGCAGTGATGACAAATCTCTTTCCTGAGCATATGAATTATCATGGTAATACGGAAAAATATTACGAAGCTAAGAGCAAAATAATCAAATTTCAAAACCCTTGGAATTATTTTGTCTACAATGAAAGTGACAAAAAACTAAAAACTTTAGCCCGAGAAGCGAAAGCAAAGACTGTTCCATTTGATAAAAGTATAAATTTAAAAGGTCTTAGTTATTCGCTAATAGGAAAACATAATGAAAATAACATAAAAGCAGCTATCGCAGTGGCAAGAATTTTAAAAATATCTGATAAGATAATTAAAAAGGCAGTAGAAGAATTTCAGTCACTGCCTCATCGCCTAGAGTTTGTGGGAGAGTTTAGAGGAATAAAATTTTATGATGATGCCATCTCTACTACTCCGCAGTCAACTATCGCGGCGCTTGAAGCAATTCCAGGTGTTAAAACTATAATGCTTGGCGGAGAAGATCGCGGATATGATTTTAGGGAATTGGAAAAGCAATTGAAAAAACATAAAATAGAAAATATTGTTTTATTCCCGGACAGCGGAAAAAGAATTTTGAAAAAGAATAATTTTTTTAGAGTTTTCAACACTAAAAGTATGAGAAAAGCGGTCGAGTTTGCTTATAAATACACGCCCGAAGGATCAGTTTGTCTCCTCTCAACAGCTTCTCCGAGTTATAGTTTGTGGAAAAATTTTGAAGAAAAAGGGGACGAGTTCAAAAAAGCGGTGGGAAAGTTAAAATAAATAAAACAGCCTTAGGGGGCTGTTTTATTTGTGGGCGTATCAAGAGTCGAACTTGAGACCTCGTCATTATCAGTGACGCGCTCTAACCAACTGAGCTATACGCCCGCATGTGGATTATTTGAGTTCACAATGGAAATAGATTATCACATAATTTAAGCACTGACAAGAGCTGGAGAGATTCAATCTCAATATTTAATATAACATATCAAAAAATTAAAACAGCAAAAAAGAAGTTCTGGTAAACTTCTTTTTTTGTTTAATTTTATAGAATTCTTCTGCCCTGAAGCAATTGTATGACAACTACCACTAGCGCTATGACCAACAGAATATGAATCCATCCGCCGAAAGTAGCTGAGGTAATGAATCCCAAAAGCCACAGGATCAGTAAAATTACAGCTATAGTCCACAACATAGGGTTGTTTATTAATAATTAAACAAGCGCTTAAACTTGTAGTATTAGTACACTTGCAACAACTTTATATTTCCTCTTATTAAAAGAAATATGCTGCTACTATCGTTGTACTATAGGCATAAGTACAACTAATTTAACATAATGAATTATGACAACTAGCAACAAAAAAAGAGTTACCCTTTTTATTGATCTGAAGCTTCTAAAGTGTGCCAAAACGCAAGCTATAGTTGAAGATATAAGTTTAACCGCTCTGACGGAAAAAGCCTTGATTAAATATTTGCCCAAGAAAACACTTGTTAGAAAAGCTTGATGTTTAAGCTTAATTTATTTAAAAAATTTTAATTAAAACTTTGAACATTAAAAATGGGCCGGAAAGATTCTCCCTTGATAAATAATTTTAGAGAAATACTGTTGATACCGGAAGCTACCAATAAATTAAACGCGCAAGAAAAATAAAAAACTGTATTTAATCTGTTTTGTTTTATTGCAAAAAATTTAGAGATAAAAAAAGAGACTCTTTTGGGAGTTTCTTTTTATTTGGATTCTGTCTTTAGTGGACCCTATCGGGCTCGAACCGATCACCCCCTGCTTGCAAAGCAGGTGCTCTACCAAATGAGCTAAGGGCCCAAAAACTATAAATTAGTATAAATCAAAAAAAACACATTGACAAGACCCAAAATAGAGCTACAATAACCTTACTTTATTTAGAATATTTATGAAATTTAATCCTAGCGAAATTGCCAAGCCCAATGGAAATATTTTTGCCCTTCCTTTTAGCAAAAAAGAGGCAAAAGTTATTTTGATTCCGGTGCCGTCTGAAATCACAGTTTCTTTCCGAAGCGGAACAAGCTTTGGACCAAAAGCAATTCTTTCAGCTTCTCCACAAATTGATTTTTACGATCCATCTTTTCCTTCATCTTGGGAAAAGGGAATTTTTATGTTGCCAATTTCTAAAAAATGGAAAAAACATTGTCAGAAATTAAGAAGCATCGCAACTCAATGCATAAAGTATTTGGAAAAAGAAAATTTTTCTAAAAAGAAAAATAAAGTTCTTTGGGAAAAAGTAAATCAAGGAACAGAAATTCTTGCAAATTGGGTTCAAAAAATTTCAGAGGAAAATATTGCAAAGAATAAGATTGTTGGAGTGCTTGGGGGTGATCATAGTTCTCCACTTGGCCTCATTCGGGCGCTGGCGAAAAAATATAAATTCGGAATATTAATGATTGATGCTCATCTCGATCTTCGATATGGCTATGAGGGCTTTCAAAATTCTCACGCTTCTATAATGAGAAATGCTAGTGGGATAAAAGAGGTGGAAAAAATTGTAAATGTGGGCGCGCGCGATTTTTGTGAAGAAGAAATTGAATTTGTGAAAAAAAATAAAAATAGAATCTCGTTTTTTGGCGATCAAAAAATTTCTGATAAATTATTTTCTGGGAAAAAATGGCCATCCTTGTGCCAAGAAATTATTGCTAAACTTCCAAAGAATGTCTATATAAGTTTTGATATTGACGGGCTAAATCCGATGCTTTGTCCGAATACTGGAACGCCTGTGCCAGGAGGATTGGAATTTAATCAGGCTATCTTTTTAATTCGACAAATTGTAAAAAGTGGTAGAAAAATTATCGGATTTGACCTTTGCGAAGTTTCTCCCGCCAAAGCTGGCGATTTTGCAAGCGATTGGAACGCAATTGTTGGAAGCAGGATTCTTTACCAGCTTTTTATTTTAGCAGTGGGTTCGGAAAAAAAATAGCATTTGACATAAATTTAGAATTAATGTAATATTAAATTACAAAAGAAGCCCAAGGGGGCTTTTAAAAAAGCTCTAAATATGAATAAAATTATCCAATTTTTGAAAGAAGCCAAAATAGAACTCACAAAAGTCAACTGGCCGACCAAAGAAAAGACAATCAATTATACCTTGATTGTGATTGGCATCAGTCTTGCAGTTGCGGCATTTTTAGGCGGACTAGATTATTTTTTCGGATATTTATTAAAAACTTTTATATTAAAATAATATGGCTAAACAAAGTCAGCATCATGGAAGAGCTTGGTATGTTCTCCATACTTACTCTGGCTATGAAGACAATGTAGCGAGAAATCTTCGACAAAGAATTGAATCAATGGATATGCAGGATTTGATTTTCGATGTGATGGTGCCGATTGAAAAAAAGATTAAGATCAAAACCGGCAAAAGAACAGTGGTGGAAGAAAAAATTTATCCCGGATATGTTCTTGTCGATATGATTGTGACAGATGCTTCTTGGTATGTTGTTCGAAACACGCCGAATGTTACCGGATTTATCGGACTTGGAACTACGCCGACTCCGGTTGATCCGAGAGAAATCGAAACGCTCAAGAAAAGAATGGGTGTGGCTGAACCAAAATATAAAATTGATGTAAAATCTGGCGACAGTGTGAAAATAATCGATGGGCCATTTAAGGATTTTGACGGAAAAGTGGACGAAGTGGATGAAGAAAAAGGAAGAATTAAGGTTTTGGTTTCTATCTTCGGGCGGGAAACGCCGGTAGAACTAGACTTTTTACAGATACATAAAATTTAATAAGCGACCCGAATGACACGAATTTTCATCCGAATGTCTCGAATTTATTCGAATCATTCGAGTGTTAATTCGTAAATTAGAGTCGCATTTACAATTATGGCAAAGAAAATTAAAACTATTATTAAGCTTCAAATTCCAGCTGGAAAAGCTAATCCAGCGCCTCCGGTTGGACCAGCCTTGGGTCAACACGGTTTGAATATTCAGGAATTTTGCACAAAATTTAATGAAGCGACCAAGGACAAAATGGGCGATATTATCCCAGCGGAAATCACGGTTTTTGAAGACCGAACCTTTACTTTTATTCTCAAAACTCCGCCAGCCTCTGATTTACTTAGAAAAGCAGCCGGTATAGAAAAAGGCGCAGGAAATCCGCTGAAAGATAAGGTTGGAACAATAACAAAAGCGAAACTTCGAGAAATTGCGGAAAAGAAAATGCCGGATCTCAATGCCAATGATATCGAAGGCGCCGAAAAAATAATCGCTGGAACAGCGAGATCAATGGGAATTAAAATAGAAGGTTAATTTTTAATTTTGTGGGAGCTCCGATATTAAATCGGGGCGTTTGAACCACACAAACTATATGAAACGAGGAAAAAAATATCGAGCAGTGGAAAAAAAAATCGATCGAAGCAAAGTGTATCCGCTAGAAGAAGCGGTTAAGGTTATAAAGGAAAATAAGATTGCTAAGTTTGATGAAGCAGTTGAAGTGCATATTAAAACGAATATTGATACTAAAAAAGGCGATCAGCAAATCAGAGGGATTGTGGATCTTCCACACGGAACCGGCAAAAGCAAGATAATTGCAGTCATAACTTCAACTCATGCCAAAGATGCCAAAGAAGCTGGAGCGGATATTGTTGGCGGAGAAGAATTTATTGAAAAAATAAAATCCGGCAAAGCTTTCTCTGGAAAAGATAAATTTGATATCCTTGTAGCCACGCCAGAAATGATGCCGAAGCTCGCACCAGTGGCTAAAATTCTCGGACCTAAAGGACTTATGCCAAACCCAAAAACTGAAACAGTGACGACTAAAATTAAGGAAACTGTATCAGCACTCAAAAAAGGCAAAGCTTCTTTCAAAAATGATGATGGTGGAAATATCCATCAAGTGGTCGGAAAAGTTTCTTTTGAAGATGCAAAACTTATTGAGAATATTACAACTCTCATAACTAGCCTTGAAAAATCCAAGCCGGCAACTCTCAAGGGAAAATTAATTTCCAGTATAACTGTTTGTTCGACGATGGGAGTAGGACTGAAGATTAGCTTATAGCTTATAGAAAGGTAACTTTTAGAAATAAGAAAAGTCCCGCTTTGGCGGGATTTTTTCTATTGACGAAAAAGCATTTTATTGGTAGGATTATTAGGTGTTTTTTATAAGCGACCCGAATGACACGAATTTTCATCCGAATGTCTCGAATTTATTCGAATCATTCGAGTGTTAATTCGTAAATTAGAGTCGCATTTATAATTATGGCAAATAAAATTATCATCGGTCTTATTGGAGAAAAAGGTTCTGGCAAGGGAACAGCCGCGGATTATTTGATTGAAAAATATGGAGCTATTCATTATGGCACTTCCAAGATTCTTCGGCGCACGCTCGAAGATATCCATGTGCCGGTAACGAGAGACAATTTAGCAAAATTAGCATTGGTACTCAAAGAAGGATATGGCCCGTCAGTGATAATTGATTCTCTGATTCGGGATATGGAAAAAAACGGATCAAATATTATTATTGCGGACGGAATAAGAATGCATGGCGATGTTGAGCCTTTTCGAAAAAAATATGGAAAGAATTTTTTCTTAGTTTATGTCGCGGCTGATTTAAAATTACGTTTTGATCGAATAAAACTTCGAAATCAAAATGAAGGGGAAAGCGAAGCGACTTTCGAAAAATTTCTGGAAGAAGAGGGTCGGCTCACAGAAGTTTCTATTCGTGAAATCGGAAAGCAAGCCGACTTTACGCTCAATAATAATGGCACGGCCGAAGAACTAAAAAAACAAGTAGATGAGATGATGGAAAAAGTGCCAAAAAAATAAGAATAAGTTTTCAAGCGGATGTCAAATCCGCTTTTTTGACCAAAAAAGGGGAAAATAGTAGAATAAATGTATACTTCAAAAACTTAGCTTGGATTAATAATTAAAATAAATAATTATGGCTAAACGAAAAAAAAATGATGAAAAGAATATTGAAACTAGGGAAGAAATTATACAACCCAAAGGATTGTTTGGGGGAAAGTGTATTTTAGAACTGAAAGAATTAAAAAAGGCAGTTAGCCATTGCAAGGGCCTTGGAATGAAAATTATTCTTACAATGGGTTCTTGGGATATGGTGCATATCGGACATGCCCGTTATTTTATGGAAGCAAAAAAACACGGAGATGTTTTAGTTGTCGGAGTAGATAGCGATGAAAAAATAAAAATACGAAAGGGCCCGGATCGCCCGATAGTTCCACAGAATGAAAGGATGGAAATGGTGGCCCATTTAAGATATGTGGATTTAGTGGTGTTAAAAGAGCATAGTGCTCCTAAATGGCATTTAATAAAATTAGTAATGCCGGATGTTTTGATTGCTACAAAAGAAACTTACACAGAAGAACAGGTAAAAGCATTGAAAAAATATTGCGGAGAAGTCGTTGTGCTTGAACCACGCGCAACAACATCTACTAGCGCTAAGATTCGCCGTATGCAAATTTCTACAGCCAAAAAGCTAGAGAAAAGGCTAACCCCTCGGATCTTAAAAGCAATTGAAACATCTTTGGGCGAGATTAAAGAAGAAAAGCTAAAAAAATGAAAAAAATTATTATAGCTTATGTACCAGTTCTCCATGAGGGTTATCGCCGGTTTTTTGAGAAATATAAAAAATCCGTTCTTTATATTTTAGGGCAGGATTTGATTTTAAAATCCGATTATCTCTATAAGGAAATCAGAGCGCTTGATTCGATACAAATGAAAAAAGCGATTGAATCACTAAAAATTTTTAAAGAAGTAAATATCCTAGACAGAGAATTATTAGAGAAAATTAAAAAAGAAGAAACTGAAATAATAATGCCCAATGAAGATATTACACGAGAACTTTCAAAAAAATATTTTCACAGAAAAAAAATTATTTTTGATGATATTTTTCTCCGCTGGGATAAGCATAATACAATCAGAGAATTTCCAATCAATCCTGATATAAAAATTTCCAGAAAAGAATTCGACAAAGAAATGATGCTTAAGGCCAATAAAAAGTCAAAAGAAAGTTCAGATTGGTGGAGGAGAATTGGATCAGTAATTGTGAAAAATAAAAGAATAATAATCTCGACTTGCAATAAGCATGTTCCTTCTGAACACATTCCTTTTATAAACGGGGATCCGAGAATACCCTTTCATAAGGGGATAAATTTAGAATTTTCTACTGCAATTCATGGAGAAGCAGCTGCGATTGCTGAAGCAGCCAAAAAGGGAATTAGCTTGGAAGGCGCCAGTATTTATGTAACAACTTTCCCTTGCCCGCCTTGCGCAAAATTGATTGCATATTCCGGTATCAAAAAACTATATTATAATATAGGTTATGGAGTTTTGGATGGGGAAAGTATTTTGAAGCAAAAAGGCGTGGAAATTATTCTGGTTGATATGAAGTTGCCGAAAGAAAAAGGATTAGGAGTAGTGGAATATAAAAAATAAATATCTTTTAGATAAAAAAATAACCCCCGAGGTGTCGTTGCCTCGGGGGATTTTGTAAAGATTGTTTAAATTCAGACTTGATTCAGTCGCCTTCTGTAAAAGTTTTGGCGCGCTTTTCGCGTGCCGCCATTTTTTCTGGGCTCTTGTCCTTATAGAGTGTTTCAGGGACGGGGCCAGTGCCATCTGGGACGACCAGACTCTCGAAGTAATGATTGTCAGGAATGGAACTGGCGCAGTATTCTCTATCCCCCCAGCGATGGATATCGCCACCGCCCGGATTTTTATCCTGTTGATGCGCCCAGTGCCGTGCCTGGAAAATCTGGTAACATTCTTCCGGTGTGAGATCTTCCATTCTAGCACACCGTTTGCTATGGATTATGTACATTCTGCGGTGCGGCTTGGGGAACACGTTTTTTCGGACAACGACCAGTCCAAAATCTTTTAAAAGTGGGCTTGGTTGTTCATCTTCCGATTTGCACCAGGCGCAACCAGCCTTGGCTGCTGCAACCGTGGCTTTATATTGTTCCTTACTTCTGATGGTTGATTTATTAACCGGGAATCCCTTTTTTTCTGTCATCTTTGACTCCTTTCTGTGCATAACACATAAAACATTAATGGGTTTGGGACATTGCCTAGAAAATAAAAGTACTGTTGATTCCATTGTATAAAAAGTTGTGCTTAAAGTCAAACAAAAACCCCCGTTATAGCGGGGGGGGGCGTTTTAGATTTTGGCTTATGCCGAAAGTTTTTTATACCCCAATTTTACCTTCAATTTATCATATTTTTTATCTGTTCCCTTGGCATTGCCGACAATAAGTTGAGCGTGAAAATGGTCGACACTTCCTCCAGTTATTTCAGATTTGCCAAAACGCACAAAAAATGATCCGCCGACCATTCTATATTTTTTTTCCGCCCAACTGATAAGTTCGAATAAATCCTTGGTGGCTTCCGGTTCAATTTCGGAAGTCAAAGTGACATGTTTTTTGTAGACAAAAATCAAATGGATTTTTGTACCCTCATAAGGACTCATGTTTTCACTCAAATACCACCAAGCGGTCTCTTTGATAATTGGCTTGGAATGATATGTGTCAAAATGACAAAAAGGGCATACCCCATCTTCTACAATGCGTCGCATCACTTCAATTTGTTCGGGCGTTCTAGCGTGGTTAAAATCTAAGTAGCCGATCTTTTCTTTTTTAGTATATTTTTTCTCTTTAGTCATAAATTTATCTTAAATCATTACTGGGATGCCTTTTATTCCCGGGTGCGGATTATAATCGCTAAGTTCAAAGTCTTCTTTTCTAAAATCAAACAAATCTTTCTTTTCAATATTCATTTTCATAGTTGGAAACGCTCTTGATTCTCGTTCAAGCATTTTTTCTACTGCCGGAATTTGATCTATATAAATATGGGCATCAGATATAGTATGGACATATTCATATGGAATGGTGTTTGTCGCATGGGCCAGCATCATTGTTAATGCAGCATACTGCACCATATTAGAGGGCACTCCAATTGGAACATCTCCGGACCGCTGTATCATATTCAGGATTAATTTCCCGCCTATGATTCTAATATTAAGCCATCCATGGCAAGGGCAAACAACTACTTTTTGAATCTTGTTTTTACCTCGGCCAATATATTGGGGAATCCAAGGAGAGATAAAATGTGTGCGAAGTTGCGGTTCTTCTTTTATCTGCTCGATGATATTTTTAAATTGGTTAAAAGGGATTCCTTCAGAGGTGGGAAAATCATGAAAAGCAGCGCCATATGAACCCGGGCCAAGATCGCCAGTCGGAAGGCCGCGTTTAGCACATTTTTTTTCTGTGCACCAATCTTTCCACCAATAAACGCCAAATTCTTCCAATTTTTCCACAGTTCTCGCGCCATTGATAAAAGCACAAATTTCCGCAATGGCTTGCCGCCAGATAGTTACCGGCAAAGCTGACATTTTAGGATCCATATTTCGTTCAGTGATCATTGGAAATCCATTTTCTAATCTAAAACGCATTGGTCGAGGGCCAACCAATGTGAGAGCGTCAACATCCGGGCCGACCGCGCCTGATTTAAAATCTGCTTTAATGCCCTTTTCGAGAATTTCACGCAGAAGTTCCTTATATTGGTTATCTGGGGTGCGCTTTTTAAGAGGTTTCATTGGTACGATGTTTTCAAATTTTTGCATATTATTTAAGTTATTTTTTTAACTATTTTACGGCCTCCTTTTTATATGGTAATATATATTATACATAATATTTTAATAAAAATCAAAAATGAAGAAAGACATAGATTTTCTGTTTGAAATTGGCAAAATGAGGTTTCTCCAAAGAACTTGGCAGAGGTTTTTTTTAACTAATATAGCTAATGATGCAGAACATACTTTCAGAGTGATGTGGCTAGCCTTGATTATTGCTAACAATGAAAAAGCAATTAACCAGGGAAAATTATTAAAATTAGCCTTAATGCATGATATAACGGAAAGTAGAACTGGAGATGTAGATTATTTGTCAAGATTATATGCAAAAAGAGAAGGGTTATTAGCCATACGCGATATGTTAAAAAATACTTCAATTGAAAAGGAATTTATGGAATTGTTTCAAGAAAATGAAAAAAAAGAAACTATTGAAGCTCAAATAGTCAAGGATGCTGATAATCTGGATATTGATATGGAGCTAATGGAGCAAAGAGACGCTAATGAAAAAATATTCAAATTAAAATCAGAAGCGCGAAAAAAAATAATTCCTCAAAAATTATTTACCAATACTGCTAAGAAAATGTTTAAGAAAATTTATTCAGCCGATATAAATAGTTGGCATTTCAATTCTGAAAATAATCGATTCAAGACAGGTGATTGGAAGAAATAATTTTTTATATTTTTAAATTATGAAAATTATAATGCTGATGGCAATGACATTGGATGGAAAAATCGCGCGCACGAGTGATCATTTTCCTGATTGGACAAGTCGGGAAGATAAAAAAAGATTTGCTAAAATTTCCAAGGAAGCCGGCGTGGTTATTATGGGAGAAAAAACTTTTTCTACTTTTCCAAGTCCTCTTAAAGAAAGATTAAATGTAGTTTTTACGTTGGAAAAAAATCCAAAGTCGACAGAAGGAGTAAAATGGGTAAGTGGTGAGCCGGAAAAAGTCCTGGGAGAGCTTGAAAAAATGGGATATACTTCGGCAGTGCTCGGTGGTGGAGCTTTCTTGAACGGATTATTTTTAAAGCATAAATTAATTGACGAAGTATATATAACAATTGAACCAAAAATTTTTGGTGAAGGATTGTCGCTTTTCAAGGGAGATTTTGATGTGAACTTAAAACTCAAGGAAATCGAAAAAATCAATGAAGAGTCTGTGGTTTTAAAGTATAAAGTAACAAAATAATGGAAAAACACCAGCGAATTGGCGTAGGAGCTTTCCTTTTTAGCAAAGGGAGAATTCTAATTTTAAAAAGATCAAAAAAGGAAAAATTATTACCAGGATTTTGGGATATTCCTGGAGGGAAAATGGAATTTGGGGAAACGCCAGAAGAAGCGTTGAAACGAGAAGCAAAGGAAGAAATCAATCTTGATATAGAATTAATCGCGCCTTGCTCAGTCTTTTCCTATATTACCATGAAAGGCAAAGGACATAATGTAGATATTCAGTATCTTGTTAAAACCAAAGAAAGTATGCAAAATATAGAATTGATGGACGAGCACGAAGAGTATAGATGGATAAATCATGAAGAGTTGAAAAAACTTTCAAATGTTTCTAATGAAATGAAAAGGGCATTATCCAAGGGGTTTGAAATGTATAATAAACTGAAATTAAATCTGTAAATTTTATGAATATTATAGAAATGGGAAAAACAAATAGGGGAGATGGTGCATTTGGAAGTACGGGATTGTACTAAAATTTTTTGATAAATTTAATATGAAGCAAAAAAATATTGAAACGGAGATAAGAAGTCTAATCACTAAGAAACAACACCAAGATCTTTTGAAATTTTTCAAAAAAGATGGCAAGTTTTTAGGAGAAGAAAGGCAAGTTTCATATTATTTTTCTGGCGAAAATGATTTAAGAATTCAGAAAAGCAATAAATCTGCAAAAATATGGCTCAAAAAAGGAAAAATGCATGAAGATTCCCGGGAAGAAATTGAAATAAAAATTGATAAAAATGAGTTTGAAAATGCAAAAAAATTATTTGAAGCACTGGATTATGAAGTTAAAATAGAATGGTTTCGCAAGAGGAATGCTTTTTTATGGAAAGGAATAAATGTCGCAGTAGATGACACTAAGGGATACGGATATATTATTGAACTGGAAAAAATGTGTAAGCCGATAGAAAAAGAAAAAATAACTAATATACTTAGAGTTAGAATTAAATCATTGGGGATAGAAGAAACAAAAAAAGAAAAATTTGATAAAAAGTTTGAATATTATAAGAAAAATTGGAAAAAATTAATTAAGTGATAATTTTTTATGAAAAAATACACGCCTGTTATCGGCATGGAGATCCATGTTGAACTAAAAACTAAATCAAAGATGTTTTGTGATTCCAAAAATGGTCTAGGGCTCGAAAGAGAGCCTAATGTTAATATTTGTCCGGTTTGCACAGGGCAACCCGGAACGCTTCCGGTGCCAAACCGCCAAGCGATTGAATTTACACAACTGGCTGGATTAGCGTTGGGCTGCACTTTGCGACAAGTTTCAAAGTTTGACCGAAAGAATTATTTTTATCCCGATCTTCCGAAAGGTTACCAAATCTCGCAATATGATCAACCCTTTTGCGAAAAAGGGAAATTAATAATAAATGGGCCCGCCTCGACTCGCGGAGACGCTTCGTCGACGCGAGGCGGGAAAGAAATAGGAATAACGAGAATTCATCTTGAAGAGGACACAGGCAAGCTTATTCATCCTAAAGGCGTGGATTATACTTTGGTGGACTTTAATCGGGCTGGTGTGCCACTTATGGAGCTTGTGACAGAGCCAGATATTGAAACGGGCGAAGAAGCGCGAATTTTTTGCCAAAAACTTCAGCAGATTTGTCGGTATCTGGAAATTTCTGATGCCGATATGGAAAAAGGCAATATGCGATGCGAAGCTAATATCTCACTTTATAAAAAAGGCGAAGACAAATTATCCGGCACGAAAGTCGAAGTGAAAAATATCAATTCCTTTAAGTTTGTCGAGAAAGCAATCAATTTTGAAATTGAAAGACAAACAGAGATGCTCGAAAAAGGTGAAAAAATAATCCAGGAAACGAGAGGATGGGACGCTAATAAAGGAGAAACAGTTTCCCAACGGACAAAAGAGTCGGCTCATGATTATCGTTATTTTCCCGAGCCGGATATTCCGCCACTCAAATTTGACCAGGAATATATAGATAATCTAAAAAGAAAATTACCAGAGCTTCCTGATCAAAAAGCTAAAAGGTTTGGAGAGGAATATAATCTTCCGGAAAATGACACAGCAGTTTTGGTGGCCGAAAAAGAATTGGCCGAGTATTTTGAGCAAGTCGTGAGCGAGATAAAAGAAAAAATGGGATGCAAGGAATATGAATGCGCGGAAGATAAAACTATAAAACTAGCGGCTAATTATGCGATAACAGAACTTAGGCGTCATATGATTTTGGAAAATCATATAATTCAAGATATAAAAATTACGCCGGAAAATTATGCCGAGCTGATTTGCATAGTCGCCTCTGGAAAAATAAATTCCAGCGCAGCGCAAACTGTACTTTTGGAAATGTATAAAACTGGCGGAGATCCATCGCAGATAATCGAAGAAAAAAATTTGGCGCAGATGGATAATTCAGAGGAATTAGAAAAAATCATGGATGAGGTTTTGGCTAAAAATGAAAAATCAGTAGCTGATTTCAAAGCTGGCAAAGAAAATGCGCTTAAGTTTTTGATTGGACAGATTATGAAAGAAACAAAAGGGAAAGCCAACCCACAAAAAGTGCAGGAGATATTGCACAATAAATTATAATAAAAATAATATGATTAATTTTGATAAAATTAAAAAAATAAAATGGCCCTGGTTTTTTATTATAAGTATCCTTGTAATTTTTTTAGTAGTCAAAAATTATCTCAATAGAATGTTGTTGCCTTATTCTCCAAAATACCCCGGTATGACTAATTTAATTTTAGGCATATTTGTATTAAGCGCTTTGATACTTTTATTTTTTAATTTTAGCAATAATAGAAATAAATTAATTGAAAATTTTAAGTTCTTTTTATTTTTAACGACATCTTTATCTTTATGGGCATGGTTAATTTTTTATTTTATTTTTGTTGAATCTAATGATATAATAATGTTCTAAATAATATAGAAATAACTTTATTTAAGCCTAAGTTACAGTTTACTGTTGCTAATATTATAAAAAGGGTGTAGAATATCCCTTGGATATGAAAAATAGAAGAAAAAAATTTGATAGGTTTAAATTCAAGGAATTTTTAATATTTATAGTAAATAGGAAATCCGCCAATTAGGCGGATTTTTTTTTATGTTCTTTATGCAAACAACAAGGAGGTAAATCTTATGGCCGGAGGAGCTACTCTTAAGCAACTTCAAGAAATGGGAGAGGTAGATTTCGAAAAGTGCATCTGCAGAAAAAAAGAATGTCCGGTATGTGTTTGGAGGAACACAGCTGGATGTGAGAAATGTTTCCAGCCGGCTTATTCCCAAAAGGAATGTATAAAATGCCGGCAGGAAAAATAATCAAAGAATTATTTTTCCAAACTAAAAAGCCAGAACATTGTTTCTGGCTTAACTATTTAAAGGCTCTTTGCTTTTCTTTTTCCGCAAAAGAAAAGCAACAAAAGAAAACTCTCAGCCCAATTTCGTCTCCGACAAATTTTCAGTTTGCTCGCTAAATTTACTAAACTTCCCTAAGGATAATAATGAGTAAATTTTTTACGCTCGCAAACTTCAATTTGTATCGTCGCCGAAATAGGCTGAATAATAATGCGAAAAAGTTCTATTTAAAAAAGCATTCCGGGAATATATTTTCCCGAAATGCTTTTCTTTGCCGAGATTAATAATGTCCCTTTCCTCCTCGCCTTCTTGTATTGCCTCTTATTTTGCCCATACTGTTGCATCTTCGGCAACCTATTTTATCCCACTTATTGCCATTGCACCTTGGGCATACTAGATACCTTGCATACCGTTTTTTCTTTTTCATCACAACCTCCCGCGTTAAATGTTTTAACAAAGATTAATGCAACACAATAAGGAAAATATATAGAAATATAATATATTTGTCAAGGGTTATTTAGTAAAAATTTTGTTGTTTCTTTTATAATTTCCAGGTAATTTTCCAACCAAATAATCCTACTGTCTTTTTTAAACCAAGTCATTTGGCGTTTGGCGTAATTTTTTTCGGCTTGGAAAATTTTTTCAAAGAGTTCCTCTTTAGATTTTATTTCGCCTTGAATATATTTTGGGATAAGCGAGTATCCCAGTCCGAAACTTTGGAGTTTTTTCCAGCTGATTTTATCGTTAAAGTGTAATTTTTTTACTTCTTCAATCATACCAAGCTTGAAACGTTTTTTTAATCTTTTATTAATATTCTCATAAAGCTTTTTTTGGGGTAAATTGATTCCTATTTGTAGTGTTTCGTACTTTCGTTCATTTCGTAGTTCGTAAATGGCAGGGACTTTTCCGAGTGTTTTACAAATTTCAATCGCGCGGATTAAGCGAACTGGATTTTTTGCATCAATATTTTTTGCGCGAACGGGATCTAATTTTTGAAGCATTTTAAACAATTTCTCTGCGGAGTAATTACGTAATTTATTACGTAATTCCCAATTAGGAGCAACTTCTGGATAAACAACATTATCAATTATAGCCTTTATCCAAAAGCCAGTGCCTCCGCAAATGATAGGCACTTTTCCGCGCTTCAAAATATCAGCAATAATTTTGTCCGCGTATTTTTTAAACTTCGAAGCATTATAATCAGTTTTAGGACTTATTATATCAACCCCGTAGTGCTTGGCCATTTTTTGTTCGGCTTTTGTAATCTTGCCGGTTCCCACATCCATTCCGCGATAAATCTGGCGAGAATCAGCACTTATTATTTCTCCTCTGAATTTTTGGGCAAGTGAAATAGCAACAGAAGATTTTCCGCTGGAAGTCGGTCCCAAAATGACAATAATTTTACCCATAAAATTAAGATTATATTAAATACTAGCAAAAGGAAAGATATTTGCCAATATCTAGCGCTCTTGTTAGAATTTAACTTATGCAGAGCGATTATTTGAAAATAGCAGGAAAAGTTATTCATGGGCGAAAAGAAGGTCGTAGATTTGGCTTTCCTACGGCTAATTTAAAGTTTAACGGAAAACTTGAAGCAGGGGTCTACTCGGGTTGGGTGGCAATTCAAGGGCAAAAATACAAAGCCGGGATAATATACAAAGCCGGAGCGGATATAATAGAAATGCATATATTAGATTTTTCTGGAGATTTATACGGAAAAAAAATAGGATTGGAAATAGGCAAAAAAATCAGGAATATTATAAATTTTAAAAATAATTCAGAATTAATTTCGCAAATTAAAAAAGATCTGGAAATAATAAAAAAAGAATAAACATGTTTACTGGAATTATTAGAAAATTATCAACAGTTGAAAAAGTTGCTTTCAAAAAAGGCAGCTTGTTTTTGGAAATTTCTCGCCCCAAGAGCTGGAAAATTTGGGAAGGAGAAAGTATTTCTATAAATGGTATCTGTTCAACCATCAAAAGAGTTAATACAAAAATTTTCGAAGTGGAATATATGCCAGAGACGATAAAAAAAACTACGGCCGGCGAATGGAAAAAAGGAACAGAAGTAAATTTAGAAAAAAGCTTGAAGATGAATGATCTTTTGGATGGTCATATTGTGCAGGGGCATATTGATACACGCGGAAAAATAATTAATATCAAAAAAGACAAAGAATCCAAAGTAATGAAAATACAAATTCCGCAAAAATTTATGAGACTGGTGGCAGACAAGGGTTCTGTTTCGGTCGATGGAATCAGCCTCACAGTGGTGGATACTGGGTATGATTGGTTTTCAATTTCTCTGGTAAGCTATACTTTGGAAAATACTAATTTAGGAAAAATAAAAATAGGTGAAGAAGTGAATATCGAGACGGATGTTCTGGCTAAGTATTTAGATAAATTATTAAGAAGTCAAAACTATGCAAAGAAAAAATAAATCCAGCGAAAAAATAATCGATGCAAGCAAATATAAGATTGCGATTGTTGTTTCTAGCTTCAATAAGGATATTACTGAAAAAATGTTAGATGGCGCGATAGCGATTTTGGAAAAAAATAAAGTTAAAAAAAATAATATCAAAATTATTTGGGTTCCAGGTTCTTTTGAAATCCCACTCTCTTGTCAGAAACTGGCGCAGACAAAAAAATACGACGGCCTCATTGCCATCGGGTGTGTGATAAAAGGAGATACGGACCATTATTATTATATTTCCAGTGAAGTTTCCCAGGGGATAATGGAAGTGATGTTAAAATTTTCTTTGCCGATTGGTTTTGGCGTGATAACCACAAATAATTTGAAGCAAGCGCAAGATCGATCAAGCAATAAATGCAACAAGGGCGGAGAAGCGGCTAACGCAGTTTTGGAAATTATTGAAAGTTTTTAAACTAGCGCTTATAAGACTTGCACATTTGTCTCAAAATTACTAAAACATATCTTTTGCACATAAATTAGATCTAACTCAGGCTAATTTGCAAAAAATACCTGCTATGAGTAATTTCTCGCCAAACACGCAAGTCTTAATTTATTTTGAGATTCTCTTTATTAAAAGTTCGGCGATTTGGACGGCGTTAAGAGCAGCGCCTTTCAAGAGTTGATCGCCACTGACAAAAAATTCTAGCCCGTAGTCTCCAAAAATCAAACTTTGGCGAATTCTGCCAACTTGAACTTCGAAGTTTTGGCTGGCAAAAAGTGGCATAGGATAAGAATTCTTTTTAGGATCATCAACAATTTTTATCCCGGAAGTTTTTTTGAAAATTTCCCGGATTTTTTTTGGAGTTATTTTCTTTTTTGTTTCAACGACAATTGATTCGCTATGAGCGCGAAGAATTGGCACTCGGACAGCAGTGCAAGAAATTGAAATATTTGGCCGAGAAAATATTTTCCTGGTTTCCCAAACAACTTTCATTTCTTCTTTGGTATAATTATTTTCTTGGAATTTATCGATATGCGGGATGAGATTGAAAAGAATCTGGTGCTGGAAATTTTTTATCTCAAGTTTTTTCCCTTGACAATAGTCGCAAGTCTGTTTTTCTAATTCTTCCATGGCTTCTTTTCCGGCGCCCGAAACTGCTTGGTAAGTTGAGATTATTATTTTTTTAAGACCAAAGTGTTTTTCAATTTCCCAAAGAGGAATGGCAGCAATAGCGGTGGTGCAGTTTGGGTTGGCGATTATGCCAGGGTGCTTGAATATATCTTTCGGATTTATTTCTGGGATGATGAGCGGAACCTTAGGGTCATAGCGAAAGCAGGAAGAATTATCAATAACAATACATCCAAGCGTAGCGGCTTTTTTTGCCCACTTAAGACTAATTTCAGATCCAGCGGCGAAAAGGGCGATGTCTGAATTTTTGAAAAGTTCTTCGCTTATACCTTCGACTGTAATTTTTCCATAAGCTGTTTTTATTATTTTTCCAATAGAACGAGGCGAAGCTGCCAATCTTAATTGGTCGATTTTCAAATGTCTTTTTTCAAGACAAGTTATCATTTCTCTCCCAACGATGCCAGTGGCACCAACAATGGCGAAGCGCATAAATTTGTTAGTTAAAAAATTCTCTATAAATTGCTCGAATGACTAATTTTTCATCTCTCTTGTCAACTACCAAGGTAATGTTTTGTGGCAAAGCGCCTTGAGAAACCATTCTAATCGAATAATTTTTTACTGCTCCAAAAAGTCGGTAAAGAATATTTTTCCGCTCTCCCAATCCTTCGCCGACCAAAGAAATTATTGTTTTATTTTTTAGAATTTCCACGGAAGCGTGTTTCTCGAGTTCGCGAACAAGAAGTGTTGGTGGTTCGCATTCTGTAGTTAGAGATATGCTGGATTCGGAAGTGCTCACGACATCAATGACAATACTATGTTCCAAAAAAATGGAAAAAATCTTGGCCATAAAGCCGGAAGTTCCAAGCATTTCAGTCGAGTAAAGATTAATTATATAAGAACCATTTTTGCTCGAGACAGATTTAATAGTTTTTTTAGATTTTTCTGTGATCAGAGTACCGCGATTTTTATGATTGAAAGTATTGACTACGCGAGCGGGGATGCCTTTTTCTACGACTGGTTCGATAGTTTTTGGATGAAGAACCTTGGCGCCAAAATAGGAAAGTTCAGATGCCTCCCGATAATTTACATTTTTAATTACTTTCGCCTGTGGAATTATTTTTGGATTGGCAGTTAGAATTCCATCGACATCAGTCCAAATTTCCAATTCTTTGGCATCTAGGATGTTGGCGAGAATAGCGGCACTGTAATCAGATCCTCCTCTTGAGAAGGTAGTATATTCTCCCTGTCTGGTTGAACCAATGAAGCCAGTTATAATAATTTTGTCATATTCCTCAAGTTTTGGAAGTAAGTTTTTTTTCACCGCTTTTCTAGTTTCTTTCATATCCAGTGTCGCCGAGCTGAAAGTCTCATTTGTTTTTATGAGATATTTAGAATTGATGCGGATGGCTTTTGATTTTTTTTCTAAAAAACTTTCGATTATTTTGGAACTTAATCTTTCTCCAAAGGACAAAATGTAATCGCGACTTCGAGGCGTAAGCTCGCCAATTGATTCTATGCCACGAAGAAAAGCTTCCAAGCCCTTAAAATGCTTGGATAGATCAAGTACAATATCAAGTTCTTTTATTAATTTGAGATGTCTTTCTCTAATATCCGCTAAAACTGTTTTCCAATTGCCCTTTTTTTTGGCTTCTGTGCCAGCCTTAATTAGAAGATCGGTTACTCCTGAAACAGCGGAAACAACAATTATTTTCCGTTCTTCTTTTTCCAAAACAATTTCTCGAAGCTTTTCAATGGCTTCTTGGCTGCCAACGGAAGTGCCGCCAAACTTGGAAACAATTATGTCCATCTGTTATGTTGTAGTAAAGATTACTTTATACAAAAATAATATTAAGGCAAATTTAGTTTTATGTCCAGTGGCTAGCGTGTTTTAACTAGTTTTCGCAAAACCTTTTCTCTTCTCTTTTTTTCGTCCAAAGTTATTGGGTCGCCAAGTTTATAGGCAGCGGTGCCGGGACGAGGGGAATATTTATTAATATACGCTTCATTGAAATTTACTTTTTTAAAAACTTTCAAAGATTCTTGAAAATCTTTCTGCGTTTCGCCGGGAAAGCCGACAATAACATCAGTCGTGAAACTTGCGTCCGGAATTATTTTCTGGGCTTTTTTAATAAGATCCAGATAATGTTTTTGCGTGTATGGTCGGTTCATCGCTTTCAAAATTTTGTCGCTTCCGGCTTGAATAGGCAGATGAATTTCCCGGCTAATATTTTTATTTTTAGCGATAACTTTCATTAATTCTTCCGAGAAATCTTTGGGGTGAGAAGTGAGAAATTTAAAATTAATTTTTGGGAAAGATTGGGCGAGAGAGTCGAGAAGTTTTGGAAAATCTATTTTTTTTGGTTTCAACGGCGCCTGCCTGCCGGCAGGCAGGGATGAATTCTTATCGATAAATCGATAAGAATTCACATTTTGACCAAGTAAAATTATTTCTTTGCAATCTTTTTTTGCTAGATTTTTAATTTCTTTTAGAATATCCCCAACTGGTCTAGAAATTTCCCGGCCTCTGGCATAGGGCACGACGCAATAAGCGCAGAAATTATTACAGCCGGTCATGATGGGGACATAGGCAGAATCATTGTTTGTATAATTTGGTGCAATATTTAGATAGTCGCAGGATTGTTTTTTTTGAGTCAAATTTTCAATTTTCAATTTACAATTTTCAATCAATTTTAAATTTTCAATTTTAAAAAATTTATCAATAGGTATGAATAAATCAACTTTGTCTTTCAATCTCCTCTGCACATCTTTTCTGTCAGCGAGGCAGCCAGTTAGAATGATAATTCTTCTTTTTCCTTTATTCTTACTTCTTTCTTCTTGCTTCCTGATATTGTGTATTTGCCCATAAACTCGGTCTTCGGCCATTTGTCGCACTCCGCAAGTGTTGAAAATAACCAAATCAGCTTCATTGATATCTTTGGTAGGTACAAATAACCTCCTCTCCTTACCAAGGAGAGCTTGCCTGCCGGTAGGCATGGGATTGAGGTGAGGTTTTTCCAAAAATCCAGCGATTCTTTCCGAATCGCTCACATTCATCTGGCATCCGAATGTTTTAATATAATATTTCATGTTTTTCCTTTACTTTTTCTTTCCGCAAGAAAAAGTAACAAAAAGAACTCTCAGCCGAGCTTGCGCGCCAATAAATTCTACGTTCGCTGGCTAAAATTTATGTTCCGCTACGCTCCATAATAAATTTCTTAACGCCAGCTTACTTGAATTTATAATGTCGCGCTGCGCAAGGCTGAATTATTAGGGCAAAAGCATTTAAGAATTTATTTTTTCTCTTTGATTTCTTCTAAAATCTTTTCAATAAATTTCTCGACTTTTATGGTCTCCTGATTTTTATCTCCACGAGATCGAACAGCCACGCTTCCATCTTTTTCTTCTTTTTCTCCGACCACTAGCATATAAGGGATTTTTTGTTTTTCGGCTTCGCGGATTCTTTTGCCAAGTGATTCTGATTCATTATTTAGTTCTACGCGGATATTATTTTCTTTAAATTTTGAAACCAGCGCATTTGCGTATTTTTCAAATTTTTCGCTCACTGGCAAAATAGCCATTTGCACAGGCGAAAGCCAAAGCGGAAACGCGCCCGCATATTTTTCAATTAAGAAAGCAATGGTGCGCTCAAGACATCCGATAGAAGACCGATGAATGATAATAGGTCTTTTTTCTTTGCCATCTTTATCTGTATAGACCATATCGAATTTTTCTGCTAAAGCAAAATCAATTTGAACGGTAAAAGCAGTTTCAGATTTTCCGTGAATATTACGCAATTGAACATCGAGCTTCGGTCCATAAAAAGCCGCTTCTCCATCCGCTTCTTCATAATTTAATTTCATTTGATCAATAATTTTTTTCATAGACTTTTGTGATTCATCCCATGATTTTGGATCGTTCACATACTTTCCTTTTTTATCCTTAGGATCCCATTTTGAAAAACGATACCAATATTCAGTAATTTTTAAAGTTTTCATTGCATATTGAATAAGATCTACAACATTTTTGAATTCATTTTCAACTTGTTCGGGAGTGCAAATAAGGTGAGCGTCTGCAAAACTCCATCCTCCAGCATGGCGAATCAATCCAAATAGTTCGCCCGATTTTTCTCGGCGATAGAGCCTGGAAGTTTCTGAATATCTAAGTGGTAGTTCACGATATGAACGCGGACGAGAATTATAGATCATGAATTGATGAGGACAAGTCATCGGTCGCAATACATATTGGTCGTCATATATTTTCATGGCCGGATACATGTCGTCTCTATAATGTTGCCAATGTCCTGATTTTTCATATAAAGCTAAACGGGCGATATCTGGAGTAGCTGTTTGCAAATAACCTCTTCTTGTTTCCTCATCTTCAATCCAGCGCTCAAGAGTTCTTTTAATAATAGTTCCTTTTGGAGTAAAAAGTGGAAGACCAGGGCCGACTAAATCGGAAAAGCAAAATAAATCTAATTCTTTTCCCAGCTTTCGATGATCTCTTTTTTCGGCTTCTTCGAGCATTTTGAGATATTCATCCAATTCTTTTTTAGATTGGAACGCAACGCCATAAATTCGCTGAAGCATTTTATTTTTTTCATCTCCTCGCCAATAAGCGCCGGAAATTTTGGTGAGTTTCATTGCGTCAGCTGGAATTTCGCCGGTTGAATCTAAATGCGGGCCGGAGCAGAGGTCGACGAAATTACCTGATTTATAAATAGAAACTTTCTTCTCGCCTTCTTTTTCCAAATCTTTAATTAGTTCGACTTTATAAAGTTGCTTAGCTTTCTTAAAATCTTTAAGCGCTTCAGTGATGGAAACTTCCGCGCGTTCGAAAGAATAATTGGCCTTGATAATTTTTCGCATTTTTTCTTCAATGATGGCCAAATCTTCTGGGATGAGAGTTCGGGGAAGGTCGAAGTCATAATAGAAGCCGTTTTCAATCGCTGGGCCAATGGCAAATTTGGCTTCTGGAAACATTTCCAAAACTGCCGAGGCCATAACGTGCGAAGTCGAATGGCGGAGGATTTCTAAATTATTAGGAGTGGTTTTCTTGTTTGACATAGAATTATATTATTTAATTAATAAAAAAAGCGCCAAAATAATACTAGATTTCGAGTCCCGACGTTTCGGTCAGGAGGTTCCACTCGAATTCCCATATTATTTGGGCACTCTTTGAAACTATTTCGCTAGTTTCTGGCGGAAGCTCGGCAGTTGGTGAGGTTGCGTCAACGCTTCTATTCAATTTGCTAATAAATTATATCTCTTTTTCGGTATTAGTCAAACTTTAAAATTTTTCTTTCTCTGAAATCCAGCTCACATAAAGAAGTGGAACAACGAAAAGTGTGAGGAAAGAAGAAAACATCAGTCCGAAAATTACGGCACTGCCAAGCGCCATCCAAGTAGCGTTGGAGAAAGTAATCGGAATAAGTCCAAAAATTGTGGCGATGGAAGTGATAAAAATTGCTTCAAGCCGGGATTTTCCGGCGTCAATAATCGAATCATAAAAAGGAATGCCAAATTTTATATTCAAATTTATTTTGTCGATAAGAATGATGGCATTCTTAACCACGATTCCAAAGAGCGCGAGAATTCCAATGAGCCCAGGGAAAGAAAGGGAAACTCCAAAAATAGCAAGGCCGTAGAAAACTCCGATAAGCGCCAAAGGCAAAGTGGTCAAGACTATCATTGCTTTTTTAAAAGAATTGAACTGGATAATCAAAGTTGAAATAATCAAAATTCCGGCGATAATCATAGCGCGCAAAATTGAAACGACTGATTCGGCGTTTTGTTCATTTTCTCCGCCGTAGACAATAGAATATCCATCCGGCAATTTATAATCTGTTTCTAATTTTTTTTGAAATTCAGAAAGGACGGAATTTGGTCTGGTCTTTCCTTCTACTCCAGCCGAAAGAAGCACAGCTCTTTTTTGATCAATCCGAGTAATAGTATCAACCGAAGGCTTGAGTTCGACTTTCGCGACATCTTTTATGAAAACCGGCTGGCCTTTGAAATTAATAATTTCTAAATTTTGAAGCGCCTCTAAAGTGGGAATTTCTTTCGAATTGAAAGTAGCGTTTACTTCAATTTCTTTGTTGTCCAAAATAATTGTGCTGATTTGCAACTTCGATATGGCAGTTCGAATGGCGGATCCGACGGATAAAGCGTTTAAATCATAAAAAGATAATTTTATCGGGTCGAGTAAAAAAGTATATTCTGCTGGTGCATCTTTTAGAGATGATTTTATATCCACTACTCCAGAAATCGAAGAAAGAACCGGCTTTAAATCAGTTGCGATTTTATCCAATTTTTGAAGATCATCTCCGATTATTCTAGCTTCAAAAGCAGTGCCTGATGGCGGTCCGCCTCGAGCGGATTCAACGGCTATTTCCGCTTCTTGAATATCGGAAAAATCTTCACGAATTTTTTTGGCTAAATCATAAGAAGTGATTTCTCGTTCTTTGCTGTCGACTAGGGTGACGGTTATGGAAGAAAAATTAGAAGAACCGTTTGAAATTTGAGCGCCTCCTCCGCTAGGAGAAATTCCGGGTTTCCCAACAATAGTGGAAAAATTTTTAATCTCCTTATATTTTAAAAGCTTCTCCTCGATTTTTTTTGTAATTTTATCAGTCTCGTCAAGATTCAATCCGGTTGGAGCTTCAATATTGATATACAAATTATTTTCATCAGTCGCTGAAAAAAATTCAGTCGGAACAATGCCTAAAATCGGAAGAAGGATGGAAGAAATAAAAAGCAAAGCGGTTGAAATCAAAACTATTGCTCGGCTTTTTCTGGTGCAAATTGCTTTTTTCAGATATTTTTCATAAATCGGGATGACTTTGTCGAAATGAATGATTCCATGAATCAGCCGGCTGCCAAAAGTGCTGTTTTCTCTTGATCCTTGAGTTCTTAATTTTTCCTTAATAAGATCGTCATTATTCCATTCTTTTTCAGAAAGAATTTTGTTGTTTTCTAATTTTTCCTGGCCACCTTTTTCATACCAATGGACTAACCACAAAAATATGAAAGCAAAGAATGCGCCAAAGATATAATTCCAAAAAGTATCAAGATAAATAAAAAAGGCAAAAGCGGAAAGAAGCCCGAAAAGGATTAGCAGGAAGAATTTCTTAGTTAGCCTGATTCTTTCTAAGACAGCAGCTAGCGGATGATTAATTGCAAGAGCAATAAAAAGAGAGGCTATAAGAGTAACAGAAACAGTTATTGGAATAGATTTTATAAAAGCGCCAATGATTCCGGTGGATAAAAGTAGTGGCAAAAAAGCCCAGGTAGTGGCTAGCGTAGTAGAAGCAAGTACCACTTTGAAATCGCGAAGAACTAAAAGCACGGCTTCTTCTGGCGTATATTTTCCAGTTTTTAGATATTGCTTGGTAGCGCTCACAACTACAATCGCATCATCAACCAGAAGCCCAAGGGAAAGAAGCAAGGAAAAAATTGAAAGAAAATTGAGAGAAGTGCCAGTCTCAAGCATTATGCCAAAAGTGGCGAAGAAAACTAAGGGAATGGCCATGCCGGCGACAACCGCTTCCTTAAGGCCGACAATTAAAAATAAAATTCCAAAAACTAAGATTAAAGTCAAGACAAAATCATGTGTGAGCTGCTGGAAATCTTTTCTAATAAGTTCTGAAAAGTCAGTAGTAATTTCATAAGTTATTCCCGGCGGAAAAGTTTTATTCATTGCCTCAATGGTTTTTTTGGCTTCATCAACTGCGCCGATGATCGAACCCCCAGTTTTTTTGACTAAACTTATCGTGATGGCATTTTGAGGATTTTTTCCGCCAGAAGACGATCTGGAATAAATAGTTTTTTTGATATTTTTTTCCGAGACTTCTGCGATGTCGCCAAGATAAACTATATTGCTTCCGGAAGGCTGCTTAACTGGAATTTTTCGCAATTTTTCAGCGTCAAAAAATCTTCCGTCAACTCGAACTGGATAATTAAATTCTACTCCTTCAAAATTTCCTCCCGGAACGACATGGTTTAGAGATGAAACAGCTTGATTGGCTTCGTCAGTAGAAATTCCATAAAAAGATAATTTCTTTGGAGAGTAGGCGATTAGAAATTCTTTTTCGTCTCCTCCGGAAACAGAAACTTCCCGAATGTCGGGAATTTTTTCCAGCTCGTCCTGAAGTTTTTCTGCAAGTGTCCGGAGGGTAAAACCATCATATGGTCCAGAAAAGGAAAAAGTGAAAATTGGCTCGTCATCAAAAGAAATTTCACTCACTTGAGGATCATCGGCATCCAACGGCAAATCTTTGACAGCAGAAACCTTGTCTCGAAGATTTCGGAGTGAATCATCTTGATTTTCCGAAGTGTTAAATTCTACTGAAATTGCAGAAAAGGAGTTGGTCGAGCTGGAAGTAATTTTTTTTATCCCCTTAAGGCTGGAGATGTCAGTTTCTAATTTTTTTGTCACCAATTCTTCAACATCAGACGGAGAGGCGCCTGGGAAAACCGTAGTTACAATAGCATAAGGAATTTTAACTTCCGGGTTCGATTCTCGCGGAAGTTTCAGAAAAGAATAAATTCCCCAGCCGGAAAGCAGGAAAATCATAAGCACTACTACGCGGAAATTAGAAACAAAAAAATTCAGCCAGGTTTTTCTAAGAGCCGGATCGAATTCCAGTTTTTCCAAGTAAGCTGAATCGGAAGACAAAAAAACAGGCGTTTCTCTTTCGCAAGTATTAACTTCCTTTTCTGGATTTAAATTTTTTTCATCTTGTTCCATAGTTAATTTGTTTCAACCGGAGTCTGGTCGCCGAGTAGTTTATTTCCGCTTATGATAATTTGAGAATCAGAAGGAAGATCAGCTTCAATCTCGGCGGTTTCTCCTGAAATTTTCAAAATATTCACATTGATTTTTTTTGCCTTGTCATTTTCGACGATAAAAATATAATTTTCATTTTGCCCGATAGTGATAGCAGAAATCGGCAGGATTAAGGAATTTCCCTTGGAAGATTTTTTGGTTATTTCAATTTCAGCCGAGAGAATTGTGCCGATTAAAGAAGTAGTTTTTTCATTAGCAGTCGCTTCGATTAGAAATCTTTTTGTCGTGTCGTCAGCAATCGGAGAAATGTTTTTTATCCGGCAAGGAATAATTTTTTCGCCCTCTTTTATATTTACCGGATAACCAATTTTAATATAGGGTAAAATTTCTTGATCAACATAAAATTGGAATTTTGTTGAATTGATATTGGAAATTTTAGCGAGAGGCTGTCCGATATTTATAGAATCTCCGACGGAAACATATTTTTCTGTAATGCGCCCAGAAATTGGAGCAATAATATTTCGACTATCGAGTGCTCCTGAAAGGGCAACTTCTGCGCTTTTAGTTTGGAGCTTGGCAATATCCCAGGCGGTTTTGGTAGTATCGCTTTTGCCATTTTTATAATTTTTCTTAGCTAAGCTCTCATTTTCTTTAGCCTGTTTTAAAGCGAGCTCTAAAGTTTGAATTTGCGAACTTTCAAAATTGTTTTTTCCGGAAGATAAATTTGCTCCAATTTCATCTATTTTTGCCAAAAATTGTCCGGCATTCACAAAGTTTCCGATGGAGATATTTACGGCGGTAATAGTGCCAGAACTCTTGGCGTTTACCATAGCCTCACTTTCCCCTGAAACAATGGCCGGATATTCTATTTTTTGCACAAATAATTTGCTTTCCTCGGCGGTTTTGATAGACACTTTAATTGGCTGGAAAGAATTTGAGTTAGAGCTTTCTGGCTTATTGTTTCTTTGGCGGATAAAAATAGCTCCACCTAAAATTAGGGCGATAATTGCTAGGGCAAAAATGATTTTTTTCATAGTTTTTATATAATTTGTTTGAAGATGTAGCTTAACTCAAAAGGGATAAAATGTCAATTTTGTGCTATAATAAATCTATAATTATTAATTTATAAAAAATGGAAGAAATAAATATTAAAAAAGAATTTGATAAGAAAAAATATGGATTCTTTCTAATTTTAGCTGGCATAGCATTGATTGCGATAGTCGTGGTAGTTTCTTTGCTTCGAGAGAAAATAATCAATCCAAACCAAAATCAAATCACGGTTTATGGCCAGGGGAAGGTTGAATACAAGCCGGACACGGCGACAATCACATTGGGCGTTCGAGTGGACAAAGCCGTATCAGCCAGTGAAGCGCTTAATCAACTCAATATAAAAATCAAAAAAATTGATGATGCAGTTTTGGCTTTAGGAATTTCCGCTGATGACATCAAAACGCAAAATTATAATTTATATCCGGCCTATGAATATAAAGACGGAACTTCAAAAGTTTCCGGCTATAATGCCAATCAAAGTCTTTCAATAAAAGTGAGAAAAGTTGATGAGAATGTTGATTTGGTGAACAGAGTTGTCTCGGTTTCCGGAGATTCCGGCACGAACGAAATTCAAGGCGTGAATTATTATATTGATGATCTGAATAGTTTGAAACAAAAAGCGAGAGTCCTTGCAATAGCGGATGCTCGGTCAAAAGCGAAAGATTTAGCCAAGGCCGCTGGAATAAAAAAGCTTGGGAAAGTAGTAAGTTGGTATGAAGATATGAGCCCGATAGGAGACAGCAATGCTGTTTCTATTGAAGGCGCGATGGATGGAGGAATGGGAATTGGAGGCGCGTCGCCAAAAGCAATGCCCTCGCAAATTTCTTCCGGCACGCAGGATATCACAGTGGGCATGGGAGTAAATTTTGAAGTGAAATAAATTTACTTGAAAATATAAAATAAAAAGCCATCTTTTTTGAGATGGCTTTTAAGATGCTTAAATTTTAGATTTATATTTTCTAATTATTAATTCTACTATTCCCCAAAGGAAGATTATTAAAAAGATTATCCATAAGGGATTTAATAATTTATAAAGCCAGATAGGCAGCCAAATGCCACATTCTTCGCATCCTTCGATACCAGCAGATAACATCCCATTTAGAAACTCTATAATAAATAATACTATAAAACCAACTATGCCTACCCAAATTTTTTTATTTTTCATAATTTTATTATTGGTTCATTTTTTCCAGTTCGTTTTTGAATTCAATTTGATAAATATCCAAAAGAGAAATAAGTAGCACTACGATTACCGGCCCGAGAAGAATGCCGACTAGTCCGAAAAGGGCAATCCCGCCGATAGTGGAAAAGAAAACCAAAAGTGGATGAAGACTAGTTTCTTTGCCGACCAATTTTGGCCGAAGGATATTGTCAATGAGACTGATTACAAGTGCGCCAAAAATCATTATCACCAGCGCTTGCCAAATATTTCCTAAAAATAACATGATAAGTCCGACTGGAAACCAGATAAGAGCGGCGCCTAAAAGAGGAATTAATGCGACGACAATAGTAATTGATCCCCAAAGAACGGGAGACTCTACGCCAGTAACCCAAAAGATGAGAGCCATTAAAATTCCTTGAATAATAGCGATGACAAGGGAGCCCTTGAGAGTTGCTTTGGAAATGGCAATGAAATTTTTGAGCAGTTGACCTTCCTCATTATTTCTAAGCGGACTAAGCGCCATTATTTTTTTGATAATCGCGTCGCCATCCTTGAATAAATAATAGAGCGAAAAGAAAACAACAAAAGTCATAAAGATGAAAGAAGAAGTGCTCACATAAATTTTTCCAATAATTGAAAAAGCGAAATTGCTGATATTTTTTATTCCCGGAATAATGGTGGAAGAATTTTGAGCTACAGCGTTTTGCAAATTAAAATCTTTCGCGATGTCTATGCCAAGAATTTTTAGCGCAGGCGAATTGGAAAGTGAATTGAGTTGTGACTGCCAGTCAGTTTTTTGAACGGTTTGATATAGGTTTGCCACTTCGTTAGCGACAAGACTGCCGGTTATTAAAAACGGAATGACTAAAATGAAAAAGAGGATGATGCAAAGCGTAAGAGAAGCCAAAGATGGGCGGTTTCCAAATTTACGATTGATTTTTTCGTACCATTTTCGGAAAAGTTGGGAAATGATAAAAGCCAGAAAAAGCGCGACCAAAAATGGCTTGAAGACTAAATAAGCGCATATTCCAGCCAAAACAATAAGAATTAATAAAAAAGCGGAGTTTAAGTTTGTTTTCATTTAGTTTATTTTAATTTGTTAATATTTCTATTATACCTTAAATTTGAGATAAAAAAAATGGGCGCCGGTATCTTTACGTATTAGATATCGAGCGCCCTTCCATAATAATCAGGGGTTGTTTTTAATTAAAAATTGCTGAAAACACTTTTAGCATTGGGCGTCATCGGCGATAGGTATTCACTATTGACGACTACAATTTTTTTATTTCCGGGCTGACCATGGAGGAACGGAATGCTAAGGACATTAAGGCGTTTTTTGTCGAATTTTAATGTTGGTTGGTTTTCTTTCGGTAAAATAAGAACGGACTTGTGGTATAACTCCCTTATGTTCTCATCCGGATCAAAAGAAGCTTCAGTCCCGACAAAGCATCTCGCATTAAATCCTGTAGCTTTTTTAATCAGCTGTTCCATCTTTTCAGAATCCATCTGTGTCATATTTTTTTTCCCTCCTTACCTCACACATTGTTTTGGTTTTCCCCTGATTATTAAAATGTACTATATTCGAATAACATAGCACTCTTTTTCAAAAAGTCAAGGATTAAAACACCCCTATTGCGCGACTTTTCAAAAAGGCTTATAATATAAGGGTAAATCCCGCACTAACTTTTGACTTTTTTAATTTTGGCGCGAAGCGCCGGTCAAAAGTTAGTGCTGGATAAATTAGGGGACATAATAATAATTAATTAACTCCCGATCAAACGGGACAAAAAGCAATGGCAAAAATGACAAAAGCACAGCTGATGTCAGCGCTAGCTGAAAAAACCGGACTTCCAAAAAAGGATGTCGTCGGTTTTATGGATACGCTTGTTGAAATGGCGTATTCAGAAGTGAAGAAGAGTGGAATTTTCATTCTTCCTGGATTCGGAAAAATGGTAAAGGTTAACCGAAAGGCGCGAGTTGGAATCAATCCAGCTACAGGAGCAAAAATCAATATTGCTGCAAAAACTGTAGTAAAATTCCGATTGGCAAAAGCTGCTAAGGAAGCGGTTCTGTAATTTTACTTGAAGTATAGAAAAAAGATCCTGTGAAAATGGGATCTTTTTTATTACTTTTTTCGCCACTTTCTTTTTCCGCAAAAATAATTTCTTGTACTTTTTCTCTCCGCGAGAAAAAGTACCAAAAAGAGCTCTCAGCCCAATTTTGTCTCCGACAAATTTTCAGCTTGCTCGCTAAAATTTATGTTCCGCTTCGCTCCATAATAAATTTTTTAACGCTCGCAAACTTCAATTTGTTTCGTCGTCAAAATAGGCTGAATGAAAAATAAAACACAAAATGGTATAATTAAAATATGCAAAAGGAAATAATATTAAACAACCAAAAAATCCCCTATACTTTTCGAAAAAGCCGGAGAGCGAGATGTATGCACCTTACGATCAAAACAGATGCCAGTTTGGTTGTGAGTGTGCCGTGGTGTCTAAGCGAAAAATATGTGGAAAAATTTATCCATGAAAAAGCGCAGTGGATACTTGAAAAGTTAGAATATTTTAGAAATAGAACATCAAACCTGCCACCGGCAACTAGGAAAGATTATTTGAAATATAAAGAGTTGGCGCGGGAAATTGCTGAAAAGAAACTGGCCTATTTTAATGAAGTTTATAATTTTTCAATTGGTAGAGTTTCTATTCGAAATCAAAAAACCCGCTGGGGGAGTTGTTCCAAGTCGAGAGATCTGAATTTTAGCTACCGAATAATCTATCTTCCTGAAAATCTTTGCGATTATATAATCGTCCACGAGCTTTGCCATATCGGCGAATTTAACCACTCCAAAAAATTCTGGGCGCTGGTCGAAAAAACCGTGCCGGAATATAAGAAAATAAGGAAGGAAGTTAGAAAAATTTAATAAATTTCAATCTTTCCTTCCGGAAAGATTTTTTTAATGGCCAATTCAAGATCGGCTGTGTTTTTTATGCAATATGGCGTTTCGAGTTTTGAGCCACCGATAGAAAGATAAACTTTTGAACTTCCAAGTTCACAGCGGTCGAAAAAGGAAGAAAGATTTTTGAGAATTTCTTTGTCAAAATTATTTGGCAATGTAATAATTATTTTGGAAAATTCCTTCGTCCTCTCGTGACTGGAGGGGGACTTTTGATGGCCGTTTTTATCTTGTGTTTTTTGAACTCTTTTGAAATTTTCCAAATCCTGAAAGCTTATGGATTTCGCGCTGTCGCAAAGCAGTTTCATTTCGCCGTCTTTGTCGGAAATTTTTCCGGTGGCTAAAATTATTTTTTCTTCTTCCCAAACGGAACCGGTCGTTTCCAGTGTTTTTGGAAAAACCAAAATTTCCATTCGGGAGCTCATATCTTCCACGGTGGCAAAAGCCATCATCTTTTGATTTTTAAGATAAATCTTTTTTATTTTCGAAATTATTCCGCCGATAGAAACATTTTGCCCGACCATCTGGGAATTTATATTTCGAATTGGAACGGCCATTTTTTCCAAATACTGCTGGAATTCTCGAACCGGATGATCGCTGATATAAAGTCCGAGCAGTTCTTTTTCCCAAGCCAGCTTTTCTTTTTTAGAAGCTTCAGGAGAAGGCTCTAATTTTATTTCTGGAAGCTTAATATCCGCTTCTCCAAAAAGACTGTTTTGCCTGGAGTTATTTATTTTTTCCAAATTTTTGCTGTGAGCTAGGATATTTTCGATCGAAGCCAGAACTGCATTTCTTTCCGAAAATTCTTCGAGTGCCCCGACTTTTGAGAGCGCTTCAATTGATTTTTTGTTGAGATCTTTATGCTGAACTCTTTCAATAAAATTAGTAAGACTCAAAAATTTTCCCTGCCTACCGGCAGGCAGGCGTCTTTTTCTTTCTTTCACGATTTCATGAGCAACCGTGTGCCCGACATTTTTTACGGCATTTAGTCCGAAGCGAATTTTTTCTTCCTTGGTTTCAGGATTAATTATTACGGCGAATTCTTCAAAACTTTCATTGACATTGGGAGGCAAAACTTCCATTCCCATTTCTCGACACTCTGCCACTTCAATCGCAATGCGATCAATATTATCTTGATCAGATGTGAGAAGCGCGGCCATAAATTCGGCGGGAAAATGCGCTTTAAGATAAGCAGTTTGATATCCAATAAGCGCATAACAAGCGGCGTGACTTCTGTTGAATCCATATCCGGCAAAAGGTTCAATATAAGAAAAAACTTTTTCACCGACTGTTCCGGCGATACCTTGATTCATACAGCCTTCTACGAATTTTTGTTTTTGTTCGGCAATGAGCGTGAAAATTTTCTTACCCATCGCTTTTCGAAGGACATCCGCTTCGCCCAAAGTGAATCCAGCAAGTGATTGGGCGATTTGCATTACTTGTTCTTGATAAACTGCGACGCCGTAAGTTTTTTCCAAAATTGGTTTTAGGTTCGGGTGTAGATATTTTATTTCCCGTTCCCCGTGTTTTCTGGCGATAAAGTCCGGAATCCAATCCATCGGACCGGGGCGATATAGCGCTACCATGGCGATAATATCTTCAAAATCAGTTGGTTTCAATTGTTTTAGATATCTTTTCATGCCGGAACTTTCCAGCTGAAACACTCCGGTGGTTTGGGCAGTTTGAAGAAGTTTGAAAGTTTTTTTGTCATCAAGCGGAATGTCATCAATATTTATTTCCATTTCTTTGGTTTTTCTAACTATGCGTAAAGTATTTTGAATGATGGTTAAGTTCTTGAGTCCCAAAAAGTCCATTTTGAGAAGTCCGATTTTTTCCACGAAGCTTGATTTGGTCGAAGAAGAGTATTGTGTCACTGTTCCATCGCCTTTGCCGATTATTTTTTGGAGCGGAGTATATTCTGTTACGGGATTTTTTGTAATGACCACTCCGCAAGCATGCATAGACGCGTGGCGCACTACGCCTTCAAGGCGCATTGCGCTGTCGATTAATTTTTTTCCGCCCTCGTCATTTTTTTGCAGATCTTGAAATTCTTTTACTTGCTCCAGTGCGTCAGGAATGGAAGAAAACATTGGAATCATTTTGGCGGTTTTGTCGCAAAATTCGTAGGGAAGTCCAAGCGCTCTTCCGGCGTCTCGAATTGCAGCTCTCGCGGCCATTGTTCCGAAAGTGATAATTTGCGCCACATGATCATTGCCGTATTTTTTTCGGACATATTCCAAAACCTCGTCTCGGCGATCATCGGCAAAATCCATATCCACATCAGGCATCGAAATTCTTTCGGGGTTTAGAAATCTTTCAAAAAGCAAATCATATTTAATTGGATCAATATTAGTAATTCCGATAAGATAAGAAACAAAACTGCCAGCAGCGCTTCCTCGTCCGGGTCCGACAACGATCCCTTGCGACCGTGCCCAGTTGACGAAATCTTGGACGATCAAGAAATATGAAGCAAAGCCGGTTTTTTTGATGACCGAAAGTTCATAATCCATTCTTTGCTGATGCTCTTCGGTTGCCTCGCCTCCGAATTTTTTTTGAAAACCTTCTTTCGTGAGTTTCAAAAGATAAGTTTCGGCGTTGTAGCCTTCTGGCACATCAAATTCAGGGAGTTGGATTTCGCCCAATTTTATTTTCAAATTACATTTGTCCACAATTTTTTGAGTATTTTCCAGCGCTTCGGGAACATCTTTGAAATGATCAGCCATTTCCTCTGGGCTTTTGAGATAAAGTTCAAACTCCATAAGATTCATCCGGTTAGTTTCAGTGACTTTTCGGTTAGTCTGAATGCAAAGCAAAATATCTTGGATTTCGTTATCTTCTTTTTTTACATAATGAATGTCGTTAGTCGCAACTAGAGGAATATTATATTTTTTAGAAATTTTAATCAGCGCTTCATTAGCGATAGCTTGATTTTCAAATTTAGGATGATTTTGGATTTCAAGATAAAAATTCCCAACTCCAAAAATTTCTTGATATTCCAGCGCTAGCTTTTCTGCTTTTTCCAAATTTCCATTTACGGCATTCGATGGAACTTCTCCTTCAACGCAAGCAGACAGCCCGATGAGCCCTTTGGAATATTTCCGAAGTAGTTCCCGGTTGATTCTGGGTTTGTAATAAAATCCTTCCAGGTGCGCAACAGAAATAAGTTTCATTAAATTTTTATAACCGACCTCATCTTTGCAAAGCAAAATCAAATGGTAGCGGGTTTTATCTTCCTGCGTGTTATTTTTGCTCAAATAATCTCCGGCCGTAACATACATTTCACAGCCTATAATCGGCTTTATCCCTTTTTCTTTAGCTTTAATATAAAATTCAATCGCGCCATAAAGCACGCCGTGATCAGTAATGGCCAAACTATCCATCCCGAGTTCTTTGGCACGATCAAGAATCTCGTCGACCTTGGCGAGACCGTCTAATAAAGAGTAGTGAGTGTGGACGTGGAGATGAGTGAACTTCATAAACAATTTTTGAATTTTTAAATTTTTAATTTTATAAATAAATCTTAAATTAGAATTTTTAAACATTAAAAATTAAAGCATTATTTAAAAATTACAAAATTAAAAATTATAAAATTTGAGATAAAATAAAACCACCAAATTCTATTTAGCGGTTTGAAAATAATGTAATTAATAAAGCTTTCATAATATCGTTTTCTCCTCATAGCCCGGGTTGCCCCTTTGGGTTTTGCAGAAGAATTTATTTCAAATAAATTATAGCATAATATTTAAAAAGCAAAAAGGATTTCCGTAAATGTTCTACGAAAATCCTTTGAAGATGATGGTCTGTCTTTGCAGATTATGATTCAACCTCATGTGCCAATTTATTTAATGGCAGAAAGAAGCTCTTTTGTTGTGATGTGAAGATGATTAAAAGAACTTCTTGGTCTTACGATGTAACAGTAACCCTTTCCGGTTTTCTTTGGTCCAGAAATAATAACAACTCGCAATCCTGGTGGAATAGTAGTCTCTTCAAGTGAATCATATTTTTCCTGATCATCCTTATGCCTGGGATGCTTTTCGCAAATACCAATCGGGCTTATTCTAACGAAAGAGCCCTTTTCGATTACCTGATTGCAAGCCAAACCTTGTTGCACGCTTATTGCATTTGGGCAATTTTGGCAACAAGGGATGTTAAGAACTTCGTAATTTACTCTCTTATCTTCATCTTCTCTCACGGCTGCCTCCTTTTGAATGGATTGTTTTTTTATTTCAAAAAATGGTAGCATACATATATGCAAAAGTCAACATTTGAATTAGAAGAAAAATTAATTGCCGAAGGATACGAGCTGATTATTGGCGTTGATGAAGCGGGGAGAGGACCACTGGCCGGTCCTGTTGTTGCATGTGCGGCGGCGATTAAATGTCATCCTGATCCGCCGACTGGCGGAGAAGGATCTCGTACTAATTTCAATAATTCTACTTCTGCGGGATTCTTCGCATCCGCTCAGAATGACAAGGCGTTTAATTTAATACGCGATTCCAAAATGCTTTCAGAAAAGCAAAGAGAAAGTCTTTTTGATTTCATCCACGAAAATTTTTATGTCGGCGTGGGAATTTGCGATCATCACACAATTGATCGGGTAAATATTTTGGAAGCAAGCTTTCTGGCGATGAAAAGCGCAGTGGGCGAAATTATTAGAATTATGAATCAAGAATCAGGAATTATGAATAAAAAGTCCCTAATTCATAATTCAAAATTCATAATTCTATTAGACGGCAACAAAAAAATTCCAAATTTTTCTATGGAACAGCAGGCAATTGTAAGTGGAGACAAATTAGTGAAATCTATTTCAGCCGCATCAATTATTGCCAAAGCGACAAGAGATCGCATAATGAAAGAAATGCACAAAAAATATCCCGAGTATAATTTTCTTCAGCATAAAGGCTATGGAACAAAAATACATATGGATGCGCTCAAAAAATATGGCCCGTGCGAAATTCATCGAAAAAGTTTCCGGCCAGTTCGAAAAAGCATGGTAAATTTCTCCTAACATTGAATGTTAGTAAATTGATTATAAAATATGTATTATAATTTATCCTTAAATACTGGAGTATTTAAGGATAAGTTGTTGTTGATAAATAGAACTGTTTTTACAAAACAGATAAGAGGTAAATGAGTTGATAATTATGTATATTTAAGCTAGTATAAAGTTATGAAACACGAAATTCAAAAATTTTTAGAGAAAGCCATAAAAACCCTCGGATATGATATAAAAGAGGTTGATGTTGATTATCCAAAAAACGAGGTTTTTGGCGATTATACGACCAATGTGGCGATGGTTTTGAGCAAGAGCGTGAAAAAAAATCCGATGACGGTGGCGGAAGAGATAGTTGCTGTCATTGCGAGCGAAGTGAAGCAATCTCAAAATAGTAAAATTAAACTAAAAAAGAATGAGATTGCCACGTCGCCTTCGGCTCCTCGCAATGACGAAAATATTTTCGAAAAAATAGAAATTGCTAAACCGGGCTATATAAATTTCTATCTTTCAAAAGAATATTTACAAAATAAAATCGGCGAAATAAATAAGCAGAAAAATAAATTCGGCGAAAGTAAAAACGGGAAAGGGATAAAAGTTAATAATGAATTTATTTCTGCCAATCCGACCGGTCCGCTTCATCTGGGTAATGGACGAGGAGGATTTTTGGGCGATGTAATTGGAAAAATTTTAGAAAAATCTGGGTATGATAATGTTAATGAATATTATGTGAATGACGCTGGAGAGCAAGTTTTGAAATTGGGGCATAGTGTGGCGAAAGACAGCGAAGCGGTTTATGCCGGAGATTATATAGACGAATTAAATAAAAAATTTAAAGGTGCCGAGGATATTAAAAAAATTGGAGAAAAATCTGGTAAAATTATTTTGGATAAAATTATCAAAAAAACAGTCAAAGAAAAAATGCAGATTAATTTTGATAGCTGGATTTCTGAAAAGAAAGATTTATATGACAGCGGATATGTCGAAAAGGCAATTGAAAAATTGAAAAAGAAGAAGCTGACTTATGAAAAAGATGGAGCCTTGTGGCTTGAGACGACAAAATTTGGCGATGACAAGGATCGAGTTTTGGTCAAAAAAGACGGGCAAAAAACTTATTTTGCATCTGACTGCGGATATATTTTGAATAAAATAGAAAGAAAATTTGAAAAGATTATTGAAATTTGGGGAGCGGATCACCATGGCTACATTTCAAGATTTAAAGCTGCCACCGAAGCACTTGGTTTCAAAGGCGAACTGAAATTTGTTATTGTTCAGCTGGTTAGATTAGTAAAAGACGGCAAGGAAGCGAGAATGAGCAAGCGTGCCGGGAATATTGTTTATATTGATGAATTAATTTCGGAAGTTGGCTTGGATGCTGTGAGATTTTTCTTTCTTATGTATGACGCCAACACGCACATGACTTTTGATTTGAATTTGGCGAAAGAAAGATCTGAGAAGAATCCGGTGTATTACATTCAATATGCATATGCGAGAATTGCAAACATACTTGCGAAAAGTCAAAAGCTGAAAGTCAAAAGTCAAAAGTCAGGAAATTTATCTTTATTAACTCACGAAAAAGAGCTGAATTTAATCCGCGAGCTCAATAAATTTCCAGAACTTATTGAAAGCATATCAAAAAATTACGAAGTGCACCGTTTGCCGTATTATGCGATAAATTTAGCGGATAAATTTCACTCATTCTACAATGATTGCAAAGTAATAGATGAAGAAAATCCAGAGTTGACCAGTGCTAGACTAAACCTTATAAATGCTGTTAAAATAGTATTAGGAGAAACACTACGAATTCTTGGCGTAAACGCGCCAGATAAAATGTAAAATAAAATTTTATGCGAATAGGAATTGATGCTCGAACAATATTAAATCCGGAAAAAGGTGAAGCGATCGGGGTGGGTCATTATACCTACCAGCTTATTCGGCATTTGATTGAAATCGACAAAGAAAACGAATATGTTTTGTTTTTCGATTTTAGAGTTCGCGAAAAAGATGTCAAAAAATTTGAGCGTCCCAATGTGAAGATAAAATTTTATCCTTTCTCGGATTATAAAAAATATTTGCCAGGAGCATACAACGAAATTTTGGGAACGGCGACTTTGATGAAAGAGAACTTGGATATCGTCCATTCTACTTCTCCGATGAGCCGGATTCCAGTCGGATATCGCGGGAAAACCATTGTCACGATTCATGACTTAGCGGTATATAAAGTGCCGGATGTTTTTCCAAAACTCAAGAGCGCAAAAATCAAGACAACGATGAGCCTTATGGTTTCTAAGGCGGACAATATAATTGCAGTTTCGCAGTCGACTAAAAATGACATTGAAAATATTTTCAAATACGACGGCGAAAAAATCAAGGTGATTCATAGCGGTTTTGACAGAAGACTTTTTGAAGAGTCAAATATTACGCACGAAAAAGTTTTAGAAAAGTATGGAATTCCAATGGATGAAAAATATATACTGTTCCTTGGTACGATTGAACCGATAAAAAATATCACAAGGCTTCTAGAAGCTTTCAAAATTTTCAAAGAAAAATGTTTGAAATCAGGCGGAAAATGCCAGCATAAATTAATTTTAGCTGGAAAAAATGGATGGCTCGCCGGAGAATACAAACAGATTGTGAAAGATTTGGGAATCGCCAAAGATGTAATTTTTACCGGTTATATTATTGGCGATGAACTGGTTCCGCTTTTCAAAAATGCTGAATTTTTTGTGATGCCTTCTCTTTATGAAGGATTTGGGATGACAGTGCTTGAAGCTTTCGCGACCGGCACGCCAGCGATTGTTTCCAATGTTTCTTCTATTCCGGAAGTAGCAGGAGAGGCAGCCTATTTTGTTGATCCGATGAATACGGAAGAAATTTCTGAAGCGATGATGAAACTAGCAATGGATGACAAATTGAGATACGACCTTCGCCAAAAAGGATTTAAGCAAGTTGAGAAATTTGACTGGGAAAAAACAGCTAAAGAAACTCTAGAAGTTTATAAAAATGTTTAAGAAAGTAGATTCCAAAATGAATTTCCCTGAAATGGAAAAGGGAATTTTAAATTTTTGGGAAGAGAATAAAATATTTGAAAAGTCAGTGGAGAATCGAAAAGATTGTCCGCTTTATACTTTTTATGATGGGCCGCCGTTTGCCACCGGCTCTCCCCATTATGGTCATCTTGTTGGCAGTGCAATGAAAGATATTGTACCGAGATTTTGGACAATGAAAGGACGATATGTTCCGCGAGTTTGGGGTTGGGATTGTCATGGACTTCCAATTGAAAACATTGTCGAAAAAGAATTAGGCTCAAAGGCGAAAAAAGATATTGAAAAATTAGGCGTGGATAAATTCAACGAACTTTGTCGGTCAAAGGTTTTGGAATATGTGGCAGATTGGAAAAAAACCATTAGGCGCTTCGGGCGTTGGGCGGATATGGAAAATGCCTATAAAACAATGGATCTGTCCTATATGGAATCAGTTTGGTGGGTTTTCAAAGAGCTTTATGACAAGGGTCTGGTTTATGAAGGCTATCGTTCAATGCATATTTGTCCGCGCTGCGAAACAACTCTTTCTCAATCCGAAGTAGCGGAAGGGTATAAGGATGTGAAGGATTTGTCGGTAGTGGCAAAATTTAAAATAAATTATATGCTAGGCAAAACTGGCAGAGGAGTAGGCGCCTTAATAACAAATGATAAGGGAGAAATTTTATTAATCCATAGAAATGAAAAAGGAAGAAAAATTACTTGGGCCTTGCCAGGCGGGAAGGTAGAAAAAGGCGAAACTTTTAGAGAGGCAGTAGAAAGAGAAGTTAAAGAAGAGTTGGGTGTTGAAATTCAATCATTAAAAGCTTTTGTTAAAAAACCTTATATTTTTGAAGGAAGGCTTTTTGAAACTGTCTGCTATGAAGTAAAAGTGAAAAGCGAACCAAAAAATATGGTTCCAGATGAAGCAGATAAAATCGGATGGTTTTCTATTGATAAGCTTCCAAAAATGGATTACCCATCT
This sequence comes from Patescibacteria group bacterium, assembly GCA_022709735.1. Lineage (GTDB taxonomy): Bacteria > Patescibacteriota > Minisyncoccia > Moranbacterales > UBA2206 > UBA2206. The sequence goes on along the minus strand of JAKLIG010000004.1, from coordinate 69,950 downwards.
TCGGATGATAATATTGATATTTATAAAAAAAATCTTCAGACTGATGTTGATGAAAATATTGAAAACCAATTGCCTAAAGTATATGCCTTAGCTTGGACTACCACTCCGTGGACGCTTATCGGAAATGTTGCTTTAGCTATAAACAAAAATATTTCCTATGTAATGGTCAAATCCGGAGACGAATATTTTATTTTAGCCAAAGAAAGACTTGAAGAAGTATTTAAGAATAATGAATATGAAATAATGAGCGAGATTAAAGGAGAGCATTTGGTAGGATTGTCTTATGAGCCTCTTTTTGATTATTACGCTAAAGATGAAAAGCTTGCTAACCATGAAAACGGCTGGAAAATTTATGCCGGAGATTTTGTGACGACGGAAGAAGGAACGGGAATTGTGCACATTGCGCCGGCTTTTGGAGAAGATGATATGAATTTAGGGAAAAAAGAAAAGTTGCCTTTTATTCAGCATGTTGGAATGGATGGAATAATCCGACCGGAAGCGGAAGATTTTTCCGGAATGCATGTGAAACCGGAAAATGACACACAAAAGACAGATGTGGAAATAATAAAATATTTAGCGAAAAAGAATTTACTTTTTGCCAAGGAAAAATACGAGCATTCCTATCCTCATTGCTGGCGCTGTGAAACACCGCTAATAAATTATGCCACTTCTTCTTGGTTTGTGAATGTTGAAAAAATAAAAAAAGATCTTTTGAAAAACGCAGAAAAAATAAATTGGTCGCCTGCACATATTAAAAATGGAAGATTTGGCAATTGGCTGGAATCAGCCCGTGATTGGTCGATCTCTCGGCAAAGATTTTGGGCATCCGTTATGCCGATTTGGAAATGCGATTGCGGAGAGATAAAAGTTATCGGTTCAGTTAAGAAATTAGAAGAATTAAGTGGAGAGAAAATTTCTGATATTCACAAGCATGTTGTGGATAAGATAACTTTTAAATGCAAATGTGGAGGCGAGATGAAAAGAATTCCGGATGTTTTGGACACCTGGTTTGATAGCGGTTCAATGCCCTACGCCCAAATTCACTATCCGTTTGAAAATAAAGAAGTTTTTGAAAAGGGATTTCCGGCGGAATTTATCGCTGAAGGAGTTGATCAAACTCGTTGCTGGTTTTATTATTTGCATCTTATTTCTACGGGAATAAAAAGTTCCAGAGCCTATAATAATGTTGTGGTCAACGGAATAGTTTTGGCCGAAGACGGAAAGAAAATGGCCAAAAGGCTCAAAAATTATCCTGACCCGAATTATGTTTTGGAAAAATACGGCGCAGATGCCTTGAGATTTTATCTGACTTCTTCAAGTGTGATGCAGGCAGAAAACTTGAATTTCAAGGAATCGGATTTAGCTGATCTTGTGCGCGGAATGTTTCGTATGCTTTGGAATTCGTATTCTTTTTTTATTCTCTATGCAAATATAGATAAGTTTGAAAGTCGAAAGTCGAAAGTCGAAAGTCGAAATAATCTATTGGATCGATGGATAATTTCAGAATTAAATATGCTCATTAAGGAGATAAATGCAAATATGGAAAATTATGAGCTCACGCGCGCGGCCAGATGTTTTCCCAAATTCATCGACAATCTTTCTAATTGGTACATTCGCCGAAGCCGAAAGAGATTTTGGAAATCAGAAAATGATACTGACAAAAACGAAGCTTATGAAACTTTGTATTATGTTTTGATAACTTTAGCGAAATCAATGGCGCCGTTTACGCCGTTTGTCGCGGAAGAAATTTGGAGGAACCTCTCGGGTTGTCATGCTGAACTTGTTTCAGCATCTTCTGAGGAGATCCCGAAACAAGTTCGGGATGACAATTTTTGTTCCGTACATTTGGAGAATTTCCCTCTGGCAGATGAAAAAATGATTGATGAAAAGTTAAATGAAGAAATGGCAAATGTTCGCGCGATAATCAGCGAAGGTTTGCAGCTTCGCGCCAAAGCGGGAATAAAAGTGAGACAGCCTTTGCAAGAAGTAAGAATTAAGAAGCAAGAATTAAGCGAGGAGTTAAGAAATATTATAAAAGAAGAATTAAATGTTAAGGAAGTAATTTTTGATAAAAAACAAGAAGAAGAGGTTAAGCTTAAGACTGAAATTACTCCTGGACTCAAACTTGAAGGCCAGGCGCGAGAGGTCGTTCGTTTTATTCAAGAAATGCGAAAAGAAGCGGGGTATGAAGTTGACAATCGAATCAGAATAACTTATAGTGGCGAATCAGAGATCTTTAACAACTTGGAACTTAAAAAATTAATCACCAAAGAAACTTTGGCGAATGAAATATTATCTTCTGGCGAAATCTCCGAAGTTGATCTTAAAAAAACTTTTGAGATTGACGGAAAAAAAATAGAAATAGGGATTCGAAAAATATAACTTTCTTAAATTGGGAGAGGAAAAATGGAAGAAAAAATTACTTTTGCACGTTTTTTAAGGGCAATAGAAGCTTCTTTTGGCGCTGGTTTAGCTTCTGCTGGATTGCTGGCCATGCTTTTCGATTTTGCAGTTAGCGAAAAAATAGGAGATTTTTTCTACTGCAATATAATTTTCGAATTGAAAAAATGGAATGCGCCTGCTGTTATTCCATTGGCCATTTGTATTTGGTTAGCACCAGCAATTTTAGGCACTGTATTTGCTTATTTTGGACTGAAAGGATTTTTAAAAAAATGATATTTTATTAAGGGGGCGGTTTCGTGTCGAGGCACAACCGCCCTTGATTTTTCTCTGACGCCTTGCCAAGAGGCGAAAAATCTGCTATAATAGGTATGTAAGTGGCTTAGGAAAGCCACGAATACATTAGAAATCGGGTGAAAAGCCCGCTTTTTTTATTTTACGAAATACGAAATGAGCGAAATACGAAACATCCAAACTCCCTTTTCGTACTTTCGTATTTAGTATTAATTTCGTAGTTCGTAAAGGATAGATATGATTAAAAAACTAAAAATCAAATTAATAGAGGAATTTTTTGTGGAAACTGTGGCAATTGCAGTTATGTTTTTTATTTTTGCCGCTCCGATTATTGCCAGTGAAATTACGCCGGACAAAGTCATAAAACTAGTCAACATTGCCCGCGAAAAAGAAGGACTGGAACCGCTTATCCAAAGCGACACCCTGATGCGAGTTGCCGGCGACAAATTAAATGACATGATTGATAATAATTATTTTGCCCATACTTCGCCAACTGGAAAAACTCCTTGGTCTTGGTTTGAAAAAGAAAATTATGATTATAAATATGCCGGAGAAAATTTAGCGATAAATTATGAATCTGCAGAAGAGCAGCAAGCGGCCTGGATGAAAAGCCCGACTCACCGAAAAAATATTTTGAATCCTAATTACAAAGAAATTGGCGTGGCGTTTGGCGCTGGAGAAATAAAAGGGGACATGTCGCTTATCGCAATCCAAGAATTTGGGACAAGAGCCGGAGCAATGGTGGCTTCCAAAGAAGGCGAAAATTTTATTTTCCAAAAAGGATCGGAATTACTCCAAGAAAGCACGAAAATTATCCCGCAAGTTTTGTCGGTAAAATCGCAAAAAGCGGAAAATTCTAAAATAGAAAGCAAAAGCAATGTCAGAATCGACCCATCCAAAATCTGGCCGGAAGCGTCAGATAGCTTATCCTTAGTTTCAGTGTTACTGCTTCTCGGGTCTCTCGTCCTTCTCCCGATTTCTTTTCTGGCGGTTGCTTACGACAAGATATATCTGCTTTATGAAATGAAAAAAAATTGATTTAATATATAGAGTAAAAAACAAAAATAAATACAAAAAGGGGAACAAAAAAATTAAAGGCTAGATTCCTTGCCTTTCCCTAGAATATTAGGGAACAAAAACAAAAAACTCCACTAGTTGGAGTTTTTGATTTGGCAAAAAATATTAAACCACCGAATTTTCCCTTTGTCAAGCCAAAATGTGTGGATAACTTACGCTTGACTATTGATGTAGCATTGATAAAATTGAAGGCAAGAAACAAATATAATTAAAAGTTCTGCGATGGAGGGTTGCGGAATTGAAATACGGGTGATGAAACTATTCTTTTGGAATAAAAAGAGTATTTCAGTTTTTGAAGGCCAATCGCTGGCTGTCATATTAAGTTGTGGCAATTAGCGATTGGCTTTTTATATTTCTAGCAATTTAATCCCTCCGCCTTGGAGGGACCCGAAAAGGAGGAGGGTTTGAATTTTGAAAAATAAAAAAGCTAATAACGGTCGAGGGTGAATAGGCTACCCTAAATGCCAAAAATTAATTAATAATAATTAATAAAATAATATGAAAAAAATTCTATTAAGCCTCGTGGTAATTGTAGCTGTAGCTGCAATTGCGGGAGGAGCAACATATTCATACTTCAGCTCTTCAGCTGTAAGCAATGACAATACTTTCGGAACAGGAACTTTGGATCTGCAAGTAGCCGATGGAGATGAAAGCTTTGCTAAAAGCATCACTGCTTCTTATGGTGGAGCCAATTTAGCTCCTGGGGATATTCTTCCTGAACAAACAATTCAAGTGAACAATGACGGAACATTGAATGCTAATCATTTGGATCTGACAGTGACTTTGACTGGCGATACCGATTTAGCACAATACATTGTTTATCCAACAAGCATTGCTAACTCCTTAAGATTTGGAAAAGACAAAACTGGTCCTGGATCAGTGAGATTTGATGTTCCTAATTATACTGCTGGTGATCTAGAATATGGTATTTACAATGGTCTAGATGGATCATATTTCTATGGTCCTGCAGGACCAGCTAACGGTCTTCCAACAGGTGCTGGAGGTGGAATGGATAGGGATATGGATGGAAAAGTTACACTGAAAGACTTAGCAGCTGGAAAAATTAGAATAACTTCAGGAACAATTAATGACGGAATTGCTGCTGGAACTACTGCGACACTTTGGGCTAATGCTCAAATTGATCCTCTCACAGGCAACGATATGCAAGGAAAGACTGTTGTAGCTACTTTTTCTTGGGAATTACACCAAGACGCTTCACAGTTCTAGTCCAATCTTTTTTCACTCCGCAGAAAACTGCGGGGTGAGTAGAGGGAGGAATATAAAAGCTAAATTATGATGGGTAAAATATTTAAAACAATAATCAATACAGTCCTGCTTTGTTTAGTTGTAATTGGAATTTTTGTAGTTTTTTCTTTTGTTCCATTTCCTGGAAATTATAAGATTTATACTGTGCAAACAGGATCAATGTCCCCAGCAATTCATACTGGCAGTTTGATTTTCGTAAAACCCATGAGTGATTATAATGTTGGTGATATTGTTACGCGAAGAACCAAAGATTCCAAAACAACAATAACTCATCGGATTATTTCTAAAGAAGAAATGGGTGGAAAAATAGCTTTTGAAACCAAAGGTGATGCTAACGATGGATCGGATGGCGAGAAATTTACGGATGTAGGTATTGTTGGAAAAACTTTTCTAGTTATTCCGTTTTTAGGATATCCAGTAAGTTATGCTAGGACTGTGCAAGGCTTAATTCTTATTATAATTATTCCAGCGATAATAATAATTTATGATGAAGCGCAAAAGATAAAAAAAGAAGTTTTGAAAAAAATTGATTATCGAAAAAGAATAAAAAAAAGAGAAGAGACTTTGAATAATAAAGAAGAAAAAAATGAAGAAGAAAAGATATAAATCAAAGATTAATGCCAGAATCAAAAAATTAGTCGGGAGACTGGGAATATTTTTGGCTATGTTTTTTCTTGCTATTGGAATGACTAAAGTTTCTGGGACAAATTCTTTTTATACTAGTAACGCAATTTCAGATGGAAATATTTTCACATTTGGATATTGGGTTCCGCCCGTAATCTCAATTTCCAGCCCATCTTTGGGGGATGAATGGCAAGTTGGATCATCGCACAATATAACTTGGACAGCTTCATCTGCTGATCCTTCGGCGACCGCAGGAATGTTAATTGATATTGATTATGCTTGCGATAGTGATCCGTGGACGAATATTGCAACTGGAACAGATAATGACGGAAGCTATTCTTGGACAGTGCCAACAGATATTTCTGACAGTTGCAAGGTAAAAATAACGGCAACCGATTCGCATTCGCTTACTGCTTCCGAGGAGAGCGACGAATTTGAAATTTCTTATATGATAGTTCTCAATGAATTTGTGCCATATCCAGCAGTAGGACTTGATGAAATGGTGGAAATCTATAATTATGGGACAGAACCAGTAAATGTTAATAATTGGTTTATCACTGATAATCAAGGACCAGCCTCTCATCGAAGACTTATTGATTCAGCGCACAGTGACACGGGGAGCACGACAATCAATCCTTCATCTAATCGATTTTTAGTAATTGAAAATTATGCCGATTTTTATCTGAATAATACCGGCGATGATGAAGTTCAGCTTTATGACAGTGCGGGAAATTTAATTGATAGTCATGATTATTCAAATGCGGTGCAAGGAAAATCATACGCGAGAATTCCAGATGGTGTTGGCAATTGGGTAGATCCAGTGCCGACGCCGGGAGAAAAAAATAATTCGAGCAATGATCTGGATGATATGCAAAAATATTACAAAGAGGCTTGCTTCAAGGATGGAAAACCGATTTGCAAAGAAAGTTTTTTGAAATCCCTAGGTCTTTTGAAAGAAGAAAAAATAGAAGAAGTTGTTCTGGTAGCAGACGAAATAGTTGAAAATCCGGAAGTTCCAGTTGAAGATATCGCCAGCGATAATACTACTGACGGCACTATTTCGAATGATGATAATTCTGTTTCTGACAGTGTAAGTGAAACTGGTGGGACCGAAGCAAATTCTAGCGAGGAAGTTTTAGATGACCAGCAAGCTGGAGATGATTCACAAAATGATTCAAAAGAAGGAATTAGCGAAACAGCAGAAGTAGAAGAAAATATTTCCGAAGAAAATAAGAAAGAAGAGGAGCCCAAAGAAGAAAAAGAAGAAGTTGTTTCTGAAATAAAAGAAGAAACTAAAATTGAGGAAAATAAAACCAAAGAAGATAAAAGCGGGACGCAGGAAGAAATAAAGAAAGAGGAAGCAAAAACAGAGGGAATCAAAGAAGATAAAGGAGTCAAAGACAAAGAAGAAATAAAAAAAGATGACGAAAAAAAGGAAGATGCTAAAATAGAGGAAAATAAAAAAGAAGAAGTAAAAGCGGAAGAAAAGAAAGATGAGGAGAAAAAGGAAGAAAAAAAGAAAGAGGAAAGCAAAAAAGAAGAAGAAAAGTCTGACGATAAATCTGCAAAAAAAGAACCTGCCTCATCGGCAGGCAAGGATGAAAAATAAAATCAAGGAGCAGAATGTTTTAAAAGTATAAATTCTTAAATAGAGGAAATAATGAAAAAATATTTTATCAAAAATTTAGCGGTAATTTTTTTAGGAGCAATCTTTCTGATTGTGCCGGCAAATTTTGCGCTGGCGGATGATGAGATTGATGTGGAATTTTTAAGCGGAGAGAATGTTGATGGCGATGATATTTTTGATGAAAGCAATATTTATCCCGGCTGGGAACAGTCAAAAACAATTAGGGTGGAAAATGAAAGCACGACAGACGATACTAATTTATATTTTACCTTCGATGTTAATGGCGACAAAAAATTAGCAAAAAAATTGAAATTATATGTTATTCGTGATTCAGACGATAATTATCGAATCGGCGGTGAAGGTGATCGCTGGACGCTGGAAGAAGCGGATGAAGAAGAACTTTATGTAGATAGACTGGAGACAGAAGAAAGTGAGCGGTATAAAATTAAAATAAAATTTGACGAGGATGCTGGCAATGAATACCAAGGGTTGGAAACAAATTTCGATATCGATTTTAAAATTGAATCAGAAATAGCCGAAGGCGGGACAACTGCCACAACGGAAAGTGAAATTTTGTCCGAAGAAGGCAGAGTTGTTTCCGGAGTGGCAGGAGCAGAAAATCAAGCTGGCGAAAATGAAAAAATTGCCGGATTGGAAAACCGATGTCAAAGCTGGCCGAAATGGGTTTGGATTTTAGTACTTGTGATTTTTGCAATTATTTTTGTGCTGGACGCCAGAAAAAATTATAAGCGCGAAGAATACGGTTGGAAAATTGCGTTGCTTTGGACAATTCTGGCGGTGGCATTCTGGTACTATTTTGACAAATGTCGGGAGTTTGAATGGTTTCTGTATGGCTCAATAATTATTGCAATTGTTTTGCATTTTGCTTTTCTATATTTCCTCCGAAAAAAAATAAAAAAGCCTCTTTAATTTGACTAGAATTTAATTGTATGCTTAAATATTGAGAAGCCTAGAACGCTAGGTTTTTGTTTTTTTAAAAAACAAAGTTATTAAACTTTAATAATATATAAGGGGGCATTATGGAAAAGAAAAAAGCTGTCGTTGTGGACAGTGATGGCTTATCGTTATCTATAACCGTTCTTTTTTTAGAGGATTTAGGGCTTGAAGTATATTGTTTTCTAAATTCCAAAGAAGCTCTGAATTTCATTAAAAATAAACCACAAATTGATCTTTTGGTTGTGGATATAGATAAAACCAAAATTAAAGCTTACAAGTTAATTGAAAAGGTTAAAGAAATTAAGCCAGACATCAAAATTATCTTGATATCAAAAAATGACGAAATTAATACGAATGAGAATGTTTTGAGAATATTGAATTTCAAAGAACTAGAAGCGGCAGTCAATAAAATTATAACTGCTTAACAAAAACCGAAGGAAAAAGGAGAAAGAAATGAAGAAACAAAATCTGACAATTTGTGTGGTTGATGACGAACAAAAAATCCTTAATCTTTTGAAAAATTTTTTAGCAGGAAGAAAAGGAGCTGATGTTCATACTTTCAGTAAGCCCGTAAATGCTCTCTCGTTTCTTAATAACGGCGGAAGGAGTTGTGATATTTTGATAACTGATTTCAATATGCCGATATTAACGGGGATTGATTTGTTCAACTATGCGAAAGAAATTAGTCCGGCGATTAAAACGGTGTGCATTTCGGGAATACCGCAACATGAGGACGAATGCATTGATGTTGGATTTGATGTTTTTCTGGAGAAGCCATTAGTTCTGGAAAAACTTTGGCGGGAAATCTGCCGGCTCGTCTGATCTCAGTAGGTTGTTTTTTAAGAAAAACAAAAGACGCTCTTTTTGCAACTGCACTGGGCGTCTTTTTATTTTCCAAGGAAAATAGTAGAATGAAGTTATGGAATATAAATATAATGCGATAATTTTGAATAAAATAGACACCGGCGAAACTGACCGGGTTTATGTGGTTTATACCTTGGAAGCCGGACGGATTTTGGCGCGGGCGATCGGAGTCAAAAAACCCAATGCGAAACTTGCCGGAAATTTAGAGCCAATCACATACTGCGAAATTTTTTTGGCCAAAGGCAAAGGGCGGGGCAATATTACCGGTGCAATTCCAATTGAGCTTTTTTTTGCTATAAAAGAAAATATTTCTGCTTTGGAAAAAGTTTTCGGAGCGTTGAAAATTTTCAATCGTTTGGTGACGCAAGAGGAAAAAGATGAAAAAACTTTTCAGCTTCTCTTGAACTATCTCATAGCGATGGAAAAGATAACAAAAGAAACAAAGGAGAGCAATTTGAAATTTGATATCCTGACTTTGGGTTTTGTTTTCAAGCTTCTTCAAAATTTGGGCTATGAGATGGAGACAAAAAAATGCGCCAAATGCGCCAAAAAATTGGTGGCGGGAGAAAATTATTTCAATGCGGAAAGAGGCGGAATAATTTGCCCGGCTTGCGCGAGAATGCAAAATAACAAAATTCGGATAACTGACGAAGCGGTGAAACTAATCCGAATTTTCTTGGATAATAAAATTGAAAATCTTGGAAAAATAAAAACGGAAAGCCAAAATCTTCGCAACCCGAAAATTATCGCGATGGAAGCGGTGAGGTGGGTGGTGGGGTAAGTTGATAAAAATCGCAAAATTTAGTATTATAAGAGGGTAAAACAAATAATAAAATATCTAAAACAATCATGTCATTAGACGATATTAAAAATAAATTATACAAAAAGGATTTGCCGGAGCATTTGTCGGAACATGAAATTAGCCAATATGATCCAGCAGGAGCCAAAAATGCAGACGGGGCAGAAAAAAGCGCCGAGGATTTATGGGCAGAAAAGAAAGGATTAGGGCAAGGAGAAAAGAAAGCGATAAAAAAAGGCGTAATTGCTTTTTTTGTTGTTCTTGGCATAATCATTGCGATGGCGGTTTTTATGCTAGTTCGCCAAATGATTTTTCAAGCGGGAAACGCCACAATTGAAATTGTCGGCCCCAGTCAGGCAAACAGTGGAAAACTTTTGACTTATGAAATAAAGTATAAAAATGAAAATCGGCTCACGATAAAAAATGCGGTTTTAAAAATAAATTATCCGGAAAATTTCAAGCCGGAAAATAATCCTGATTTCAAAGCGGAAAGTCTTACCTCCGGAAGCTTTAATATTGGAACAATAAAGGGCAAAAGCGAGGGGAAAGTTGTTTTTAATGGAAAAACTTATAGCCCCAAAGGAGCGCTTATTTATCTCAAAGCAACTCTTTCGTATAATCCTTCCGGATATTCCAGTGAATTCCAAGCTAATAATCAATTAGGAATAAATGTTGTTTCTGCTCCGGTTACTTTGGAAATTTTAGCTCCGCAAAATGCTTCTAACGGCGATGCCGTGGACTATCAAATTAATTATAAAAATGATGGAACAGAACCAATAAATAATTTAACAGTTAAAATAGAATATCCTGATCAATTCACTTTTTCTAATTCCAGTCCCAAGACATCTAAGGATAATAATATCTGGGATATTGGAATCTTAAGTGGAGGACAGAGTGGAAAAATAGTTGCGAGTGGAAAACTAGAAGGAGAAAGGGATAATATTAAAAAAGCAAAGGTAACCATCGGAGCAATGGAGGAAAAAGAATTTGTAGCATATAATTCTGAAAGTGTTGATACTAAAATGGTTTTTTCTCCTTTGACGATAGCTCAAACAGTTAATAAGCAAAAAAATCTCAATGTAAATGCTAATGATACATTAGAAATTGAAATAGCTTATAAAAATTCTGGTAGCATCGGGCTTCGAGATGTAATTATTACGGAAAAAATAGATAGTCCCGTTTTGGATTATGGAACACTTAAGCTTGAAAAAGGGAGTTTCGATATAGATAGCAAAACTATTACCTGGAAAGCTTCCGATATAAAAGAACTAGAAAATTTAGAAGCGAATCAGGAAGGGAAAATATTCTTTTTTATAAAAGTAAATGATATTTTCCCAATCGGAAAGGAAGATGATAAAAATTTTATAATTAAGAGTATAGCCAAAATAGATAGTCCGGATGTGCCAACGCCTATTTCTATGAATAAAATTATTTCTAGCAATGAGATTAATATGAAAGTTAATTCTAAATTAGTTATTGATACAAAGGGCTATTATAATGACAAAAATATTTCTAATTCTGGGCCGATTCCACCGAAAGTCGGAGAAGAAACAACCTACACAATTCATTGGAAAGTGAAAAATGTTTCTAATGATGTTTCCAGTGCTTTGGTTTCAGCTGTTCTTCCGACTAACGCTCAAATGACCGGAAAAATTTTTCCAGAAGATGCGAAAGTTGAATATAATTCGAGAACTAACGCAATTTCTTGGACTATCGGAAATATGAAGTCGGGGACTGGCCTTCTCTCTGATTCTCCTGAAGTGGCTTTTCAAGTAAAAATAAAACCTGCACCGAATCAAGTAGGAAAAGAAGTTGGACTTTTAGGAAAAACAACTATAACTGCGAAAGATCTTTTCACTGGAGCAGATCTCTCGGCAATTTATGAGGGGAAAGGCACTGATCTTCCAGAGGATAGTTCTATAAAAGATGGGGATCGAGTAATGAAATAAAAATGTTTGAGATAAAATCAAAAAGGCCTGCCTCGACTCGCGAAGACAATCGCTTGTCGACACGAGGCGGGGAAAATGGAAGAGTTGGAATAATAAAGCTCAAAAACGGAGAAATTAAGACTCCGTTTTTTATGCCGGACGCGACGCGCGGATTCGTGCGTTCAATTGACAATGAAATTTTGGATAAAAAAATTGGCCTGGAAGCAATACTTATTAATACTTATCATTTGTACCTGAATCCGGGGATGAAAATTATAAAAGAAGCAGGCGATGCACATAAATTTATGAATTGGCCGCTTCCCTTGCTTTCGGATTCTGGAGGATATCAGGTTTTTTCATTGATTCACAAAAATCCGAAACTTGGAAAAATTACCGACGAGGAAGTTATTTTCCGCTCTCCAGCTGACGGCTCAAAACATATTTTGACTCCAGAAAAATCGATTCAAATTCAATTTAATTTGGGAGTGGATATGATGGTATGTTTGGATGATCCGCCACCCAATGATTATTCGCGAGAGAAAATTGCATCGGCGGTTGAGCGAACGATTTCCTGGGCAAAGCGATGCAAAGTTGAATATGAAAAGCAAATTAAAAAAAGAAAAATATCCAATGAAGATAGGCCACTTATATTTGGAGTTATTCAAGGCGGAGAATACTTGGATCTTAGAAAACATTGCACAGAAGAATTGGTAAAAATTGGTTTCGATGGATATGGATTTGGGGCTCGGCATATTGATGCGGAAGGAAAAATTATGGAAGAAGTGGTTCGGGAAACTGCCGGTTTCATTCCGGAGAATTCTCTTCGTTTTGCGCTAGGAGTTGGGACGCCGGAAGATATTGTAAAATGTTTTTCATACGGTTGGGATATGTTTGATTGCGTTATCCCGACGAGGGAAGGAAGACATGGGAGACTTTTTCTTCGAAAAAGCAATTTTCAATTTTCAATTTTCAATTTTCAAAAAAATACTTTTTATGAAACAATTAATATAAACAACGGAAAATTCAAAGATGATTTTTCGCCAATTTCGGAAAATTGTGATTGTGAACTTTGCGCGCATCACACAAGGGCATATTTGCATCATCTTTTTTCTTCCAAAGAACCGCTAGGAATGAGACTGGCTTCTATTCATAATTTGAAGTTTTATGCAGATTTAATGGGGGCGCTTCGGGAAAACTAATTGTCATGCTGAACTTGTTTCAGCATCTAATGAGATCCCGAAACAAGTTCGGGATGACACAAAGAATCGAAAGCAAAAAGATAAATTTATGAAAAAAGTAGAATTGTTATCACCAGCAGGGAGTTTTTCTAAAATGAAATACGCTTTTCAATATGGCGCGGGCGCGGTGTATTTGGGTGTGCCGGATTTTTCGCTTCGGGTGCGAATTAATGAATTTAGCGAAAAAGATATTCTAGAGGCGGTTGAATATGCTCATAATCTTGGCAAAAAAATTTATGTGACGCTCAATATTTATGCGCATAATCAACATTTGGAAAAAGTTAAAAAGCATTTAAAATTCTTAAGCAAAGTTGGTGTCAATGCAGTAATTGTAAGTGATCCGGGGATAATAAATTTAGTGAAAAAATATCTGCCAAAAACCGACATTCATCTTTCGACGCAAGCCAATGCCACTAATTTTGAAGCGGTGAAATTTTGGCGAGACACGGGAGTCAAAAGAATAATTTTAGCGCGGGAAGTTAGTCTTTCTGAAATAAAAGAAATCAGGAAAAAAGTCAAAGATATCGAGCTTGAATATTTTATCCACGGCGCAATGTGCATGAGCTATTCGGGGCGGTGCATTCTTTCGAAATGGATGAACAATCGTAGTGCTAATCTTGGCGATTGCACCCAACCTTGCCGGTGGGAATATGAAGAAGTAGGAAGTAAGAATAAAGAAGTAAGAATAAAAGAGAAGCTGAATAAATACGAGATGGATATCGAAGAAGATCGGCACGGGACATATTTTTTCAATAGTTTTGATATGAATTTGATTGAGTATATTGATGAGCTAATCAAAGCGGGCGTTACCAGCTTCAAGATTGAAGGGCGGGCGAAGAGCGCCTATTATGTAGCGGTTGCAACGCGCGCTTATCGAAAAGTAATTGATGCGATAGCACAGAAAAAATCAAAAGGGGAAATTAGAAAAATAATCTTAGAGCAAAAAAAAGAATTGGATAATCTTACCAACCGCGGATATTGGACAGGGTTTCTTTTGGGGGACGAGCCTCCGCATAATTTTGGCGGTAAAATGAAGAAAGGAAGCTGGGAATTTGTCGGGGAAGTTTTAAATAATAATGTAGGGACAGATTTTAAATCTGTCCAAAATAAATTAAATATTTTGAAAATCCATAACGCTGTTTTCAAAAATGACAAAATTGAAGCTATAACACCAGAGAAAAATATTCCGGTAAAAATTGTGAAAATATTAAACCACAAAAAAGAAGAAGTCCAAGAAGCGCACGGTGGACATGAAAAATTATATTATTTTGAGTTTGATAAAATTTTGCCAAAAGGCAGTTTAATAAGAAGAAAAATAGTTTTACGAACTACGAAATAAACGAAATACGAAACGTAATAAAATGTTAAGAAATAAAAATATGAAGCTAGGGAGATATTTGCATTATAAAAATAAATTTTATGAAGTGATCGGCACGACCAGGTACAGCGAAACACTGGAAGAATTTGTGGTTTATTATTCGCTGAATAAAAACTTCGCTAGAAAATCCCTTTGGATTCGGCCAAAAAAGATGTTTTTGGAAAAAGTGAAAGTTGGGGGCAAAAAAGTGCCGAGATTTAAGTTTATTTCATCTAAAATTGACTAAACCCTCTAAATTATATAGTATTAAAGCAAAGAAAACTTTCAGGGATTGGATCCTGAAAGACAATCAAATAAGAATAAGTTGTCTGCCGAGGAGGCAGGAAGCTAGATGGAACCGCGAGTATTTTAAACCTCGTTCTAGCAATTGGAAGACACAGTGTCTTTGAGTTGTTGGAAGGAGGTTTTTAATTTTAACCATATGTCTTTTGAAGGAAATATTTTTACTAAAAATAATTCTCTTATCGGAAAAGAAGAGTTGAAAAAAGAAAAAATAACATCCGATTTTCAAGCAGATCCGGCTGGTTTTGAGAGTGAATTATTGTCTGAAATGCATCGGAAGAGAGAAGAAGTCGATGCAGTTTTGAGAGTGCCAGAAAAATTCAAATTGCCAAAGCCTATGGAATATCCTAAAAAATGTCCAATTGATAATTGGGAAGAGTTAATGGATTTAGCTAATGAAGAAAATAACCAATATATCATAGATATTTTAAAAACAGGTTTGGAAAATAAAAATTTAGATATTTCTAAATATCCTGTATTAGAAGAGATGTTTCAAGCTCTAGAAATGGGCTATTCAATCAAAATAAAATCAGAGGGGAATAATTTTTCCGAAGAGTTTTTTCAGGCAATAGACGAAATTATTGAAAAGGATGAATGTTTTAATTTATTGTTTCAAAAAATTAAGGAGCGAAATAAAAAACCAGATATTAAGACACTGGAGAGCGCTTTTGAAGTTAGAAGTAAAATAAAATCAGAAAAAGAAGCCTATATCGTCAGTCGGTTGCTTGAATGCGGAGTCGTGCTGTATCGTCTAAATGATGATTTTTTTGATAGGATAAAGAATATTGATATTTTTGAAAAGGTTTTATCTGCATCGGAGAATCTTAAGGAAAATGATCTTTTGTATGCAGACGAAGTGGCTGATTATTGTGAAGTTATCCAGAATCTTGGCGATGATTTTTTGAATGTTGTTTTATCGGCAGTTGAAAAAACAAAAAAATTAAAAAAACAAGCATTTTTTAAAACGACTTGGTTTAGGGATTCTGTGTCGAATTATATCCTAAGAAATCCATATCTTTGTGAATCATTGCGAAATTTAGATTTAGAAGATGCTAAATATGCTGTAGATATTTTGAATAAAATAAATTTAGTAAAGGGGGAAAACAGATCCGAATTAAATATTACTGAATTTACCTACTTTGCCGATTTAGTAAAAAACGGGAGAAAAAAAATCGAAGAAACCGAGATAAATAATAAATTTATTGAAGACAACAATTTAAAATTCAGTAGTTCATCGGAAATTATTTCATATTTATTGTATGCCTCCGACGGATTTCCCCTAACGCATGGAAGCGAGGGAAGATTAAGAAAAAAATCAACACTCGAATATCTGAAAGAAAAAATGCCATTCTTGGAAGAAATAGCGAAGGATTTTAAACTTGAAAATGATTTGAAGGTCTCTATTTCAGGTTTAGCAGGGATTCATGAAATGGCAGCTTATCTGAAATTTTTATCTTCCCGGCCTGATTTTGTAAAGTTTATCAAGAATAATTTTGAAGTTAAGGATTTGAATCATCTATCAGAAATTGTAATCAGCATATTGAAAAATAGAATCGATCCAAAGTTTGAATCAAGAATAATCGCCGAAAAAGATTTAGAAGGAAACATTGGAAATAGTAATAAAAAGAAGAAGATAGAAAACCTATTCTTTCTATCAAAAAAATATGAACCAGGATTTATTTATTGGCTGGCTAATTTGCATAAAAAAACCGGCTTTGATGTGCTGAAAGCTATTTCTTACGGATATACTAATTCAAAAATACCATTTATAAAAAAATGGTATGAAAATCCTAAAATTTTTGAAAAAGCAATATCGCTTGGAATTTTAGGCGGAGAAATAGATGACCAGACCAGAGAATATTCTTCAAATATATACAATTATGATGCAATTGCTAATATATTCAAGGATGAAAAGTTTTTACAATTTGCATTAGATAACGGCGATCTAGGAATTTTAGAAAAAGCAATTAAATCAAAATTCGGAGATTTAGAAGACGAAAATTATAAATCTATAGCCGGCTGGTATAATGACCAAGAAAATTTTTCCAAAGCAAAACAGCTTGGTATTTTAGGAGGCGAATTAAGTAAGCAGACAGAAGAATATAATTTGAATGTTTATAAATATGGATCAATTTCCTGCATATTGAAAGACGAAAAATTTTTGCAATTTGCATTAGATAATAATGATTTAGGTATTTTGCGGGAAGCAATCAACTGGAATTATGGAGTTGCAGAAAACGAACAAGTCAAATCATTGATAGGTTGGTGTAATGATTCAGAATCTTTTTCTAGGGCAAAACAGCTGGGCATCCTAGACAATAAAAATCACTACGAAAGTAATATTTTTATGTATGATAAATTTGCTTGTCTTGGGGAAATTAATGAAAAACAGTCGGCAGAATTAACAGAAATATTTAAAAGTGATATTGATAAGTATCTTCTAACAAATAATTTAAAAAATATTATTCACAATTCAAGCGGTCAATCACTATATCTTCCAGCTTTCAAAGTTTGCCTTGAAAATGGTCTGTTTGACGAAAAGGATATAGAAAATTTCCCTATTACTAAGGGAAATTTCTGTGATTATTTGGCGGAAAATGAAACGCTTATAGAAATTGAGAAAGATCGTGGACTTATAACTCAGCCTATCCCATGGACAAAGGAATGGTTTTTGGAAGATGAAAAACGCTTTTCTTATCTTAATAAAGATGTAATTCAGACATTCAAAAAATTCGGAACCAACATTGCTTTGGCAATATTGGGTGGAGCCGAAAATAGTGAAAGGCTAAAAGAATTTTATTCAGGTTCGGTTGACAAAATAACAAGAGAAAGCGAAAGAAGTACCGTTTTGCAGTTAGGCGAGGTATTTTCTCTGGTAATAAGCAAGGGTAATTTTGAAGTTCTTGACCAGATGGTAGACAAGGAGGTTCCAATCGGGGAAACTTTCAAAAAATTTGTAAGTGATAATGAAATCAGCGAAAAAGGCAAAACGATTTTAACTTTATTAATTGCCAGAGAAATAAACACGGCTTATTATGCTAAAACGGAAAATGACATCAAATCTATTTTGAAAAGTGTCTATGAAAAATTGATAAAATATAATACAGTTATTGATTTGTATAAAAAAGAAAATATTCCAGAAGGACTCCGGACTTCTATTGGCATGGAATATGAAGTAACTAAATCTATTGCAGAAGGATATGGCAAAAGAACCGCCAGCGATTATAAAAAAGACATTGAAATTTTGTCCTGTTATAGCGGAATTGCCAAAGGGCGAGATGCTATTCATGAAATAGCTACAAAACCGACAGATAATCCATATCTTTTACTTTTGGAAATGAAGCTTTTAAGCGATTTAGATTTTGTAGATTTGAATTTTGAACATACATTTGCAGATACGGATTATGAAAAAGGCTCTAGAAGTTTTCATATAACTCTAGGTGGAGAATTTGGAATCAAAAATGACGGGTATGCTAATTTTATTCAAAATTCTCTAGTGGCGGCCGATCTTGGAGGAATAAATGCTGGAGAGGAAGTGAATCAAGTTAACAGATATTCAAATATAAGGGCCAAGGGCAACGATTGTGAAAAAATTTTTGACAATAAAACTGATACAACAGAATTTCGCGCTTTTTCAATTGATAGAGCGGAATCGCTTGAAAGGTGTGTGGTTTCAATTTTCAACTTAAATATGGCAAAACAAGCGTTGGATAAGTATACTTCAATTACGCCAGAAGTGATTGAAAAAATTTCTGCAGAAGAAATTAAAAACATAGAATCTTTCAAGGATTTTTGCAGAAATCATGGCATGACAAAATTAGAAATTAACGGCCAAAAAATTTGGGAGATGATATTTAATTTTGTGAAAATTCAGAAAAAAATATTAGATAAGACCGAAGATCACAATTTAAATTTTGTTGAAAATGAAACCATCGCAGAAAGTTCTGGAGAACAACCGGAGAAAAGACAAAATCAGAAGAGATTTAGCAGTGTGATAAAAAGCTATGGAGATGAATACGATTCAATCCAGAAATATATGAAAGAAATCGAAATTGATCCTAAGAGTTTTTATAAACAAATAGATTCGAAGTTGGTTAATATTTTTACCAAAATTCATAATCTATATTTAAAGCCACCGGCGAAAACTTTAGCAGATTCCGTAAATGCCAAATCAGTATTTGATAGCACTAAAATTAAAAATGAAAATGGGACTGAATATAATGAAAGCGACTTAGATGCGCCAAAAAGAACAATTTTTGATAATATAGATAGGGGGAAGCAGGCCAGAGAAGGAAGATATTACATCCAGGGCAGTAGTGAGAAAATGATCATCAATGTAATTCAGCAGGAAATTTTAAATTTTAACAGAGAAATGAAAGCGTTACTGCAAAAATAAATTATAAAAATTTATAATTAATTAATTTTTTAAGATAAATTTATGTCAAAAGAAAAAAATGAGTTACCCTCCTCTTCGGCGGGTAAAATGGAAAAAATTGTTTCGCTTTGTAAAAGAAGGGGATTTGTGTTTCCGGGGAGTGAAATTTATGGCGGGCTGGCCAACTCTTGGGACTTCGGGCCTCTCGGAGTTGAATTGAAAAATAATATCAAAAATGTTTGGTGGAAAAGATTTGTTCAGCAAAGAGACGATATGGTAGGCATTGATGCTTCTTTAATTATGAATACTAAGGTTTGGGAAAACTCTGGCCATCTAAAGGAATTTTCTGATCCTCTAGTAGAGTGCGATAAATGCAAGAGAAGGTTTAGAGCAGATCATATCGATTCTGATTATGAAAAAAATAAGAAATTTAATAAGAATATAAAATGTCCAGATTGTAAAGGAAATTTATCAGAACCAAGGCAATTTAACTTAATGTTAAAAACTTTTATTGGACCTGCAGAAGAAAAGGCGAATGTAGCATATTTCAGGCCGGAAACAGCTCAGGCAATGTTCGTAGATTTTAAAAATGTTTTAAATACCACTAGGAGAAAATTGCCTTTTGGCATAGCCCAAATTGGAAAAGCTTTTAGGAATGAAGTAACTCCGGGAAATTTTATTTTTAGAACCAGAGAATTTGAACAAATGGAAATTGAATATTTCATACCAAAGCCGATGGAAGATAATGAGTGGCAAAGCGTATTTAATTATTGGCAGAAAGAGATGTGGTCTTGGTGCACAGAAAATCTTGGATTAAAAAAGGAAAATCTTGGTGAATGCGAATGCGAAGCTCAAAACAGAGCGCATTATTCTAAAAAAACAATTGATATTGAATACAATTATCCGTTTGGCAAATCAGAGTTATATGGACTGGCCTATCGCACTGACTTTGACTTAAAAAACCATTTTCCAGATTCGCCATATGAAGATGCAGAAGCCAAAGAAAAATTTTATCCGCATGTAATTGAACCGACTTTTGGAGTAGATAGGTCGGTATTAGCAGTTTTGCTTGATGCTTATACTGAAGAAAAGGATAGGGTCGTATTGAAAATTAAGCCAAGTTTGGCTCCATACAAAATAGCCGTGTTTCCGCTTCTAAGGAATAAACCGGAGCTTGTCAAAAAAGCTAAAGAAATTTTTGATGTACTTAAAATGAATTATATGTGCGAGTTTGATGACAACGGCAACATCGGCAAGCGTTATCGCCGGCAAGATGAAATTGGTACGCCCTATTGTGTGACAGTGGATTTTGATTCGCTTAATGACAAAGCCGTGACAGTGCGTGATCGAGATACGATGAAACAGGAAAGAATTGCAATTTCAGAATTGGCGAAATATTTTGAAGAAAAATTGAAAAACTAAAACTTTTTATTTCCCCAATATACTTTCCGCGTCAATCCACCTTGAAAGCTCGTTTTGATTTTGAGCATAACCACGATAGTCAACGGTCGAACCTTTAATTATTCCTAAATGTAGATGTTTTCGCTCGCCGCCGGACTGTGGGCTATAACCAGGCGAAAGAATGGCGATTGAGTCGCCTTTTTTAATTGTATCGCCAATGTTGATGCGAGAATTTTCCGCTCGAATGTCAACATGACCGTAAAGAATAATAACCGGCTGATTATTAATAACAGCTTTTTCCAAAATCACTCCGCCATAGCCGGAAATAGAAAGTTTATTTATAATTTTCCCATCAGTAATCGCGTGAATTTCTACGGGGATATCCGCTTCTTCGGGTGTTGTTTCAAAATCGGTTCCGGTATGATAGCCAGTAAATTTTTCCGGCGTTACTGGAGAATTTCCAGGGCTAACATATATGCCAAAAGGTTTTTTAGTAATTCTAGAAAGGGCTTTGTCTAGCGGAATATTTAATATTGCGGAATTTAATGGATCATGGCTAGTTTGATTGTTTAAATTGGCGTTATTATTCTGAAGCGGAATGGCATTATCATTTGTTTTATTTTTTGAAAAATAAAAACGCGAAACAGCGATTATAATGATCGTGAATATAATGAGCAATACAATTGTAGTAATATACCTTTTCATCTTTTTTTAATACAACTGAAAACCGATAATTTTTCTTGAAAAACCCTGGAGAATATGATAAGGTTAGCCTATAAACAGTTAAAAATAAATTTTATGACAATCCAAGAAATATTTGATTTAGCCCTTAAAATTGGGATAAAAAACGATTTCCGAAGTGAAAAAGAAATAAAAGAATACCTAAAACACCAAAAGGAAATTTATGAAAAGTTGCCAAAAGAAGAAAAGGAATATTTTGATAAAGAAAAATTAATCAATCCTTATGCGGATACGGCAATTCATTATGCCGGAGGAGTAAAGAATATAAAAAAAGCGCTGGTCGGGATTGATCTTTCGATGGGCGGAGTGATGCTGGCCAAAGAACTCGGAGTTGATCTCATAATCAATCATCATCCGATTGGAAAAACCTTGGCCAATCTGGATGCGGTGATGGATCTTCAAATTGATTTAATAGAAAAATTGGGAGTGCCAATAAACATTGCCGAAAAGCTTATTCATAAAAGAATATCCGAAGTATCGAGAGGTATAAATCCAATTAATCATTTTGTGCCAGTCGATGCAGCGAGGCTCATGAAAATAAATCTAATGAATATTCATACCCCGGGAGATAACTCGGCAGCGCAATTTTTGACAAAAGAAATTGAAAAAGCCAAACCGAAATATGTTGAGGATGTTTTGAAAGTTATAAATTCAATTCCAGAATATCAAGAAGCAAAAAGGCAGGGCGCCGGACCGATGCTTTTTTCGGGATCTGCTAGCAATCGCTGTGGCAAAGTGACAGTTTCAGAATTTACGGGCGGGACGGAAGGTTCCAAGGAAATATATTCTGCTATGGCGAACGCTGGGATAGGAACAATTGTTTCTATGCATCAGAGCGAAGAACATAAGAAAGAAGCAGAGAAAGCTAATATCAATGTAGTTGTCGCCGGACATATTTCTAGTGATTCTTTGGGAATGAATATAATTTTGGACGAATTGGAGAAGAAAGGACTAGAAATAATCCCATATTCAGGATTAATAAGAATAAATAGAAATAAAAAATAATTCACCCTGTTAAATAATTTTAAATTTTTATAAAAATTTAAAATTAAGATTTGAATAAAAAACAAGGATGAATTATAAAAATATAATTAAATTATAAAAAATAAGTTGTATCTTAAAAAAGGTTCAAATCTTATTTAACAGGGTAAATGAAATTCAAAAAAACTACTCTCAAAAATGAACTTCGAATAATTACTGCGCCAATGAAAGAAACTCAAACGGTGGCAGTTTTAGTTATGATTGGCGTCGGATCGCGATTCGAAACAGAAAAAGAAGCCGGACTTTCACATTTCATTGAGCATATGTTTTTTAAGGGTACAAAAAATCGTCCGACAGCGATGGCGATTTCTGAAGAATTAGAATCGATTGGCGGAGAATATAATGCGTTTACTTCCAAAGATAAGACGATGTATTATGCCAAAGTTGATAAAAAACATATTAAAATTGCGCTGGATGTCATAGCTGACATTTATCTCAATTCCAAGCTTGAAGAAAAAGAAATTGAAAAAGAAAAAGGCCCGATTATTCAGGAAATTAATATGTATGAAGATACGCCGATTCAAAAAGTTGGAGATGTTTTTGAGGAAATGCTTTATCCAAAAACTAATTTGGGGCGGGAAATCGCGGGATATAAAAAAACAGTCAGTTCATTCAAGCGAAAAGATTTTGTTGATTATATGAAAAAGTTTTATGTAGCCGATGATACGGTTGTGGCGGTAGCGGGAAATTTTCAAGAGAAAAAAATAATCAGAGAAATTGAAAAATATTTTTCAAAAATGCCAAGCGGAAAAAAAGCAAAAATTTCCAAAGTGAAAGAAAATCAAAAAAGTCCGCAGGTAAAAATCAAATTCAAAAAAACCGACCAAACACATTTAGTTTTGGGAATCAGAGCTTATAATAGAAACAATAAGGATCGTTACGCACTAGCGCTTCTCTCAATTATTTTGGGCGGAGGAATGTCTAGTCGGATGTTTTTGGAAGTGCGGGAAAGGCGCGGCTTGGCATATTATGTCCGAACTGGAGGCGAAGCTTATGAAGATGTTGGATATATTGCGACTAGCGCAGGAGTGGAACATAAAAATTTGGGAGAAACGATCCGAGTTATTTTAGGAGAATATAAAAAAATAACCCAGGAGAAAGTAAGTGAAAAAGAACTCAAAAAAGCCAAGGATTTTGTCAAAGGACGATCGGTTATGGGCATGGAATCATCAGACGAAGTGGCGATGTTTTTCATTGATCAGGAAGTAACTTATGGAAAAATTTTAACTTTGGAAGAAAAATTTGCTCTCATTGATAAAGTCAGTGTAAGTGATATACTAAGAGTAGCCAAAGATATTTTTCGCCTAGATAGGCTTAATTTAGCGGTTATTGGGCCACATAAAAATGCAGAAAAATTAATAAAAGAGCTAAAAATGTAAAGCATGGAAATTGAACCAAAAAAAGTTGAAATTTCAACGAATATAGTTATAAAAACGATTGTGATTCTTTTGGGTTTGTGGTTTTTGTTTTTGGTACGCGATATTGTTATTTTGCTTTTTATTGCAGTCATAATTGCCGCTTCAATTGATCCGGCGGTGGATTATCTTCAAAAGAAAAAAGTTCCAAGAGCAGTTGGCGCGATGCTACTTTATGCAGTTTTGTTTTCGGCAATAGCGCTGATAATATCTTTCATGGTGCCGTCTATAGTGAACCAGTTTAATGATTTTTCTAAAAATTCATCCCAATATTTTGGAGACTTTGGAAATGCCATAAATTCTCCAGGAAATTCCGGCATAAATAGAATCGTTCAAAGCGTCGCTAATAATGTAGAAAGCAGTTTTTCAAATATTTCAAAAAATATTTTTTCCAAGACGTTGGGAGTTTTTTCTGGCTTGCTTTCAGTAGTGGTAGTTTTTTCTATGGCTTTTTATATGGTGATGGAAGAGAGCGGAATAAAAAAATTTATCGTCTCTATCATGCCGGAAAAAAAGAAGGAATATGCGGCTAGTCTCACGGACAGGATTGAGGGCAAAATTGGAAAATGGATGATCGGCCAATTGTTTTTGATGCTTGTAATTTTCATTTTAGATTTTGTGGGATTATATTTGGTAGGCGTGCCATATCCTTTGCTTTTGGCAATTTTTGCCGGAATTTTAGAAGTAGTGCCATATGTCGGGCCGATAATTTCAGCTGTGCCCGGAATAATTTTGGGATTTTTAGTTTCACCAACAGTTGGGATGATGGCTTTCGTGGTGTATCTAGTTGCGCAACAAATCGAGAGCCATGTAGTTATTCCGCTGACTATGAAAAAAGCGGTGGGGCTAAATCCAGTAGTAACAATTGTGGCAATCTTAATTGGCTTTAAACTAGCTGGAGTGTTAGGCGCGATTATCGCCGTGCCGGCGGCAACCGCGATAAGTCTTTTTGTTTCAGATTTGATGGAAAAATAAGTAGGAAAATAATTTACTATGGATAATGGCGTATTATATATAGTGGCAACCCCGATTGGCAATTTGGCCGATATCACATTTCGCGCAATTGAAACTTTGAAAAAAGTCGATTTAGTTGTTTGCGAGGATACCCGAACTTCCAAAAAACTTTTGGATCACTGCGAAATTTTTACGCCGGCGATGTCGTTCTATCAAAACATCAGAAAAGGCGGAAGCACAAAACCGGTGCCTAAATTAAATTTGATAATTCAAGAATTGAAAAGCGGAAAAAATTTGGCGCTCATAACAGACGCCGGTACGCCGGGAATCTCTGATCCGGGAAATCAATTGGTAAAAAGCGCAGTAGAAAATAATATCGCGGTTATTCCAATTCCGGGAGCTTCATCGCTTACGGCATTAGCGAGTGTCGCAGGAATTGATCTTACCCAATTTGTATTTTTAGGTTTTCCTCCGCATAAAAAAGGCCGAGAAACTTTTTTCAAAAAAGCAGTGGCGTTTGAAATTCCGGTAATGTATTTTGAATCTCCGCATCGATTGATTAAGAATTTAGAATTATTGAAAATTTTAGCGCCTGATAAGAATGTTATTTTAGGCCGGGAACTTACAAAAATGTTTGAAGAAATTGTGCGGGGAAATGTCAGTGAGGTTTTGGAATATTTTGAAAAAAATAAGGATAAGATAAGAGGGGAGATAGTAATAATTATTTATTAATATGATAGGCGATGAAAAATTTGAGCAATTTCATATAAGTCAAGTCGCAGTTTTTATTAGAGATAATAAATGTCTTATAGGAGAATTTAGTAAATGGCCTGGAAGATGGGGCTTGCCAGGAGGGAGACTTGATAAAGGCGAAAGGAATAGCGAAAAAGCTTTCAGAAGAGAAATTTTTGAAGAAATAGGTTTAAAAGAATTTGAAATTCTTGGAATTGTTGATTTCGAGGTTTGGGAAAGAAAAGATAAATTTCCAGTTAGCGGTATTGTAAGACTTATAAAAAATGAAAATGATAAGATTAAGATAAGCTCAGAAAATATACAATTAAAATGGGTAGCCGAAAATGAACTAGATGATTATGATTTTGTATGGCCAAATGCTAAAAGGATGCTTGTTAATGGTTTTAGATTTAAGGAACTAATAGAAAAATACAATGAAAAAAAATAATTTTTATATAACTACCACACTTCCTTATGTAAATGCTGATCCGCATATTGGTTTTGCCAAAGAAATAATTGAAGCCGATGTTTTGGCGCGATTTCATCGGAATCTTGGCGATGAAGTTTTTTTCAATACTGGAACGGATGAGCACGGCCTCAAAATTTTCAGAAAAGCCGAAGCACTAGGTTTGGATGTGCAAGAATATTGCGACCAAAAAGCGCCGGAATTTGATAAGTTAAAACAAGCGCTTAATTTAAGCTATGATAATTTCATTCGAACGACCGATAAAAATCATATCAAGGCGGCGCAAGAATTTTGGAAACTTTGTGAGAAAAACGGCGATATATACAAAAAAATTTATAAAATAAAATATTGCGTTGGATGCGAGCTGGAAAAAACAGATTCAGAATTGGTTGATGGAAAATGCCCGCTTCATCCCAATATGGAACTGGAGATAATTAAAGAAGAAAATTATTTTTTTCGCTTTTCAAAATACCAGGATAAGCTTTTGGAATTATATAAGAAAAATCCAGATTTTGTAAAACCTCAAAAAAGATTTAATGAAGTCCGAAGTTTTGTAGAAAGAGGATTGGAAGATTTCAGCATCTCGCGCCTAAAAAGCAAAATGCCGTGGGGCGTGCCAGTACCGGGAGATGAAAATCATGTGATGTATGTTTGGTTTGACGCCCTGGTCAATTATATTTCAACTCTAGGTTGGCCATCCTTCGCTAAAGCTACGGATGGCAAGCCAGAAAACCAAGAAAATTTTGAAAAATTTTGGCCGGGATATCAAGTTTGTGGAAAGGACAATCTTCGCCAGCAATCAGCAATGTGGCAAGCGATGCTTTTTTCGGCCGGGCTTCCAAATTCCAAGCAAATTTTTGTAAATGGCTTTATTACAGTTGATGGTCAGAAAATGAGCAAAAGTTTGGGCAATGTAATTTCGCCTTTTGAAATGGTGGAGAAATTTGGTACAGATGCAACGCGGTACTTACTTTTATCAGGCGCTAATTTTGGAGAAGATTTTGATATCACTTGGGAGAAATTGATTGAGAAATATAATGCAGATTTGGCAAATGGGTTGGGGAATTTAGTTTCAAGAGTTATTAAACTAAGCCAAGGTGTTCAAAATGATAAAGATTTGAAAATTGATATAACCTCATGTTTTACAAAAATGGAATTTTCTGCTGCTTTAAATATCATTTGGAATATAATAAAAGAAGATAATAAATATATTGAAGATAATAAACCTTGGGAACTGCAGAAAAATAATCCAGTAGGATTTCAGAAAATAATGCAATTTTTGCTACGACGCTTAAATGTTATTTCAGAATTAATAATTCCTTTTATGCCGGAAACTTCGGAGAAAATAAAAAAAGCTTTGGAAACAAAGAAAGTTGAACCGTTGTTTCAGAGGATTAAATAATTTTTTGTCATTCTGAGCATAGCGAAGAATCTCGAGATCCTTCACTTCGTTCAGGATGACGCTCTTATGCTAATCGACACCCACGCTCATTTGAATTTCTCTGCCTATAAAGACGATGCGGAGGAAGTTATTAAAAAGACCCTAGAAAAGGGTGTTTTTATGATTAATGTCGGATCGCAATATTCGACGAGCGTTCGAGCAGTGGAATTTGCGAAAAAATATGAAACTGGCGTTTGGGCAGCAGTTGGAATACATCCGTTGCATTTAGAAAGGAGAAATTTCAATTATAAGGATGACAATGAGTTAGAGGAAATAGAAATAAAAACCAATGGGGAAGAATTTAATTATGAGAATTATTTAGTACTGGCAAAAAATCCGAAAGTGGTAGCAATTGGAGAAATGGGATTGGACTATCATCATTTTGAAGAAGGCGATGATGTTGAAGAATTAAAAACCAAGCAGAAAGAAATTTTACTTCAAGGAATAAAATTAGCAAACGCCGTAAAAAAACCGATTATTATTCATTGTTGGGATGCTTATGATGATTTATTAGAAATTCTAAAAAATAACGAGCTCGAGAAGAAAGGAGTGATTCATAGTTTTGTCGGAGGGTATAAAACTGCTAAAAAATTTATTGAGCTTGGATATAAAATCGGGCTCAACGGCGTGGTTACCTATGGCATAAGTTATAATAGATTAATAAGAGAAATAGATTTAAGGGACATCGTTTTAGAAACTGATTGCCCGTATCTCACCCCAGTGCCGAAAAAAGGCGAGCGAAATGAACCGCTAAATGTTCGCTATGTAGCGGAGAAAATTGCCGAAGTAAAAAATATAAAATTAGAAGAAGTTGAAAAAATAACTACCCAAAATGCTAAAAAGCTTTTTGGAATATAAAATAATAATATGAATGATTATCCGATGAGAATAAATAAATATCTGGCCATGAAAAATATTTGCAGCCGGCGAGAAGCGGACGAGCTGATTAAATTAGGAAAAGTCAAAATAAATAAACGGAAAGCAGTTTTGGGCGACAAGGTTTTGGAAAATGATGAAGTGGAACTTTCCGATGACTTTCAAAAAAAATTATTTTACTATGCCTATAACAAACCAGTTGGAATTGTCACGCATAGCGCGCAAGGGAAAGAAAAAAGCATTAGGGACGTGGCAAAAATTCCACAAAAAGTTTTTCCAATTGGAAGGCTCGACAAAGATTCATGGGGACTTATTATTCTCACAAACGACGGTCGGATAACGGACAAGATTTTAAATCCGGAAAAAGAGCACGAAAAAGAATATGCAGTGCGCGTGAACAAAGATATGTCAGAAAGTTTTTTGAGCAAAATGGCGCGCGGGGTAAAATTGGATGACGGGTATAAAACTAAAGAGTGCAAAATGCAAAAAATAAATGACGCGATGTTTTCGATAATTCTCACTGAAGGCAAAAAAAGGCAGATCCGAAGAATGTGCACGGCGCTGGGGTATGCTGTAGTTGATCTAAAAAGAGTGAGAGTCATGAATATCCAGATAAAAAGCCTAAAACCGGGCGAATTTCGAGAAATTAAGGGTGTGGAACTTCATGATTTTTTGACCGGATTAGGGCTTGAATAAAGAAATTTTCTACTCTTGACTTTTTTAAAATTTTAGGAAATACTGAAATAAGAACGAAAATAAGAGTGAGATAAAATATAATATGGAAGACAAAAATAAAAGTCAGGAAAATTCCTGGTCAGCATTATCTTTGGCTTGGTCTCTTGGCTACTCAATCGCTGTTCCGCTGGTAGTGCTGGCGCTCATTGGAAGATTTTTGGATAAAAAAATGGGCACCTCGCCTTGGATGTTGCTTTTAGGAATAATAATTTCAATCGCAGTTTCATCGTATATGGTGTACAAAAAATCAGTTGAAATAATAAATAATTCAGAGAAAAAATAATGGAGATTTCAATTGCAGCCGAACCATTATTCCACATAGGAAGTTTCCCCGTAACCAACACGCTGGTTGTAGCTGTTTTCATCACCCTTATAGTTCTCATCGCATCACTTATATTAAAAAATAATCTTAAAAAAGTTCCGCGAGGCTTTCAAAACATAGTTGAATATGTTATGGAAGCTTTTTTAAATTTAACTGATAGCATTACGCAAAACCGAAAACAAACGGAAAAATTTTTTCCAATCGTGATGACAATTTTCATTTTTGTGATTCTTTCCAACTGGGTGGAGCTTATGCCAGGACTTGGAACAATCGGAATTCGGGAAAATCTCCATGGAAAAGAAATTCTCATTCCGTTTCTTCGAAGTTCTTCAGCTGATCTCAACGTCACGATAGCTCTCGCGCTAGTTTCGGTTTTTTCCGTGCAGTTTATGGGGATTGCGACAATTGGAGTGGTAAAATATGCCAAAAAGTTTTTTATCAGCCCATTTCATAAACCATATTTCATCGGAACATTTGTCGGAATTTTGGAAATTGTCGGAGAAGTGTCCCGAATTATTTCCTATGCATTCCGATTGTTTGGAAATATTTTTGCCGGTGAAGTTTTGCTCATCGTGATGCTAAATCTCGTGCCGTATATTGTTCCTCTCCCGTTTTTGTTTTTGGAAATGTTTGTCGGTTTTGTCCAGGCGCTGGTTTTTTCAATGCTTACGATTGTATTTTTGAAAATCGGCACAATGGAAGCCGAGCATTAATTTTTGTTAAATAATTTTTTAAATTTAGTTTGATTGGCGACTTTAAAAATCAAATCCAGTCGACCAAGAAAAACTAAGCATAATCAAATGGACACAGAAGCAGTAAAATCTTTGGCAACAGCCATTGCCATCGGAGTCGGAGCAATCGGGCCGGCGCTGGGAATTGGAAGACTTGCGGCCAAAGCGGTGGAAGCGATCGGAAGAAATCCGGAAGCAGCACCGAAAGTGCAAACCGCGATGATTCTTGGCATGGCTTTCGCAGAAGCGATCGCTATTTATGCGCTTGTTGTAGCGCTTATCATCAAGTTTATTTAGTTTTTGACAAACAGTCCCGATGAAATGTCGGGACTGAAGCTGAAAACTAAGTTATAATAAAAAATTATGGAATTATTATCAAAATTAGGTATCGATGTCAGATTATTAATTGCTCAAATTGTGAACTTTTTGATTCTGCTTTTGATTTTATGGAAGTTTGCTTATAAGCCAGTTCTCAAGATGCTAAATGATCGGACGAAAAAAATTGAAAAGGGTCTCAAAGACAGCGAAGAAGCTTCTAAAAAATTGGAGGAAATAACGGAGAAGGAAAAAGAAGTTTTGGTGAAAGCCAGAAAAGAAGCGCAGGAAATAATCAAAAAATCAGAAGGCGAAGCTAAGAAAAATGCGGAAAATATAATTGTGGAAGCGAAAGAACAAAATGTGAAAATGATAGAAGAAGCCAAGAAAAGCATTGAGCAAGAAAAAGTAAAAATGCTAACAGAGGTAAAATCAGAAATTGCCGGACTGGTTGTATCGGCGACGGAAAAAATAATCGCGGAGAAAATGGATAGCGAAAAGGATAAAGATTTAATAAATCGGGCAATTAAATAAACTGTCATGCTGAATTTATTTCAGCATCTCAATGATAGATCCTGAAACCCGCCTGCCGGCGAGGCATGGCAAGTTCAGGATGACAAATAAACGAATGAAAATAACAGCCACGCAATACGCGAAAACTTTATATGAAATGACTGAAAAAAAATCTCAAAAGGAGATTGATAATGTGATGGAAAATTTCGTGAAAGTTTTGGCGAAAAATAATCAGCTGAAATTCAAGAAAAATATCATAGCGAAATTTGAAGAAATATATGATCGGGAGAATGGCATAGTAACGGCGCAGGTCGTCTCGCGAGAAAAGCTGGAAAGCGGTATGATTAAGAAAATAACAGATTTTTTGAAAAGTAAATACAAAGCCAAGGAAGTCGTTGTTGAAAATAAAATCGATGAGAACATCAAAGGCGGAATTATTATAAAAGTTGGGGATGAAGTGTTGGATGGAAGTGTGATAAACCAGTTGAATAATTTGAAGAAAATGCTGGTGAAATAATGTAGGGGCTTGATTTATCAAGCCCAAATGTAGGGAACGCATATATGCGTTCCGAAGAAATGAAAATTCAGGAATGCGTATACGCATTCCCTACACGAGGCGGGTTTGATGAATCAAACCCCTACAAAAAATTTGTTCTTTTAAAAAATTGAGAAAAAGAAAACCGCGTCATCCAAATAATATGGAATCAGCGGTTTTAGATGGAATGGGCTTTTATCTTTGTAAATGAAAATCTTCGAAGTAAGGATAACGAAAAAATCTATCATCTGGAATTATTTCCATCTTTACGAATAATAATGAGCAAGTGCTAATGACTTGGTCGTAGCATCTTTCCGCCCTAATACCCATGTTGGTTGTTAATTTAAAAACATCCGTAAGGAAAAGCAAATTATTTTCCACCTTTACAACTTTTCCCTGAATCGCTTCTTTTGTTAAGTTGCCCTCATAATCCGGTTTTAAAAAAAGAACAGCAATTAATTTTCCTACTAATTCGCTCATCAGTAACCTCCTTATTAAAATTTTATTAGTTAATTGTTTTCAATTAAATCATTGAAGTGTATTACAAACCACCTCAAAAGTCAACCCCTAAATCCTAATCAGCGGATATTTGGCTAAAACAAAGGAAAATTTTAAAGGCTAAATTTGAAATTTTAAATCAAGGCTAAATTACTAAATTAAGAATTAAAACATTTAAAATTCATTTCAAATTTCAAATTTATAATTTAAAATTAAATTTATATGAACAAAAACCACATTATCGACCAGTTAAAAAAGCAAATTGAGAATTTTGAAGCCAAGACGCAAACCGAAAAAGTTGGAACGGTTATTGAAATTGGAGACGGCGTAGCAAAAATTTCCGGGCTTTCGGATTGCATGGCATCGGAAATGCTTGAATTTTCTGGTGGCATTTACGGCGTGGCACTAAACTTGGAAGAAGGGCAAATCGGAGCCATGATTTTGGGAAACTATGAAAACATCAAAGAAGGAGACACGGTAAAATCAACCGGAAAAATTCTTTCCATTCCAGTCGGAGAATCTATGATTGGAAGAGTGGTTAATCCGCTGGGAGAACCAATAGACGGCAAGGGGGACATTAAAACAGAAAAAAATTATCCGATTGAAAAAATTGCTTCAGGCGTAATTTCTCGCGAATCGGTCAATCAACCAGTGCAAACAGGAATAAAAGCGATTGATTCAATGATTCCAATCGGTCGAGGGCAAAGAGAATTGATTATCGGCGATCGCCAAACTGGGAAAACTGCCATTGCGGTGGATGCGATTATCAATCAAAAGGGACAGGACATGATTTGCATTTATGTGGCGATTGGCCAAAAAGAATCTAAAATTGCAAGAATTGTCGCGGAACTCGAAAAGAAAGGTGCGATGGAATATACGACAGTGGTTTTGGCGGGCGCATCTGATCCAGCGGCATTTTCTTTTATCGCTCCATATTCCGGTTGCGCGCTCGGAGAATATTTTATGGACAAAGGCAAAGATGTTCTCGTAATTTATGATGATCTTTCCAAGCACGCTTGGGCTTATCGCCAAATTTCTTTGATTCTAAGACGCCCACCAGGACGCGAAGCTTATCCGGGAGATATTTTTTATCTTCACTCCAGACTTTTGGAGCGAAGTGCGAAAATGAACAAAGATTTTGGCGGAGGATCACTCACGGCTCTTCCAATTATTGAAACGCAAGCCGGCGATGTTTCGGCCTACATCCCAACTAATGTTATTTCCATAACTGACGGACAAATTTATTTGGAATCAGATTTGTTTTATAAAGGAGTTCGTCCGGCGCTGAATGTTGGCCTCAGCGTTTCTCGTGTTGGTTCATCAGCGCAAACAAAAGCGATGAAAAAAGTAGCCGGAAAACTTCGATTAGATTTGGCGCAATTTAGAGAACTCGAAGCTTTTGCGCAATTCGGATCAGACCTGGATGAAAATACAAGGAAACAAATTGAAAGAGGAAGACGAACCGTTGAAGTTTTGAAACAAGGTCAATACGAACCGATGGCAATGGAAAATCAGGTGGCAATTCTTTATGCTCTCACAAATGGATTTTTAGATGACACCGCAGTGGAAAAAATAAAAAAATGGGAAGAAGATTTTCAGAAATATATGTATTCCAGCGCGAAAGATGTTTTGAAATTAATTGCTGATAAAAAAGAATTAAATGATGATGTCGTTGCTAAATTAGAGAAAGCTATTAAGGAATTCAAAGAAGTATATGAGAATAACAACTAAGAATTTTTAATTTTTGAATTTTTAATTTTATAAATAAAACTTAAATCTAAATTTTTAAACATTAGAAATTAGAATTTATTTAAAAATTACAAAATTAAAAATTATAAAATTTTTGGTAATTAATTTATGGCAAGTGGCAAAGAAATTAGAAGGCGAATAAAGTCCATCAAAAACACCGGGAAAATTACGCGGGCGATGGAAATGGTGAGTGCGGCAAAAATGCGGCGCGCAATTGCGTCTGTTTTGGCAATTCGGCCGTATGCTCACAGCGCTTGGAGCATTCTGACTAATCTAGCCCGCTCGTTTGAAAAAAATCAGGAAGGGCTTTTGGAAGTTCGTGAGGTGAAAAGAATTTTGGCAATTGTGATAACTTCTAATCGCGGACTTTGCGGATCATTCAATTCGCAAATAGCCAGAAAGATAAAAGAAGAATTGGATAATCCAGAAAAATTAAAAATAAATCGAATCGGAACGAAAAAACTAGAATCCAAAATTTCTAATAAAGATTTAGCAATTGATTTTATAACCATCGGAAAAAAAGGAGAAGTTGCCATTCGAAAAGCTGGAAATGAAATTATTGCCTCGTTTAATGATCTGGCATATCTGCCAAAAATTGATGATGTCAGGGCGATTGGAAAAATTGTCATTCAAGAATATCTGGCGAAAAAATATGACAAAGTTGTTATTTTTTATACGGATTATGTCTCAACGATAAATCAACAGACAAAAGTTCGCCAAATTTTGCCACTATCAAAAATTGATTTGGAAAAGCAAATTGCCGAGATGGATGTTTTGGCCAAAGAATACGGACTTTCTGAACCGATAGTGGAATATAAGATAGAACCAAGCCCGATAGAAGTTTTGAAGGATATTATTCCGCGTCTCATTGAAATGCAGGTTTATCATGCGATTCTGGAATCCAATGCGTCCAAAGAATCAGCCCAGATGATTGCAATGAAAAATGCGACGGAAGCGTCGGAAGAAATGGCGATGGATCTCACGCTGGCGTATAATCAAATTAGGCAGATGAAGATTACGCAGGAGATCGCGGAAATTTCAGCAGGAAGAGCGGCGTTAGAAAATTAGCTTTTAGCTTAT
Source organism: Patescibacteria group bacterium (assembly GCA_022709735.1). Taxonomy (GTDB): domain Bacteria; phylum Patescibacteriota; class Minisyncoccia; order Moranbacterales; family UBA2206; genus UBA2206. The sequence goes on along the minus strand of JAKLIG010000004.1, from coordinate 35,296 downwards.
AGCTTTTAGAAAATTGAAAATCAAAATAATAATCGTCATTCTGAGCAGAGCGAACCTGCCTGCCGGCAGGCAGGGAATCTCAAAAAAGGTTCACTGCGTTCAGGATGACGAAAATAGGAGTTCTTTTATAAAAAAGAAAACAAAAAAGCCACGTCATCCAAGGTTCGGAATCAGTGGTTTTTTCCAGCTACTTGCTGGCACAACTTTTTAGCGTCTACTCTGTAATGTCTTTCAGGGAAACAGGAGAATTAGATATGAGAAAATGTTTATATACAAAAATTTCATACCTATCCATCCAAATTTCCTTGATCGTTTCGGAGGAAACGATTTGAAGCCCGAAGTCTTGCAGGAAGTTTAAAATGGAAATTCTAATGAAATCTTCGGAAGAACAATTATTGCATTGTAATGCTACAATTCTTTCTGAACTGAATGAAAATCGTTCAATTTTTCCGGAAGATTTATCAATTCCCATTATATCGAACCGAAAATTACGATTTGCTACGCTTCCTACAACATCCTTACGTGGAACCTTCATAATAGTTAATACATAATAACTTTTTTTCATTCTAGCCTCTCCTTTTCATCAGACGTTTATTTGTATTGAGTTGTTAAGTTGACTTTGGATGATATCATAAAATTGTGAAAAAGTCAAATGCCAAATCCTAATCAGCGGATATTTGGCTAAAACAAAGCAAAAATTGACTATTGAATATTGATTATTAAATTATTTTTTATTAATCAATATTCAATAATTAATGTTCAATTAAATTTATGAAAAACACAGGAAAAGTTAGCCAAGTAATCGGGCCAGTCGTGGATGTAGAATTCTCCGCCTCATCGGCGGACGGGGGTGTAGAATTGCCGAAGATTTATGATGCGTTGGAAATAATTTTGCCCGCCTCTTCGGCGGACAAAACTAGCAAGCTAGTTTTGGAAACTGCCCAGCATCTTGGCGGAAATCGAGTGCGGGCTGTTGCAATGGGTTCAACTGACGGACTTCGACGCGGAATGGAAGTAGAAAATACTGGCGCACCGATCAGTGTTCCGGTCGGACCACAAACATTAGGCCGGATGTTTAATTTGCTTGGAGAAACAATTGACGGGAAAGATGAAGGAGTAAAAGCACAAAAGAGATATCCAATTCATCGCGAAGCGCCAAAATTTTCTGAACAATCAACTAAGGCGGAAATTTTGGAAACCGGAATAAAAGTCATTGATCTTATTTGTCCATTCGTAAAAGGCGGAAAGGTTGGACTTTTCGGCGGAGCGGGAGTAGGAAAAACTGTGGTGATTCAAGAGCTCATTCGAAACATTGCGCAGGAGCACGGCGGATATTCTATTTTTGCTGGAGTGGGCGAGAGAACGCGCGAAGGAAATGACCTATATCATGAAATGAAACAATCTGGAGTTTTGGAAAAAACAGCTTTAGTCTTTGGACAAATGAATGAACCGCCGGGAGCAAGACAAAGAGTAGCACTATCAGCTCTGGCTATGGCAGAATATTTTCGTGATGACGAAGGAAAAGATGTTTTGCTTTTTATCGATAATATTTTCCGTTTTACGCAAGCCGGATCAGAAGTTTCTGCGCTTCTTGGAAGAATTCCGTCAGCGGTAGGATACCAGCCAACTTTGGCTGAAGAAATGGGACGGCTTCAGGAAAGAATTACTTCTACGCAAAAAGGTTCAATCACATCCGTGCAAGCAGTGTATGTGCCAGCCGATGACCTCACTGACCCGGCGCCAGCCACAACTTTCGGACACTTGGATTCGACTGTCGTTTTGGCTAGAGCGCTCACGGAACTTGGAATTTATCCGGCAGTTGATCCGTTGGACTCCAGCTCGACAATTTTAGATCCAAATATTGTTGGCCAAGAACATTATGAAGTGGCGCGAGGCGTGCAAAAAGTTTTGCAAAGATATAAGGATCTCCAAGATATCATTGCGATTTTAGGCATGGAAGAATTGTCAGATGAAGACAAGGTTTCAGTGACGCGCGCTAGAAAAATTCAAAAATTTCTTTCTCAACCGTTTTTCGTGGCGGAACAATTTACGGGAACTGCTGGAAAATATGTGAAACTTTCTGACACAATCAAAGGATTCAAAATGATTTTAGATGGCGAAATGGACGGCGTTCCAGAGCAAGAATTTTATATGAAAGGAAATATATCAGAGATTAAAAAATAAATTTCTAGAAAAATTTTTAATTTTTGAATTTTTAATTTTATAAATAAATCTCAAATCTAAATTTTTAAACATTAGAAATTAGAATTTATTTAAAAATTACAAAATTAAAAATTACAAAATTGAATTTGTAAAATGTCTAATTCAAATATTAAACTAAAAATAATCACTCCTGAACAAACTACCCTTGAAGATATTGTTGATCAAATAACTTTGCCGACAACGGATGGGCAAATTACAATTCTTCCGGATCACCGAAGTTATATCGCCAGCCTTGAAGCAGGAGAAGCGATGTTTAAGAAAAATGGAAAAGAAATTTTTCTTTTTATCTCCGGCGGGTTTATTGAATTTCATGACAATGAGCTGATTGTTTTGGCGGACACGGCGGAAAGAGTGGAAGAGATTGATCTAAAAAAAGCGGAAGAAGCCCGAGAAAAAGCAGAAGAGCTCAAAAAGCAAAAAATTACTATGGATGAAAGTGAATTCGCCAAAGTGGCGGCAGCGATTGAAAAAGAATCAGCCAGAATCAGAGTGGCGAGGAAGCATCATACGAGGAGAGGAATGATGATAGAATAAAATATTTCAAAAAACAGCGTTTCAGCAGTATTTAGCAAGCGCTGTTTTATTTTGTGAATTTCTTGAAATAAATAACAAAATGGGATAGAATAGGAAGGTAATTTTATGGACAAATATAACCCTAAGGAAATCGAAGTTAAATGGCAGAAATTTTGGGCGAAAAACCTTGATTTATGCAAGGCCCAAGATAGCTCAAAACAGAAAAAAAGCTTTATTTTAGACATGTTTCCTTATCCGTCCGGAGAAGGGCTTCATGTCGGGCATGTGGAGTCATATACGGCGACTGACATATATTCTCGTTATCTTCGAATGAATGGGAAAAATGTGCTTCATCCGCAAGGTTTTGATGCTTTCGGGCTACCGGCGGAAAATTATGCGATAAAGACCGGGATTCATCCAAAGAAAACGACTCAAAAAGCGATAGAAACTTTCAAGCGCCAAATTAATTCAATGGGTTTTTCTTACGATTGGTCGCGCGAAGTCAATTCATCAGATCAGAAATATTATAAATGGACGCAGTGGCTTTTTCTTCTTTTTTATAAAAACGGTTTGGCATATAAAAAGAAAGCGAAAGTTAATTGGTGTCCGAAGTGCCAGACTGTTTTGGCCAATGAACAAGTCGTGGATGGAAAATGCGAGCGTTGCGAATCAGAAGTGGCGCAAAAAGATTTGGAACAGTGGTTTTTTCGTATCACTGATTTTATCGAGGACAGGGGAAAAACTTCTGGCTTGTTAAGCGGACTAGAAAAAATTGATTGGCCACAGTCAACAAAAATACTTCAACAAAATTGGATTGGAAAATCAGAAGGGACACAATTAAAAATGCAGATCGAAGACTCGAATGATTTTATTGAAATTTATACCACAAGGATAGACACGGTCTTCGGGATGACTTATGTGGTTGTCGCGCCGGAACATGAAATAATAAAGAAGTGTGAAGAAAGAATTAAGAATTATGAAGAAATAAAAAAATACTTAGCGGAAACAAAGAAAAAAACTGACCTTGATCGAATGGAAGCAAAAGTCAAAACGGGAGTGGAGCTCAAGGGGATAAAAGTTATCAATCCTTTTAATGGCGAAGCATTGCCACTTTATGTGGCTGATTATGTTTTATCGCAATATGGCACAGGCGCAGTGATGGCCGTTCCAGCTCACGATGAACGGGATTTTGAATTTGCAAAGAAATATAAATTGCCAATAAAAGCAGTTATTGCTTTTGATAAACCGGATAGTTTAACTTCGGAAATTTTTAGTTTTGCTAAAAAAATTGTTAAATTTGCTAAAGAAAATAATAAAAAAATAATTTTTGATGGTGGCTTGGGGTTAGATATTGCTTATGGCATGATAACTCGAAGTCATGTAGATGTTGATATACAGGTTAAAAAAAATGAAATTGAATTTTGGAAAGATTATTTTAAAAAAGAAAGTTTTGAAATTAAAAAAAATCCTGACGAAAGATTTGAATTATATGTAGCTGATAATGGTAAATTTCATATTGATTTCGGTTGTTATGATGGAGAAAAAATAACGAATAAATTAGAGAATACTGAATTTAGCGCCTTTACTCCCGAAAGTATTTTAAAGTTTAAAAAAACAGAGGCTGATAGGCTTGGGAAATTAAGGCCGAAAGATGTGCATGATTTTTCATTATTTAATTTAATGGCTTTTGTTGCTGATGGATTTCTAATTAATTCTGAAAAGTATGACGGGCTTACTTCCGAACAAGCACGCGAAAAATTAACAGCGTGGCTTGAAAAAAATAAATTAGGACAGAAGAAAATAAACTACAAGCTACGCGATTGGTTAGTTTCAAGGCAACGATATTGGGGCGCGCCAATTCCAATTATTTATTGCGAGAAATGCGCCCGACTTCGCCAAGGCTTCGACGGGCAGGGCGCATGGCCAGTGCCGGAAAAAGATTTGCCGGTAGTTTTGCCGGATGATGTGGATTTCAAACCGACTGGAGAATCGCCGCTAAAATACAGTAAAAAATTCCAAAATGTGAAGTGTCCGAATTGTGGAGGAAAAGCCAGTCGGGAATCAGACACGATGGATACTTTTGTTTGTTCAAGCTGGTATTATCTTCGCTATAGCGACCCGAAAAATAAAAAAGAATTTGCTTCGGAAAAAAATCTTGAAAAATGGCTACCAGTCGATCTCTATGTCGGCGGAGCGGAGCACAGCGTTCTTCATCTTCTTTATGCCAGATTTTTCACAAAAGTCTTGCATAATTTAGGTTATCTGAATTTTGACGAGCCATTTTTGAAACTGCGCCATCAGGGGATAATTTTGGCGGAAGACGGAACAAAGATGTCAAAATCCAAGGGCAATGTGGTCAACCCGGATGATGTTGTGAGTCAATTCGGGGCTGATTCGCTTCGGTGTTTCGAAATGTTTATGGGACCACTGGAAGATATGAAACCTTGGCAGACAAAAGGGATTGTAGGGATTTATAGATTTCTTGAACGGGTTTGGAAATTACAAAATAAAATTCAAAATCCGAATAATCAAAATACAAAACTCGACACCTTAGTTCACAAGACTATTAAAAAAGTTACTGAAGATATAGAAGCGATGAGATTTAATACAGCGATTAGCTCGCTTATGATTTTGGCCAATGCATTTGAAAAAGAAGAAAAAATAAGCTTGCTTCATTATTCTTACTTCTTACTTCTCTTGAGTCCTTTCGCTCCGCATATATCCGAAGAGTTATGGAGCCAACTGGGAAATAAGAAAGCAATCTTTAATGAATCTTGGCCAAAATATGATCCAAAACTCATAAAGGACGAAGAAATCGAAATGGTTGTGCAAATTAATGGTAAAGTGCGCGATAAAATAAAAGTAAGCGCCGATATTTCAGAAGTTGAAGCAAAAAAGATTATAATGGAATCGGAAAAAATCAAAAATTATATTTTAGATAAAAAAATCAAAAAATTTATTTTTGTAAAAGGAAGACTTATAAATGTTGTTATTTAAGCGACTCGAATGATGCGAATCTTCACCCGAATGACTCGAATTCATTCGAATAATTCGAGTGTTAATTCGTAAATTAGAGTCGCCATAATCAAATGCAAGCAGTCATACTCGCAGCCGGCAGGGGGAAAAGAATGGGAAAGCTCACAACAGCGACAACCAAACCGATGTTGAAATTGAAAGGCAAGCCGATTTTGGAGCATAAAATAAACGCTCTTCCTAAAAAAATCAAAGAGATTATTTTTATCGTAGGCTATCGAAGCGCAGATATTCTTCATCACTTCAAAAGATATTTTGGCGGGAGGCGCATCACTTATGTTTTCCAGACCAATTTGAATGGTACGGGCGGAGCGATTCATCTGGCAAAGAGCATTCTTCGAGACAAATTTTTAGTGATGTATGGTGATGATCTGTATAATAAAAAAGATATTCAAAAAATGTTAGAACATGATTTGGCAGTGCTTGCCAAAGAAGTTGAAGACCCAAGCAAATTCGGTATCATTAAAAAGGATAAGAAAGGACATATTTTGGAAATTGTCGAAAAGCCTAAAAGGTCCAAGGATAAATTGGCTGTTGCAGGTGTGTTTATTTTGAATAAGAATTTTTTCGATTACGAATTAGTTTCAGTTGGTAATGGAGAATTTGGATTGCCACAAACTTTAGCGCAAATGGCATCTGATCACAAGATTAAAGTTGTAAAAGCGAGTATGTGGCATCCAATTGGAAATCCGGAAGATTTGGAAAAAGCAGAAGAAATTTTGCATAAGTTTATATAAAATAAATGAAAAATATCGTTACAATTGGTGGTGGAACGGGCAGTTTTGTGCTTCTTTCCGGCCTCAAGAAATATCCGATAAATATTTCGGCGATTGTTTCGATGGCAGATGATGGCGGATCAAATGGAATGCTTCGAGATGAACTGGGTGTGCTTCCGCCAGGTGATGCTAAACAATGTCTTTTAGCCCTATCCGATTGCAGTCAAATACTTCGCAAACTTATGAATTATCGTTTCAGCGAAGGAAGGCTTAGGGGACATAGTTTCGGCAATTTATTTATTTCTGCTTTGGAAAAAATAAAAAAAGATTTTGCTAAAGCCATAATCGAAGCTTCAAAAATATTAAGTATCAAAGGGGAAGTTATTCCGGCAGTCGATAAAAGCGTGCAGATACATATAAAACTGAAAAATGGAAAAGTAATTATTGGAGAAAATAATCTGGATCATAACGAAGAGATCCGAAAAATTGGATTGGATAAAATATATTTTAAAAAAGAAGTCAGAGCTTATCCGGAAGCTGTTTTGAGAATAAAAAAAGCTGATTTTATAATTATCGGTCCGGGCGATCATTACGGGTCAATTCTGCCTAATTTGATAGTCAAAGGAATTTCAAAAGCAATCCGTGATTCAAAGGCCAAGGTTATCTACAATTGCAACATTACAAATAAAAAAGGTCAGACGATAGGTTATGATTTGGACAAATATGTTTCGGAAATAAATTCCTTTATTGGGAAAGACAGGATAAATTTTGTTACATATAATTCTGCTAGGCCAAATAAGGATTCTATCGAGCTGTATGAAAAGTTAGAAGGAAAAAACTCACTAGTTCTTTTAAATAAAAATATTAAAAAAAGAAATTTTAAAATAGCTGAATCAAATTTGTTACAGAATAAAAAGATAAATATTTCAAAAAAAGACTTATATGCAAGGAAGCATTCTTTCATTCGTCATAATCCGGATAAATTGGCCAAGGTTCTAATGTCTATTATAAAAAAATGAAAATCTTTATAGATTTCGATGACGTGTTATTTGATACTAGGGAATTTGTCATTGATTACAAGAAAATTTTTAAATCTTACGGAATCAATGAAAAAATTTATGATAAGTATTATTATAATTATCCAGCTAACAAAAATAAAAGTTTCAAAAAATATAATTCGAAAATGCATGTGAGGGAAATTGGCAAAAATTTTCCAATCAATGCCAGAAAAATAGAAAAAAATATAACTAATTTTATAAAAAACACCAGGAAATATATTTTTAAAGATGTTTATAAATTTGTCAATAGATTTTCAAAAAAAGATTTATATATAATTTCTTTTCCGAAAATTGGATTCCAAGAAACAAAAATTAAAAATTCAGGAATAAATAAATATTTCGAAAAGTCAATTTCAACCAGCGGTCTTAAATCGAAGATAATAAAGAATCTGATTAAAAAAAATGAAATTGTTTATTTTATTGACGATCGTTTGGAAAGCGTCGAAAATGTGAAGAAAAAAATTCCTAGTGTTGTAACAATTTTATTAGGCAGAAAGGAAGGAAGGCATAAATATTCAGGCAAAGGCAATTTTGATTTTAGAGCGGTTAATTTAAGAGAAGTTTTTAAAATAATTAATAAAAATTTATGTGCGGAATAATTGGCTACATTGGCAAACAAAAAGTCGTTCCAATTCTTTTGGAAGGATTAAAACAACTTGAATATCGAGGCTATGATAGCGCGGGGCTTTCAGTAATAAACAATGGAAAAATAACCACGATAAAAGCAGTGGGAAAGGTGGCGGAGCTTCAAAATAAAATTGGCAGTCGCGATTTTCTCGGAAACATTGGTATCGCGCACACGCGCTGGGCGACGCATGGAAAGCCCAGCGACAAAAATTCCCATCCGCACGGGGATTGCGAAGGAAATATTTTTTTAGTGCACAATGGGATAATTGAAAATTATCAAGAACTTAAAAAAATACTTCAAAAGAAAAAACATAAATTTATAAGCGAAACTGATTCAGAAATTTTGGCTCATCTAATTGAAGAATTTAATAAAAAACTTGATTTTAAAAAATCAGTGTTGGAAGCATTGAAATTAGTTCGTGGAACCTATGGTTTAGCGATAATTAATAAAAAAGAACCAGAAAAAATTATCATTGCCAGAAACGGATCTCCTTTGATTTTAGGAATTGGAAAAGACGAATTTATTGTGGCATCGGACGCCAGTGCGATTGTTCGCCACACTGACAAAATAATTTATTTAGATGATGGAGAAATAGCGGAAATTACTTCAGGTGGATTTGAAATAAGCAATATAAAAAATAAAATTGTAAGCAAGGAAATTTCAAAACTTGATTGGACGATAGAGGAATCCAAAAAAGGCGGATTCGATCATTTTATGCTCAAAGAAATTTTTGAACAGCCGGAAGTCATTCAAAATGGTCTTCGCGGAAGAATTGAACATTTTTTATCAGAAGATAACCTGCCGATTTTGGGAGGACTCCGCCCAATAGAAAAAAAATTAAGAAAAATTAAAAAAATTATTATTGTAGCTTGTGGAACTTCATATTATTCGGGGTTGGTCGGCGAATATATGCTGGAAGAATATGCCGGTATTCCGACCGAAGTGGAATATGCCAGCGAATTTCGCTATCGAAAACCAATTTTGAATGATACGACTGCAATTATTGCAATTTCTCAATCAGGTGAAACGGCTGATACATTGGCAGCGATTCGCGAAGCGAAAAACAAGGGAGCGCTCACGCTTGGAATCGTGAATGTTGTTGGTTCAACAATCGCGCGCGAAACTGATGCTGGAACGCATACATTAACTGGGCCAGAGATTGGCGTGGCAGCAACAAAATCTTTTCCTACGCAACTTTTAGTTTTGGCGCTTTGGACAATGATGCTTGGGCGTCAAAGAGAAATGTCCAATGTGATGAGTAAGAGAATTTCCGAGGAGTTAAAAAATATTCCGCATCTTATTGAAGGAATTCTCAAAAAATCCAAAGAGATCAAAAAGATTGCTAAAAAATATATCAGCGCTAAGGATTTTTTATATGTCGGGCGAAAATATAATTTTCCAATCGCTTTGGAAGGCGCGCTGAAGATAAAAGAAATTTCTTATGTTCATGCGGAAGGCTATCCGACGGGAGAAATGAAACATGGGCCGATCGCGCTCATTGATTCGAATTTTCCGTCAATTTTTATTTGTCCGAAAGATAGCGTTTATGAAAAAAATATTTCCGGAATGCAAGAAATCAAAGCGCGAGGAGGAAAAATAATTGCAATTGCAACGGAGGGCGACAAGGAAATTTTGAAACTTGCTGATGATGTAATTTATATTCCGAAAACTTTGGAAATGCTGACACCATTTATTTCAGTGATTCCTCTCCAACTTTTCGCCTATTATTTTGGCGTGGCAAAGGGATATGATGTAGACAAGCCAAGAAATTTAGCGAAGAGTGTGACAGTGGAATAATTTCTCCTAACATTCGATGTTAGGAAATTCCTAACGTCGAATGTTAGAAAGGCTATGAATATTAAATCAGTCAAAAACACCCGCGAATTTTTTTGGACTAATCATTCTAAATTCAAGCTTCTTCAATATGGGCTAAGCCCGACGATGGTGAAAAATGTTATCCGGAAACCGGATCGAGTTGAAAATGGCATTGCGCCAAAAACGACAGCGGTGATGAAAAGAAAAGACGGAAAAAAAACGAAAAAAGAAGTGTGGGTAATGATACAAAAACATGGAGCATGGAGCATGGAACATGGAACAAAAAAAGAAGAAAAAAATAAATGCGAAATAAACGAAATAAAGTTAGGTTATTCCAGGACTAAAATAATTTCCGCGTGGATTTATCCGGGAGTGAGTCCGAAAGGCAAAGATATTTATGTGCCGGAGGATGTTTTGGCGGAATTGGAATCTTTTATTTGACAAATTATTTTTAAAAGCATATTATTTTAAACCAGCTCTTTTTATTTTTTATAGCAATCATGTAAATGTCATAAATGAGGAAAGTTAACTTTTAAGTCTAAAAAGGAGGAAAAGTTATGAAAGTTATGATCAGCGGATTGCCTGGCAAGATGGCAAGAATGGTGGCGGAAATAATCGTTGCAAATAGAAGAAAAGGTCTCGAACTTTATTCATGGGGGTTAACGGGACCCGAAATAGAAGATCATGTTGTAGATATCGGTAATCAAAATGTTTATCTGGTTAAACCAAGCGAGCGGGACAAAAAAATCAGTGATATGATTACGCCCGATAGCAAACCGTTTTATGCAGTGGACTTTACCCTTCCCAAAGCCGTAAATTGGAACGTTGAGTTTTATTGCCGACATAGTATCCCTTTTGTTATGGGAACAACAGGGGGCGACAGGGAAAATATTTTTAAAATGATACGGGAATCCAATATCTGTGCAGTGATTGCTCCCAATATGGCTGCACAAATTGTTGCCTTTCAGGCCATGATGGAATATGGCGCCAAGACATTCCCTGGAGTTTTTGAAGGCTTCAATCTCTTCATTTCTGAAAGCCACCAAAAAGGAAAGGCGGATACAAGCGGGACTGCAAAGGCTATCGCCGAATCATTTAGGGGGATGGGAATTCCCTTCCATTTTGAAAATAAAAATCAATTCGAAATGATTCGCGACCCGGCCAGGCAGGCCATAATGGGTGTACCGGAACAATATATTGATGGACACGGTTGGCATGAATATAATCTTGCTACCGAAGATGGCACCATGTCTTTCAAATTTGTTCACAAAGTCAATGGACGCAGGCCTTACGCCATGGGATTGTTGAAAGCGCTACCTTTTCTTGAGAAAAAGATAGAGGCAGGAGAAAAAGGCAAAGTATATTCAATGGTCGAGGCACTTAAAGGTTGATAAACATAAACTGTTTAATTTTTATGCCCGGCTGGGGTTTCTAGCCGGGCAGATTTTTTTATTATTAAGTGTATGTTAGTATTAAATTATGAATATTGAATTACTCGAACAAATTTTAAAAGAAAATAACCAACCGAAGTTTCGGTTGGGGCAGATTATAAAAGCTGTCTATCAAGACGGTGTTTCGAGTTTTTTGGAAATTTCTAATTTGCCGAAAGATTTGCGGGAAATATTGAATAAGGAAATAAAAATCCTGTCTTTTGAAGCGGAAAAAGTTTTAGTTTCAGAGAATAAGGATTCAATAAAAGCGCTTTTGAAATTGGAAGACGGAAATAAAATTGAAACGGTTTTAATTTCGCCAAAACCCGGCGTTTGGTCGGCTTGCATTTCATGCCAAGTCGGCTGTCCGATGAACTGCGAATTTTGCGCAACAGGTAGCGGGGGATTTAAGAGAAATTTAACGGCCGAAGAAATTTCAGATCAGGTTTTGTTTTGGAAAACACAAACCCCACCGGTTTTGGCTAATGCCAAAACCACCTCCCCTTTGAAAGGGGAGGTTGGGAGGGGTTTGAAAATTTCTAATATAGTTTACATGGGAATGGGAGAACCGTTTTTGAATTGGGAAGAAGTTAGGGAAAGCCTCAAAATATTAACTGACCCAAAAGGAATGAATTTTGGTTCGCGCTCTATTTCAGTTTCTACCGTCGGGATTCCTGGTGGAATGGAAAAATTAACCAGAGATTTTCCACAAATAAATTTGGCAATTTCTTTGCATTTCGCTGATGATAAAAAAAGAGAAAAATTTATGCCAGCCAATAAAAATTTAAATTTGGAAAAATTAAAAAATGAGCTGGAAAAATATTTTGAAAAATCCAATCGAAAAGTTTTTTTGGAATATATTTTATTTTCCAAAATTAATGATAGCGAAAAAGATATGCGAGATTTGATAAAATATATTAAATCTTTTAGAAAACAACATCTATTGCATGTGAATTTGATAAAATATAATCCGGTAGGCAATAATCAAGAAACAAGAAGCAATAACCAAAAAATAACGAAAACAAATAAATTTATTTCTTCAAGCTCGGAGCAAGCGATTAAATTTAGAAATTATCTTCTTCAAAATAAGATTAATTGCACTATTAGAAAAAGCCTTGGAACTGATATTCAGGGCGCTTGCGGTCAACTTGCCCAGCACTAACTTTTGGCGTATTATAGAGGATGTTTTATATGGAAGAAAATAAAGCCGAAAAACTATTAGATTCTATAAACTTTCCCGCTGATATCAAAAAACTTCCGGTAGAAAAATTGCCGGAACTTTGCGGTGAAGTGAGGGATTTTTTGATAAGCAGTGTTTCAAAGACTGGCGGGCATTTCGGTTCAAATTTAGGTGTGGTGGAGCTCACAGTAGCGCTTCACCGCGTTTTTGATACGCCTCGTGATCTTTTAATCTGGGATGTTGGGCATCAAGCCTATCCGCATAAAATTTTAACAGGCAGAAAAGACAGGCTTCACACTATCAGAAAAAAAGGCGGACTGGCGCCATTTCCAAAAGTAACAGAAAGTGAATATGATGCAGTAAGTGTTGGGCACACTAGCACTTCAATTAGCACCGCTTGCGGAATGGCGATTGCTAATAAAAATAAAAAAAATTTTCCGCAAGTAGTGGCGGTGATTGGAGATGGGGCACTCAATGGCGGAATGGCTTTTGAAGCGCTAAATCATGCGGGGGATGTCGGGGCTAATTTATTAGTGATTCTTAACGATAACAAAATGTCAATTTCGCCTAATGTGGGGGGATTGGAAAAATATTTGACGCGTTTGATTTCCTCGCCGTCCTATGTTCGTTTTCGAAATAAAGGAAGAGAAATTTTGGGACACATTCCAGTTGTTCAAAAATTTATGCGTCAAGCGGAAAAACAAACCAAGGGAATGATCGTTCCATCTAACCTTTTTGAACAATTAGGTTTTGAATATTACGGGCCGATCGACGGGCATGATGTAAAAACGCTCGTGGAAGTTTTGGGAAATTTGAAAAAAATTCGAGGGCCGAGATTTTTGCATGTGATGACAAAAAAAGGCAAAGGCTATATACACGCAGAAAAAGATGAATTTTCTTTGCATGCCACGGCGCCTTTTGATCCGGCGACGGGCAAAAAAAATGGGGATAGCATAAAAAAAATAACTTATTCGGATGTTTTTTCTGATTGGATATGTGAAAAAGCGAGAAAAGATGAGAAGCTTCACGCGATTACTCCGGCGATGTGCGAAGGATCGGGGCTAACGGAGTTTCGAAAAAAATTTCCCGCTCGTTTTCATGACGTCGGGATTGCCGAACAGCACGCGGTAACTTTTGCCTCTGGGCTTTCTGCTCAAGGCGAAAAACCAGTTGTATCAATTTATTCTTCATTTCTCCAAAGAGCCTATGATCAAATTATTCATGACATCGCTTTGGAAAATTTGGATGTTCTTTTTGCAATTGACAGAGCCGGAATTGTTGGACCGGATGGCGCTACGCACAATGGCAGTTTCGATCTGTCATTTCTTCGAATAATTCCAAATTTAATTATCATGGCGCCATCCAATGAAAATGAATGTTATGCCATGCTTTCGGCGGGATATAAATATAGTGGTCCGGCAGTTGTTCGCTATCCTCGAGGTGGAGGGAACGGCGAATATAATCAGGAAAAATATAATACATTGGAAATTGGCAAAGCCAAAATAATCCATGAAGGCAAGAACATTGCTATTTTAGCTTTTGGCGCGATGGTAGAAAATTCTAAAAAAGCTGCGAAAGAATTGGATGCAACTTTGGTAAATATGCGATTTATAAAGCCATTAGACGAAGAGCTTTTAAAAAAGCTGGCCGAAACTCATAAATATTTTATTACCGTGGAAGACAATGTTATTTCCGGCGGAGCGGGAAGCGCAGTCTCGGAATTTATTGCAAGAGAAAATTTGAAAGTTTCTGTGAAAAACTTTGGTCTTCCGGATAAATTCATGGAACACGGAACGCGGGAAGAAATTTTGGAAGAAGCTGGATTGGATGAGGACGGAATTGGGAAAGCCATTTCTTTGTTCATAAAATAAACCATTTTGTCAAAAATTGACTTTATGCAAAATGTTTTTTATAATGAAAATTCTTTGATAATATTAATAAAAACAATCAAAACCATAGGAGGTGGTTATGAAAAGTCACTGGCATGAAATTTTTGTGACCGAATCAGTTGATAAAGTCGTAGAAATTTTAAGAGGTAAGAGGATAGTAATAACATATCATAAAGATCCAAGATATCCTGATGCGGCAATGGGGTATGTCGATGGAAATTATGCAGTTATTATGAATTGTAAAATTTATAGGAAAAAAGAAAGAGAGGAAATCTTTGAGAGAACTTGCCAAAAAGCGCAAAGTTCTATTGAAATTTCAAGTTCTTCTTGCAACTTTTTAAGGATTATTGAAATAATAAAAAACAATCTCCATGTTGTAAGCGATGACGATTATACAATGTGTAATCGTTGCAAGGAGGAAAGGGAGAAAGCCAATGAAACTTTATAAAAACGGTCTTTATGAAAAACACAGAGGCCGTTTTTAATTTTGTGCCTCGAGAGAGACTCGAACTCTCATGGGATTGCTCCCGCGCGATTTTGAGTCGCGCGCGTATACCAATTCCGCCATCGAGGCATATTTTGTCATAAGATACATTTATAGTATAATAGACTTAATCATTATGGCGAAAATTATTTCACTCGTCAACCAAAAGGGCGGGGTAGGGAAAACTACCTCGGCAATAAACTTGGCGACCTATCTAGCGGAGTTAGGCAAGTTTGTTTTGCTAGTGGATCTTGATCCGCAAGGAAATGCTTCTTCGGGACTCGGACTGAATATCAGGGAAATCGGAAAAAGTCTGTATCATTCAATGATTTTAGGCGAACATCCTTCAAAAATAATTATGCGCACAGAAACTTTCGGTCATGATCTTATTCCGGCCTCGCAAGATTTGGCGGGCGCGGGAATTGAACTGGTGCATTTGGATAATCGAGAATTTAGGCTATACAATGTTCTTCGTGAAATCAGAACTAATTACGATTATATAATTATTGATTCTCCGCCGAGTCTTGGACTTCTCACAATTAATGGGCTGGTTGCAAGCGATGAAATAATTATTCCTGTGCAGACAGAATATTTTGCATTGGAGGGATTAAGCCAACTTTTAAATACGATTGATTTAGTAAGAGAAAATCTTCAGCCGGAACTCAAAGTTATGGGAGCGCTTCTCACAATGTATGACAAAAGAAATCGGTTGGCGCGCCAAGTTGTCAAAGAAGTTCAAGATCATTTTCCCGGTCATGTTTTTGATTCAATCATTCCGCGTTCAATTCGTTTGGCGGAAGCGCCTGGTTTTGGAAAATCTATTTTGAGTTTTGATTCGCTTTCCAAAGGCGCGCGGGCGTATAAAAATTTGGCAAAAGAAATAGTGGAGATGGAGAAAAATAATAATAAAAAAGATTTTACAATATAAAAATTAAAAAATTAAATTTATGGCACAGAATTATGGTCTAGGCCGGGGATTGTCCTCATTAATTCCTCAAAAAAATAAAAAAATTGACAAACCAGAAGAGGATTTTAATTATTTTGGAAGCAAATCTTCAATTTCGGCGAGAGACGACAAGAAAGACGAAAGTAAGAGTATCGTTGAAATAGAAATTTCTAGCATCATTCCTAATCCTCAACAGCCAAGAAAATTTTTTGACGAAGCGAAATTAAACGAACTGGCGGATTCGATAAAAGAACACGGAATAATCCAGCCGATAGTAGTGAGCAAAGTCGGTGGTCAATTTGAAATCATTGCTGGAGAGCGTCGTTTTCAAGCGGCGAAAATTGCCGGACTTTTGAAAGTCCCGGCCATTATTCGAGAAACCGATGATCAACAAAAATTGGAACTGGCAATTGTGGAAAATATCCAGAGACAAGATTTGAATTTAATTGAAGAAGCAAAATCATACATCAAACTTACGAATGAATTCGGGCTTACGCAAGATGAAGTCGCTAAGAAACTTGGGAAAAGCCGAAGCGCAGTAGCCAACAAAATTCGACTTTTGAATTTGCCGATAGAAATTCAAAAAGCGCTGACGGAAGGAAAAATTACGGAAGGACATGCCAAATTGCTTTTGGCAATTCCGAATCCTGAAAAACAAAGAGCTTTTTATGAACTCATAATCAAAAATGGTTTGACAGTGCGCCAAACGGAAGACAAAACTAAGGAAGTTTCCGTGCGCACCCACAAAAGAAACATTGCAGTTGATCCGGAAATTAAAAGTTTGGAAGACGAACTTACTGGCGTTCTTGGAACAAAAGTAAAAATAAAAAAATCCGGCGGCGGCGGCCAGATTGTGATTGAATACTATTCGAAAGAAGAGTTGGATAATATTTTAGGGAAGATAAAATAGTTTTTTTATATGAAACTTTATCATGGTTCTAAAAGGGAAGATCTGGACGAAATAAATATTAAAAAAAATCAAGCTCAATCTTGTGAAGATGTTGTTGTTCCAAAAGACGAAACATTGGAAGCGATATATTTAACTCCTGACTACGCTTATGCTCTTATAATGGCGGCAAAGCCAAATGGTTCTACTCGTATTGATACGGACAATAAAACTGTTGCTTTTGAAAATCCTAATTTATTTGATTCACAAAGAAAAATCTATGTATATGAAGTTGATGTTGCCGAGGAAGAAGCGCGAAAAATCGACGGATTGCAATATGTAGTTGAGAATATTGATGAAATTAAACCTGTCCATAAATTTATTCATAAAGCTGGCGATATTGAAAAATACTACAAAATTGAAAAATGGAAAAAGGAGAATGAAATAGAGTTTAAAATAAAATAATTCTTTTATGTCAGAAAAAATTATTCAAATAACTTCCGAATTTTACGGCAAACTAATCAATATTTATTTGCCAGCATATTTTTCCTGGCTCACAGAAAAGTTAAGCGGGGTCGAACCATTTGCGATGCTTTCAATTTCAATCGTTTTGATTTTCGCTCTCGTGACTTATGTCTGGTTTAGAAATCGCAATGTTTGAGTTTTGTTTTATAGAAATAACATTCTGATATTCTGCACCTGCCTGCCGGCAGGCAGGGAATGTGAGAATGTTTTTAAAAATAAAAAAGCGGATTTAAGTCCGTTTTTTTGTAATTAATTAAATCTCTAAAAGCTATAAGCTATCTTAAATCATTCCTTTTTTCTTCATAAACTTCTTAATGCGTGATTTGGCGGCGGAGGTTTTGACAAAACGAAGCCAATCTCGGCTGGGATTTTTATAATCTCGGGAGGTTATTATTTCAATCACTTCGCCATTGTTTATTTTATAATCCAATGAAACCATTTTTCCGTTGGCTTTGGCGCTCATAGCACGGTCGCCAATTTCGCTATGAACTCTGTAGGCAAAATCAATTGGCGTAGCTTCTTCCGGAAGATCAATTACATCTCCGAGCGGAGTAAAAGCAAAAATATGATTTTTGAAAAAATCAATTTTCAAACCCTCGACAAATTCCTTGTTGTCTTTCCCTAATTCTTTTTGCCATTCACGAAGCTGTTTTATCCAAAGAAGTTCTTTTTCCGGCACCTTGTCTTTTTTTCTAAAAAGAAAATCCTTTATTCCCTTTTTTTCTTCAGAATAAATCCAATGGGCGGCAATTCCATATTCTGCTTCATCATCCATTTTTTTTGTGCGGATTTGAATTTCCAAAAATCTTCCTTCCGGTCCGAAAATAGTAGTGTGGATTGATTGATAGCCATTGGGCTTTGGAAGGGAAATATAATCTTTGATTCGCCCGATCATTGGGCGGTATTTTCGATGAACAATTCCCAGTGTTTCATAGCAGTTTACGATTTCTGGAACGATAATTCGAATGCCGGCCAAATCATAAATTTTATCAAAATTCATATCATGTTTTTTCAATTTCTGAAAAAGGCGGTAGAGATGCTTGGTTCGTCCAGTTATGCTGATGACTTCTATTCCTTCCTTAGTGAGTTCTTTTTGCAGTTCTCTGGAAACTACAGCCAAATGTTTTTTTCTTTGCTCATGCTGTTCTTGGGATAGTTTCAAAACATATTCATAATTTTCTTTTTCCAAATATTTAAAAGCCAAATTTTCCAATTTATTTTTAAATTCTCCAATCCCCAGGCGATTGGCGATTGGTGCAAAAATATCTAAAGTTTCTCGGGCGATTCTTTCTTGTTTTTCCGGTTCTAGGTTTTCCAGAGTTTCCATATTATGCAAACGGTCAGCCAATTTGATAAGCACCACTCGGATGTCCTGCGCCATTGCCAAAAACATTTTGCGAAGGTTTTCCAAATAAAGCTCTTCTTTTGTTCCGCGCAATTTTATTTTTCCAAGTTTCGTCACTCCTTCAACTATATTCGCTATCTCTGAACCAAATTTTTTTTCTATATCTTGGACTGTTACTTCGGTATCTTCCGGCACATCGTGCAAAAGTCCGGCTGAAATAGTTTTTGAACCCAAGCCAATTTTTGCCAAATTCAAAGCTGTTCCCAGAGAATGCTGGATATAATCTTCGCCGGATTTTCTTTTTTGCCCGGCGTGAGCAGAAAGCGCCATCTCATAAGCGCTTCTAATCAGCGCCTCTCTGTGGACGCCTATATTCAACTTGGCTCCTTTTATTACATCTTCAATAGTTAGCATATATATAATTATACCACTATTTTTTAATTTTCTTTTTCAAAGCTACATTCTTTATTAGAACACTTGGATTTATTTTTTGCGGCAAAAACTAAAAGGCTTTGACACTCGGGACATTTTTCTCCAGTCGGCTTGTTCCAAAGAGCGAAATTGCATTTAGGATAAGTGTTGCAACCGAAAAAACTTCGCCCGCGTTTGGATTTTCTTTCAACAATTTCTCCAACGTCACATTTCGGACATTTTACGCCTGTTTTATTTTCAATTCTTTTGATGTTTTTGCAATTAGGATAATTGGAACAGCCCAGAAACATTCCATACTTTCCTCTTTTTATTGCCATTGGCGCGCCACAAAGTTCACATAATTCCTTGCCGTTTTCTTTTTCAATTTTTTCCTGGATTTTTTTCTCGTCATCAGTTTTCTCCGTATAGCGACAATTAGGATAATTTTTGCAGGCGATAAATTTTCCAAACCGTCCGAATTTTACAATCAGATCTCCGCCACACTCCGGACAATTTCGGTCTAATTTTTCCTGAAAACTTTCTTTTGTTACTTCCTTGGTTTTTTCCTGAAGGTTTTTATGAAATGGTTCATAAAAAGCTTTTATCACTGGCACCCATTCTTTTTTACCATCGGCAATTTCATCAAATTCTTCTTCCATTTTAGCGGTAAATTTATAATCAACAATTTTTTCAAAATGTTCTACTAAAAGATCACAGACAACCATTCCAATTTCCAGCGGATATAATCTTCGATTTTCATCCTTATCTACATATTTTCTTTCGATAATAGTAGAAATTGTCGGCGCATAAGTGGACGGCCGGCCGATGCCGTCTTCTTCCAGCGCTTTGATGAGAGTAGCTTCGCTATAGCGGGCTGGAGGCACGGTAAATTTTTGCTCATTTTTTATCTCAATAAGATCCAGATTTTCTTTTTCTTCTAACTCTGGCAAAATATTTTCCGCGACTGGCATCTTATCGCCGTAAATTTTTAAATACCCGTCAAATTTAATAGTTGAGCCATTGGCGCGAAGAGTATAATTGTCCTGCGAATTATTTTGCGTAGCTGAAATATCGACAGACACACTGTCCAAAACAGCGCTTGCCATTTGAGAAGCGATCATTCTTTGCCAGATTAATTTATATAAATGATATTGTTTGGAATCTAAGTATCCTTTTAAAGATTCCGGATCATGTTCGGGAAAAGTTGGGCGGATAGCTTCATGGGCTTCTTGCGCACCCTTGGATTTATTTTTGAAAAAACGCGGGCTGGAAAGAGCGTATTTTTCTCCGAAATTTTTTTCAATTGTTTTTCGAGCCGAGATAAGCGATTCCATTGACAAGTTTAAACTGTCAGTTCGCATATAAGTGATGAGTCCGACCAAGCCAGATGTTCCAATGTCTATTCCTTCATATAGTTTTTGTGCAATTGCCATGGTTTGTTTGGCGCTATAGCCTAGCTTGCTATTGGCGTCTTGTTGAAGAGTGGAAGTAGTGTAGGGCGGAAGGGGATTTTTTTGAATTTCTTTTTTAGAAATATTTTCTACTTTAAATTCAGATTTTTCCAAAAAATTTTTAATTTTTTCTGCTTGCTCTTGATTTTTTATTCCCATTTTTCCAAACGCTTTTCCGTTTTCTTTGGAAAGTTTTGCTTCAAACTCTTCCTGATTTTTATTTTTCGTTTTTAATTTTGCGTTTATATTCCAGTATTCTTCCGGCTTGAAATTTTTAATTTCTCTTTCTCTCTCAACAATTAAACGAAGGGCCACGGATTGAACACGCCCGGCGCTAAGGCCACGCCTGATTTTTTTCCAAAGAAATGGAGAAAGCTCATAGCCGACTAGGCGATCCAGAACTCTTCTCGCTTGTTGGGCATCAACTAAATTTAAATCAATGGAGCGTGGATTAGCCAGTGCTTTTTCAATGGCAGTTTTGGTAATTTCATGAAAAACTATTCGCTCGGTATTTTTTTCGGAAAGCTCTAGTGCTTCCTCGAGATGCCAAGAAATGGCTTCTCCTTCGCGGTCTTCGTCAGTTGCCAAGATCACTTTTTCTGATTTTTTTGCCAATTTCTTAAGTTCAGAAACTCGAGGCAGTGCTTTGGAAGGAATTTCATATTCCGGAGAAAAGCCATTTTTAATATCAATGCCCATTTCTTTTTGGGGAAGATCACGAACATGACCATAAGAAGATTTCACGATAAAATCTTTTCCAAGAAATTTGGAAATAGTTTTAGCTTTGGTTGGCGACTCAACAATGACTAATTTCATAATTTTTTATAGCGACTCGAATGATTCGAATCTTCACTCGAATGACTCGAATTATTCGAAACACTCGGATGTTTATTCGTAAATTCGAATCGCTTTACAATAAAATATAATTTTGCCCTCCAATGTTTCTGACCCAGCCTTTGATTTCCATCATGGAAAGCACAGAGGAGCATACAGCTGTTTGAAGTTTAGCGAGTTTGGCAATATTGTCAATGTGAAGAGGATCAGGGGAAAGAATTTTTAGGATAATTTTCTCTTCATTATTTTCGGGATTTTTTGGAATAATTTCTTTTTTGACATTTTCCTTAATAAGATCTAATTCTTCCAAAACATCTTTTATCCCAGTCACCACTCTAGCCCCGTTTTTTATGAGATTGTTAGTGCCAAACGAGAGGGGAGAAAAAATCGAACCGGGAACAGAAAAAACTTCTCGATTATATTCCAGCGCCATATCGGCGGTGATGAGCGATCCGCTTTTGGCGCCTGCTTCAATTACAATTGTTCCTATAGTTAGTCCGGCGATAATTCTGTTTCGAGCGGGGAAAGTGAGCGGTCCAGCTGAAGTTTCGATCGGATATTCACTAACCAGCGCTCCACTTGCTATTATTTCGCGGGATAAATTGAAATTATTTCGAGGATAAATATTATTATCATCCAGACTGTTTCCCAAAACTGCGATGGTTTTCCCATGATTATCCAGCGCTCCGCGGTGTGAAAAAGTATCAATACCGAGCGCCATTCCCGAAACGACTGTAATTCCGGCGCTAGCTAAATCTTTTGCCAAACTCATTGCAATTTGCGAACCATAAGCCGTATATTTTCTGGAACCAACAATAGATATCATCGGAGAAGAATTAAAATTTATTTCTCCTTTTTTATAAAGAATATAAGGTGGATTGGGAATTTCCCTAAGCAAATCAGGATAATCAGAATCCCCAAGGGTAATCAATTTTATATTTTCTTTTTCTAATTTTTCCCATTCTTCCTTCGGATTAATACTATTTTTTTCCAAAAATATTCTTTCTGACAATTTCTCGCCAATCCCGCTTTTTCTTAAATTTTCTAAATCCGCTTCCCAAATATTTTCGCCGTTGCCAAAAAAATTCAAGAGAATTTGGATTCTTTTTGCTCCGACGCCCTCAATTTTATTCAGCGCGTTTAAATATTTCATAGCTATAAAATTTTTTTCAAAAAGTTCTTTTTAAATGTAGCATAATAAAGAAAAACTTGACAAATATCCAATCTATGCTAGAATAGTTTGAATTAAATAAAATGATTAAAGGCAAGGAAAAATCTATCAATTTAAAAAATGCAATTGGAAACGGCAAAAAACCGCTATTTTTGAGTTTGTCGGATAACTTGCTTTCCGAACTAAATCAGCGTTCTCGAGAAATTATCCAGAAAAGATTCGGTCTTTTAAATGGAAAAAAAGAAACGCTGGATAAAATCGGGCGCCATTATGGGATAACTCGGGAAAGAGTGCGACAGATAATTTCTGAAGCGCTTAAAAATATCGCAACAAAAACTGAAGACAAGAGTTTTTTGGAGGCGGAAGAAAAAATTATTTTTACAATTAGCCAAAATGATGGTATAATTAAAACCAGTGAGGTAATTGAGAAATTCAATTCAGATGGAGAGGCGGAAGCTAACGCTATAAAGTTTTTTGCGTTGTGTTCCAAAAAAATCATAGAAGCTGAAGAAAAAAAGTTTTTTGAAAAAATTTGGATAATTTCTGAAAATGCTATTTTGGAAATAAAGAAAACTTTGGTTGAAGCTGAAAAAATTATCAGCCAAGAAAAAAAACTTTTTACCGATAGTGAAATTACCAGCCGGCTTTCTTCTGTTTTCCCTCATCTCACTTCTCCAAAAACAGTAAATTTTCTCAAAGCCTCGGCTAATATCAAAAAAAATAAATTTGATAAGTGGGGAATGAAGCACTGGGCGGAAATAGCGCCGAAAGGAACACGCGAAAGAGTTCATCTTATATTAAAAGAACATAAACGGCCGCTACACTTTGTTGAAATTGCTGGGCTGATTGATAAATTCGAATTAGGCAAAAGAAAAGCTCATCCGCAAACAGTGCATAATGAACTAATCAAAGATGAACGCTTTGTTTTGATTGGACGGGGAATCTATGCGCTTAGAGAATGGGGATATTTCGAAGGAACAATACAGGAAGTGATAAAAAATATTTTAGAGGATAAGAAAAAGCCCCTAAAAAAGGAAGAAATAATTTTTGAAGTTTTGAAAATTAGGGAAGTGAAAAAAACAACAATCAGCATAAATTTGAATAATTCTAAAATTTTTGAAAAGAAAGGCGAACTTTATACAATAAAAAAATAAAAAATTTTATTTCAATGTCATGAACAACGTTTCAGACATCAATTCAGTTTTTATAACAATCGGGCAGGCTATCAGTTTTTTTTGGTGGATTATTCTCCCGATAATGTTTTATTATGTCTTCAAAATTCTTTGGATAGATTTTGTGGGCGTTCAGTCTCCTAATTCTTGGCATAAAAGCCAAGAATGGGCCTATCTTGAAATAATTCCTCCGCGGGAAATTGAAAGAGGTCCGAAAATGATGGAAAATATCTTTACGGCCATCACTGGAGTGCTCACAACCTATAATGCTTTTGATGAATATATCAAGGGCGCTTTTTGGCATGATCGCTTTAGCGCGGAAATTATTGGAGAAGGGGGGAAAATGCGTTTTCTTATTCGCACTCAAAAAAAATATAGGAATTTGGTAGAAGCGCATGTTTATGCCCAGTATCCAGATGCGGAAGTTTTAGAAGTCTCTGATTATACTCAAACTTTTCCAAAAGTCGTACCGAATAAAAATTGGGATCTTTGGGGGACAGATTTTGAATTTGTAAATGAAGACCCGATTCCAATCAAAACTTATGATAGATTTGAAGAAAGTGTAACTGGAGAAATGTTAGATCCAATGTCAGCTATGGCAGAAGTTATTGGAGCGCTTCCTCCTGATCAACATATTTGGTTGCAATTCGTTCTTCAACCCTTGCCAGAACCATTAAAAAAGAAATATGACTCGGTGATAAAAAAACTTAAGGGAGAAAAAGCAACGGAAATTGTGGGTATTTTTGGACATCTAGCGGATGTTTTTGGGAATATTTTTAGCGGAATGTCTGGTCCGGTTGAATTTTCTTCAGCAGAAAAAAAAGAATTAGGGCCATTAGAATTTCGTCTTTCCCCCGGAGAAAAAGATCTTCTAAAAGCCACTGAAGAAAATTTAGGGAAAAATCTCTTTCGCACTAAAATGCGGATGATAATTATCGGACGCCGAGAAAATTTTGACCGATCAAATATATCATCTTTTGTTGGAGCGATAAAACAGTTTAATGATATAAATTTCAATCAAGTAAAGCCTGCAGATATAACCAAGACTTATGGAATAATATTCTTTGCCGGGCCAAGAGCGGATTTTCGAAAAAGAAAAATTTATGATCGCTATATAAAAAGAAATATGGATGGGCCGAAAATCGTATTCTCAACTAAGGAATTGGCGACAATGTTTCATTTTCCAGATATGGGCGTGAAATCACCTTCGATAACCAGGACATCTGGAAGGCTAGGCAGTGCGCCGGCTAATTTGCCAATAGAATAAATAATATATTGGTACGGGATCCTTCGACTCGCTTCAATGATTACATTGAAGCTTCGCTCAGGATGATCTCGTCCATTTTTGAAAAAATGTCCGAGATCAACTTTTTTGCTAAAACTAATTTCAGAAATCAGGAGAGAAGCTTTGGAATAAAAAAAGACGACCGCCGTCGTCATATGTATGTTATTGGAAAAACCGGAATGGGAAAATCCAATATGTTGGAAAATATGGCAATTCAAGATATCCGGGCGGGGTATGGAGTTTGCTATGTTGATCCACATGGCGAAGGAGCGGAAAAAATGCTTCGCGCTGTTCCGCCTGACCGCATTAACGATGTGGTTTATTTCAATCCGGCCGACAAAGATTTTCCAATCGCTTTTAATATTTTAGAATCAGTCGATGAAGACAAAAAAAATCTGGTTGCTAGCGGAATGATGGGAGTTTTCAAGAAAATCTGGCCGGATGTTTGGAGTCCGAGAATGGAATATATTTTGAACAATACAATTCTGGCTCTCTTGGATTATCCCGGCTCAACTATGCTTGGAGTTAATCGTATGATGAGCGACAAGGATTATCGAAAGCGCGTTTATCCAAAAATAAAAGACCCAGTTGTAAAATCTTTCTGGCTCAATGAATTTGACAAATGGGAGGATAAATTTAGAAAAGAAGCGGTCGCAGCCATTCAAAATAAAGTCGGACAATTTTTGTCGTCTTTTGTCATTCGCCATATTGTTGGTCAGCCAAAATCCACAATCGATATGCGAGACATTATGGACAATCAGAAAATTTTGATTGTCAATCTTTCCAAGGGGCGAATCGGCGAAGATGCAATGAGGCTCCTTGGCGGAATGATTGTCACTAAAATTCAGCTGGCGGCAATGGGACGAGTGGAAATTCCAGAAGAAGAAAGAAAAGATTTCTATCTTTATGTGGATGAATTCCAAAACTTTGCAACTGAATCTTTTGCAAATATTTTGTCGGAAGCAAGAAAATATCGCTTAGCTTTGATTTTAGCGCACCAATATATAAATCAATTGATTTTTGACGGAAATTCTACAGTGCGCGATGCAATTTTTGGAAACGTTGGAACAATCGTATCTTTTCGAGTAGGAGCGGAAGACGCTGAAGCGCTGGAAAAAGAATTTGAGCCGGTTTTTATGATGAATGACATTGTAAATTTATCCAAATACCAGATGTATCTCAAACTTATGATTGATGGCATTGCCGGAGATGCTTTTTCAGCAACTGCTCTTCCGCCAGTTAATTTGTCAGATACCCAAGATAATATGGAAAAGGTTGTGAAGGTTTCGCGCGAGCGCTACGGAAAATCCAGGGCGGAAGTCGAGGAAAAAATTGCCCGCTGGAGTGGAATGTTTAATTTTGAAGAATTTGAAAAAGAAAGCGCAAATGGAAAAGAAATTATTCAACAGCCGAAAGAAAAAAATATTATTAGCACTAAACCAGAAATAAAAAGGTCAGCTCTGAATAATGATGCAGTTTTGCCAAAAAATGATACAGTGATTGTAAATGCTACGCCAAAAACGGAAGAAAAAAAAATGTATGACGCGGTTTGCAGTAGCTGTGAAGAAAAAATCCAAGTGCCGTTCCAGCCTGATCCAAGTCGTCCGACTTTTTGCAAAGAATGCCTCAAGGATTATCAAAGAGCAAGAGCGGTGAGTCAGA
Source organism: Patescibacteria group bacterium (assembly GCA_022709735.1). Classification (GTDB taxonomy): domain Bacteria; phylum Patescibacteriota; class Minisyncoccia; order Moranbacterales; family UBA2206; genus UBA2206. The sequence goes on along the minus strand of JAKLIG010000004.1, from coordinate 8,639 downwards.
AAGAAAAGGAGGAAAAGAAAAATTATATTGCGCAGAATAGAAATTCTGAAAAATATAGCAGAAAAGAGAATAAAAAAGAAGAACTGCAACCAAACGCACTTGTTTCTTCGGATAAACCAATGAGTCTTTCCCAGATGGCGCACATCGCGCCGAAGAAATTTAAATCTATCCGAAAAAAACCGGAAATTAATTTAGGCGAAGTTAGGAATCTAATACAAAAAACTAAAACAAATCAAGATGAATAGAATGAGTTTCAATCAAAAAGTTCCCAGTCATGTAGCTTTTTTAGTTGTAATTGTATTAAGTTTTTTACTCTCTTGGTTTACGATCGCAGAAGGAAAAAAGATAACAGAAAATGCAAAAAATTCGGAGGCTTTCGATATTGCAAAGAGATTGCAAAAATAGGATGATAAAAAAAAGAAAAAAAATATTGATAGGTATGTCCGGCGGAGTAGATTCCTCTGTGTCAGCAGCCCTGCTGAAAAAGCAGGGTTTTGATGTTTTTGGAATATTTTTAAGGCTCTGGAAGACGGATGGAGAAAATAATAAATCGCTAGAAGATGCAAAAAAAGTTGCTAAGATTTTGAATATTGAGCTTAGGGCGGTTGATGTACGGAAAAAATTCAAAAAAGAAGTAGTTGGATATTTTTTGAAAGAATACGCTTCCGGCCGTACTCCCAACCCGTGTGTTTTTTGCAATGAGAATTTGAAGTTCAAAATATTATTTCAAGAAGCGGATAAAATTAAGGCGGATTATGTTTCCACTGGTCATTACGCTCGCATAGAGAAGCAAGAAGAAAGAAGCAAGAAGGGAGAAAATAAAAAAAATATCAATGAAAATTTTTCTTATCGTTTATTTGAAGCAGAGGATAAAAACAAAGATCAGAGTTATTTTTTGTACAGATTGAAGCAAAATCAATTGGCGAGAATTATTTTTCCATTGGGAGAATATAAAAAAGAAGAAGTGCGGAAACTGGCAAAAAAATTTGATCTTCCAAATTTTGACAAAGCCGAATCGCAGGATATTTGTTTTTTGGGAAATACGTCGGTAGAAGATTTTTTGAAAAAAAACTTAAGACTCAAAGCAGGAAATATATTCGATTTTAAAAATAAAATTATCGGACGGCACTTCGGACTTCCACTTTATACGATCGGCCAAAGAAAAGGGATAAAAATTGGCGGGACTGGACCGTATTATGTTTCGAATAAAGATTTTGCAAAAAATAAGCTTGTCGTCACGAATACCAAAAAAGATTCAGCCTTATTCTCCAAAAGCGCAACCTTGGAAAAAGTCAATTGGATTGACAATGAGCCGAAAATGCCGACTAAGCTTTTGGTGCGGGCAAGATACCGAAATCCGCTTTCTTATGCTACAATAAGCAAGAAGAAAGAATTAAGAAGCAAGAATAAAGAAGAATACAGGATTGTTTTTGAGAAGTCTCAACGGGCGGTGACGCCGGGGCAGTCGATAGTGTTTTATAATAAAAAACAAGAAGTGTTGGGTGGCGGAGTAATAAAATAATTTAAAATTATGTACGGAAATAATGCTTCAAGCGATGAAGACAAGGGTCGGCAAAAGAATGCTATAAATATGCAACTTTCTATACTGGATACGGATCAGAGGAAATTTGTAGCAGAAAAAAATATGCTGGACGCGGAAATTAGAAAACTCAAAATGGATAGCGAAAGACTGCGAATTGATTTGAATGAAAAAGAAAAAAGATTTAGTACGGTAAATTTTCAATTTTCCCAAAATGAGGAAGAAATAAAAGGACTGAAAAGAAAGTTAGCATTGTTATAATTTCTTAATTTTAAAATATATGGCTACATCAAAATTAACAAGCGTTATTATTTTAGTTATTGGAGAAGGCAGAATAAAAGAAACGGAAGCAGCCAAGAAGGCGTATGATTATAAAGGGAAGATAAGAGATATTGAAAAAAGATTGGATAAAGGCGGGAAAGCTTATATATCTTCAGCCATACAAGAACTGGATGATTTATTTGGTTCTTATATTAAACCTTGGGAATATAAAAAAATTGAGACAGAATTAAATTATAATATAAAATAATCTTTCTTCTTAATTCTTACTTCTTATTTTTATGACTGCTAGCGAACTTCGTCAAAAATACTTGGAATTTTTTGAAAAACATGGGCACGCGATTATCCCTTCGGCTTCTTTGATTCCGGAAAATGATCCGACGGTGCTTTTTACGACTGCTGGGATGCATCCTTTGGTGCCATATCTTTCAGGCGAAAAACATCCGCAAGGAAAAAGATTGGCCAATTGCCAAAAATGTATTCGAACAGGAGACATTGATGAAGTGGGCGATGCAACGCATCATACTTTTTTTGAAATGCTGGGCAATTGGTCGCTGGGTGATTATTTCAAAAAAGAAGCGATTGAGTGGAGCTATGAATTTTTGACTTCGCCGGAATGGTTGGGACTAGATAAAAATAGAATTGCTGTTTCCGTTTTTGCCGGCGATAAAGACGCGCCTTTCGACAGCGAGGCTTATGAAATTTGGAAAAGTCTCGGGGTTTCGGAAAAAAGAATTGCAAAACTTCCCAAAAAAAATAATTGGTGGGGACCAGCGGGAGAAACCGGACCATGCGGACCAGACAGCGAAATTTTTTATTGGGTTGGAGATCCGGAAAATGTTCCTGAATCTTTCAATGATGACAATGATCTTTGGGTAGAAATCTGGAACGATGTTTTTATGGAATATGGCAAAAAGAAAGATGGAACTTATGAAAAACTTGAGCAAAAGAATGTGGATACTGGGATGGGATTGGTGCGAGTCTTGGTGGCGATAAATGGACTGGATGATAATTATAAAACAGAACTTTTCTGGCCGATAATTCAGAAAATTGAAGAACTTTCCGGAAAAAAATATGAAGACAATAAAAAAGAATTTAGAATTATTGCTGATCATATAATAGCCAGCGTATTTATTATTGCTGACGGCATAACTCCTTCCAATGTTCAACGCGGTTATGTTTTGCGCCGACTAATTCGCCGGGCAATTCGGCAAGGTCATCTGATTGGAATTAAAGAAAATTTTATAAATGAAATTGCAAAGGTAGTACAAGAAATTTATGAAGATATTTATCCGGAAATTTTAAAAGAAAATATTTTAGGTGTTTTAGAAAAGGAAGAAGATAAATTTAATGAATTATTATCAGATAATAAGGTTTTAAAATTAAAAAATAAAGAAGTAGAGAGATATAAATTATTTCTGTTAGCATCTATGATGGAAAAAGGAATTTCAAGCGATAAAGTTGACGAATTTATGAATAAAAAAATATTAGCAGAAGGTACTCCAATCACAGCAACTGCTTTTAATCTTGAATCTACGCATGGATATCCTCATGACATGTTTTTTTTAGAATTATTTAAGGGCGTAGGATTAAGCAAGTCAACCAGCGATTCTTTAGGAAAAAAATTAGAAAAAGATTTTATCGAAAGAGATTTTAAGCAGCATCAAGAACTCTCGAGAACTGCCTCTGCCGGAATGTTTAAGGGAGGACTTGCGGATGCGGGAGAAATTTCTGTGAAATATCACACGGCGACGCATTTGCTTTTGGCAGCGATCAGAGAAATATTAGGTCAAGAGATTTATCAAAAAGGTAGCAACATTAATGCGGAAAGATTGCGATTTGATTTCAATTATCCCGAGAAACTGACGCCCGAACAAATTAAAAAGATAGAAGATTTGGTCAATCAAAAGATTCAAGAAAATATTCCAGTCGAAATGATTGAAATGAAAAAAGACGAAGCCCTGAAAATCGCCAAGATTTCTTTTGATCCGGCAAAATATGGCGAGATAGTGAAAGTATATAAAATCGGCGATTTCAGCATTGAACTTTGCGGTGGTCCGCATGTGAAAAATACTTCCGAAATTGGAAAATTTAAAATAACCAAAGAAGAATCATCCAGCGCGGGAGTGAGAAGAATTAAGGCGGTTTTAGGATAATAAAACTACAGAAATTTGCTAAAATAACCTGCTTAAAAAGAGTAGGTTTTTTTGTCTTCAAACTTATCCACAACTAGAAAGATTTTTTCTCAAATTTATGCTAAAATATGAGTAGCTAAAAGTTTGGAATAATTTAATTTTTAGCTGATTAAATTATGTCAAAAAAGACTAAAGACAAAATCCTAGGACAGGGATAATTTTTTGCCTTAGTTTTTGGTTATTCTTAATTTCAAAAGAAAAAATTAGAATAAAAGAAAAAATTAAACACAAGATGTTTTTAAAAAAACAAAAACTAATATATCCAAAAATTATATTAACAACAGTTATAATATTTTTGGCTTTTGTTTTTTCGTCGGAGAAAGTCGATGCGTATTCTTGCTCTTGGAAAAATGGCGCAGGATCAACGGCGTGGACTACGGCCGCTAACTGGGATAGTTGTAATTCAACTTATCCGCAAACTACTGATGATGTAACAATCAATATTGCGACAGCCAACCAGCCGATCCTTGATCTCTCCGGAGGCAATGTCACAATCAATTCTCTTTCAATCGGATCAAGCGCTGCTTCTACCCTTACACTTTCCAATGGGTTTACCAATCAATTAATTATTACTGGTAATTTAACGGTTGGAGGAAGCGGAACTATCACGCATACGGCGAACACTACTGCCAGCACTCATGCTATTAGACTTTCAGTCGGAGGAGATATGAGTATAGCTAATGGTGGTTATGTTAATGCAAATGGCAAGGGTTTATCTGGCGGAGCGGGAGGAACTTCTGGTCATGTAGCAGGATATGATGGCAATACTTCTGGATCTGGAGGGGGAACAGGAGGAACGGCTGGCAGTGGCGGTGGAGGAGGTTATGGTGGAGCAGGAAGATCTGGAGATAGCGGAGTTGGCGGGATTGAAAATGATCAAGCTAATATTCATCAGCCAACTGCTCTGGGTTCAGGGGGAGGTGGAGGAAGTTATACTGGCGGGGCTGGTCCACAGGCTGGAGGTTCTGGTGGAGGTGCAATCAAACTTTCTGTTGCCGGGACATTTACTTTAAGTTTTGGCGGATTTGTTACTGCTAATGGAAATGCAGGAGGAAGTAACTCAGATAATAATGAAGGTGGAGGTGGCTCTGGAGGTTCTATTTGGATTTCATCCGGAACCATTACTGGTTCTGGAACGATCCAATCTGGAGGTGGAGCAGGAGGAACTTATTCTAGTACATATTATGGCGGAGGAGGATCGGGGGGTAGAATATCTCTGACTTATACAACTGACTCTAGTTCTAGTTTTACTAAAACTACTTATGGAGCTATAGGATATGGCAATGGTTATGCTGCTTCCGGTTCCATTTATACTAAACAAGACAGTGCTACTTATGGCGATTTGACTTTTAATAATAATGGACATAATTCTCCATCCGCCAGAACTATTTCTTCCACTTATGGAGTTAAAAACTTTAATAATCTAAATTTTTTAGAAGGCACAGCTGGCTTTACTATTAGTGCCAGCGCTGAATTTAATATCTACGGACAAATAACTGCTTCCAGTGCTAATACTTTTTCTACTGCTTTTACTAATTCCGGAACATTTTCCCAAAATTCTGCTACATACACTTCTCTTACTTTCGCATCTACTTTTACTAACTCTGGTGGGACAACAACTCTGCCAAGTCTTACTACCCTTACTTTTTCTTCTACTAACAGCAACACTGGAACAATAACAGCTAATGCTCTAACTACACTTAATTTTAACGGTGGCACTTCCACTGATTCAGGAACATTTACTGCTAATAGTCTCCAGAATTTCAATATCACTGGAGCAACAGTTACTATGGATACTCTCTATAGTGATGGCACTAGTCGATATATTCTTCCTTCTACTTATGCGATGACTATTTCGAGTAGCGGAACTCTTACTCACACAACCAATGCTAACTTAGGCAGTACTTCAACATATTATCTCAATCTATCCATGGCTAATTTGACAATTGATGGAACAAGTAAAATTGATGTAAGTGGTTTTGGTCTTGGTGGTGGAGCGGGCGGAACAAACGGACATACAACAGGATATAATGGTGAAACTTCTGGAGCGGGTGGAGGAAGCGGAGGATTAGGGAGCGGAGCTGGTGGCGGACATGGCGGAGCTGGTGGGAATAGTGACGGAGGAGCTACTGGAGGTGTTCAACATGGTCAAGCTTCATTAACTCAGCCAACTGATTTGGGTTCAGGAGGAGGAGGAGGAGCTTATAGTCTTCCTACAAATGGATTGGCAGGAGGCAATGGTGGAGGAGCAATTAAATTGGTTGTTTCTGGAACATTAACTTTAAATTCTGGCGGATTTATTACGGCCAATGGAAATGCAGGAGGAAGTAATTCACAAGGCAATGAAGGCGGTGGCGGTTCAGGAGGTTCTATTTGGATTTCTGCCGGAGCAATCACCGGTTCGGGAACAGTGAGAGCGAATGGAGGAGTGGGAGGAACTTTTTCCGGCACATATTATGGTGGAGGAGGAGCAGGCGGTCGCATCTCTCTTACATTTGCCAAGATTTCAGGATATAATTTAACTAACACAGCTACTGGCGCAATTGGATATGGTAATGGCTATGGTTCCAACGGCTCCATCTACTACAATGTCTCGGCTTCATACACTTCTTCAGTGGTGGATTTTGCTCTTGGAAGAAACTTTACTACATTAGGATATAACAAAACTACGACTGCTGATTCTATTAGTACGCCTTCTCTCACTGTCGATGCCAGAGCAGGAAACACGGCGACGCCTGATGGCACCTGGACAGGCTGGTCAACTGGGCTAGCTAATAGTGCAAGCCTGGATGCTTTTGATAATTATCGATATATCCAATACCGAGTTAATCTCGCGTCCAACAATTCCATTCAATCTCCGAAACCATATAATGCTCCCACTGCCAATCCACTATTAAGTGATATTTCTTTTAATTATATAAATTATCCTGGTGGTTATGATTTCGGATCTTTTTCTGATTGGTTAAAACGAAAATCAATTACTATTGATCATGCTAAAGTTGGAGCAACACTCACCAATTTTCCAGTTTATGTAAATCTGGCTGATTTGGGTGCAAACTTTTTCTCAGCGGTTAAATCAGACGGCGCCGATATTCGCATAACTAATTCATCCGGCACTGAACTTCCTTACGAATTAGTTTCGATTGATGCTAATGCTAATACTGGCGAACTATATTTCAAGGCCGATTCACTTTCTTCTGGGACCAATACTTCTTTCTATATTTACTACGGAAATTCTTCGGCTTCGGCTTATGCAGCGAGTGATCCTTATGGGAGAAATAATGTTTGGACAAATGGATATGTAATGGTTCAACACATGAAAGATACAACAACTTCAACGACAAGCGATTCAACATCGAATGGTAATAATGGATCAAAGACAAGTGCAAATAATCCAAATGAAGTTGATGGAAAACTGGGGAAAGCTCAAGATTTTGCAAGTAAAAAAATAACAGTTTCTGATAGCGATTCATTAACTGGAACAGATGGTTTGAGTGTTTCCTTTTGGGCGAATGATGATAGCCCCGCGAATAATTATTTAACTGCGATATCAAAATATAATAATGCGGAAGATCAAACGGCAGAATTTGATATTGTAAACACGCTTAATAGTAAATATAATTTTTATGTTAGAAACACTTCATGGTCGAATGTAGGATCTTTAACTTCAATTCCTTCACAGACTTGGACCTTATGGACATTCACCTATAATAATAACAGCGGAGCTTTAAAAGTTTATTTTAATGGTTCCATTGATAATTCAGCGAATGGAACTGCCGGACTTTTAAGAAACACGACGGCTCCATTGTATATTGGATATAGGCCTGGTATAGAATATTACGATGGACGCTTAGACGAAGTAAAAGTTTATAATGGGGAACTTTCTTCTGGCTGGATTTCTACGGAATATAATAACCAAAATTATTCTACTACTTTTTATTCTGTCGGAAATGTGCAAACTCAAACCCCTTATATTACTTCCTCCACCTACAACTCCAATGACTCCGCCAACACTCTCGCTCAACTTGTTTGGAATGAAACTGTCCCAAGTAACACCAACATCAGATTCCAAATGCAAACCTCAAGTAACGGCACTGACTGGTCAGAGTTCATGGGACCAGATGGAGAAACTAATACTTACTTCGATGACTCCAATTCCACCTATTGTTCCAAAGCCTCTGACACTGTCACTTGTGATATTTTAGAAGCCGGAGCCTTGGGTGATCACACCAATGATCAATACTTTAGATACAAAGCTTATCTTATCTCTGACAACGGAGATGCTACTCCTACTCTCAACTCTGTCACTGTCACCTATGTAGTCAACGCCAATCCAGAGTTTGAAACTACGGCAACCGCTGTACCTAATTCAGAAGGTAATGTTGACATCGCCTACTCTGTTCGGGATAAGGATTCAGAAACTAATCAAGTTATCCCAAGTTTCAAATATTCCTTAGATGGAGGATTAAATTGGACTAACACTACCGAAAGTTGTCTAGGAGAAACTGATCTAGATGCTAAAGATGTAGCCGAGCCAGCTGATCCACCAGCTAATACTGCCTATACTGATTACACTGCCACTTGGGATATGAGTTGTGAAATTGGAAAACCTGGTTCCACTATCA
>JAKLIG010000003.1 GCA_022709735.1 Patescibacteria group bacterium | reverse complement strand
CTGCTTACTCCGGCCAAACAACAATCCGTGCTTGATCTCATTGTCTCTAACTTTGAATCTACCTTTGGGTGGGTGAAGAAGATTGGGGAGTAGGAAAAGTTTTGGGATAAAGTTTAAAAATGGCTTAAAATAGGGCAAAAAAGACCCTATTTTTTGTTAGAAAAGTCTAATTGACAAAAACTAAATTATATGCTAGAATTTTGAGTTAAGAATAGTCCCTTAAAAATCGAATAAAATCTCGATTGCCCGATTTTTGCCTTTAATTAGTGATCTGATTTGAGGCAGAAATTGGGTGATTGAGTTAATTTTATTTCAAAAAATAATATCAAGGGAGGTAAGGAGATGAAGAAGTGGTTATTTTTTAGTTTTTTGTTAATTTCGATTCTGGCTATGGCTGTTTCTCTTGCTTGTTTAAAAGACAATCAGGGAGAAACTTACGGTATGACAATTAAACCCACTGAGTCGCAAAGTGAAACAGTGGTCGGTAAGAAAAATATCGCAAACTTAAACACGAATGCTCAATTCGGAATGGTCCGGATTCGAGGAAAATTCTAAAATTTAAAAAGAGCAGAGGAGATGGTAAAATGAAAAAAATTATTTCTAGAGTCGTTATTTTGTCGTTCGTTTGTTTTTTTTCTATGACTGCAATATCTATGGCCACATCAATGCTGGAAAACATGAAAGACCAAGTGAGTGAATTGCGGATATACCTTATGCCCAGTAACTATGTTATCAATGAAAGCGAAATCGATGGCATGAAGCATGGTAATTGGCCAGGATGGCAAGAGAGATGTGTAGAGTGGTATGCAATTCCTGTTGCAAACAGGGAATATGATGCAACGATTCGCATCCCGGCTGGTAGCTATAAGTTATTTTTTGCTGCCGTTGGAGGAAGAGATTATACGCCGGCGCTTTTCTTTTCTGCTTCAGATGAGGTTTTCACAATTCATGATGGAGAAACGCTTTCTCCGGAAATCGCCATGATGCCGCTTGGTTATCCAATAAAAATTGAAATTGGAAACGCCGATCTGAATCTGAACAATATCGACGGAAAAATCCAATATCTTCTCAACGAATATATTTGGATAGAGGATGTCAATATTTCATCAGAATGGAATACAGGCAAATACAATGTAAATTTGTATATGCCTTACGAAGCGATTGGCATTAAATTGATTGTTAATACAAATGATCAAATATTGACAGCTCCCATTAATTGGGATGGAGTAATTGATGGAAAAATTACTATCAATCTCCAGCCTCAAATGTCCGGAGCGATTCTTTCACCAATTTTTACATGGCCGGAGGAATAATATTTCTTGGCCAAGCATTGCCCACCCTATAGAGATTTTTTTCTCTGTAGGGTGTTTTTTTATTTTCTTGCAAACAACGAATATTAGTGGTAAATTTAAGATATAAAAATAAGAAAAATTTTATGCCACAAGTGATTACTGATGAAAAATTGATTGATGAAATTTTGGAACGGGGTGTGGAACAGATTTTTCCGGATAAAAAAACACTCAAAGAAAAATTAATGAGCGGAGAAAGAATCCGGCTATATTGCGGTTATGATCCAACAGCGCCATCGCTTCATATTGGGAATGCCGTAACAATCAATAAACTTTCTCAATTTCAAAAACTCGGGCACGAAGTAATTTTTTTGGTGGGAGATTTCACCGGAATGATTGGCGATCCAACTGATAAAACTGCAACCAGAAAAAAAATGACGCGTAAAGAAGTTTTAAAAAATGCCGAAGATTATAAAAAACAAGCTAGTGGATATTTAAAATTTGACGGAGAAAATCCAGCCAAAATAATGTATAACAGCGAGTGGTCAGATAAATTGTCTTTTAAAGATTTAATTGAACTTGCTTCAAAATTTACTCTGCAACAAATGATTGATAGGGAAATGTTTAAAAGGAATTTGGCTGTTGTTAAATGCAGATACTGTGGTTTTGAATGGAAATCGCCAATACAATTTGGCACTATAGAAAATTTTAAATCGAGTACGCTTATTGGAAATAAAACTAATTGTCCTAATTGCGGAAAGATGACTGGAATGGATAAAGAAGATATTGTAATGAAGGAGTTAGATCGGCTAAGAGAAACCCCAATAGCTTTTCATGAATTATTATATCCATTAGCGCAGGGTTATGATAGCGTTGCAATGAATGTTGATTTGGAAATTGGCGGAAATGATCAAATGTTCAATATGCTGGCCGGAAGAACTTTGCAAAAAAATATTAACAACAAGGAAAAATTTGTAATGACACTGAAACTTTTGTCGGATGAAACGGGCAAAAAAATGGGAAAGAGCGAAGGCAATGCAGTTTTTTTGGATCAGTCTCCTGAGGATATGTACGGCGCAGTGATGAGTTGGACGGATGGCACGATTGCGATTGGTTTTGAAATGGCAACGAATATTCCAATGGAAGAAATTGAAAAAATAAAAGAGGCGCTTAAGGATGAAAAAAATAATCCCCGGGATTTCAAAATGAAATTGGCATATGAAATGGTGAAAATAAATCACGGCGAAGAAGCAGCGCAATTCGCGCAAGAAAATTTTATAAAAATTGTCCAAAAAAAAGAAGTGCCGGATGAAGTGAAAGAGGAAAAAGCAAAAAATGGAGAGAAGCTGGTTGATTTTATAGTGCGAGCAAAATTAGCAGAAAGCAATGCGGATGCCAAAAGAAAAATCGAACAAGGCGGAGTGTCGATTGATGGAGAAATTATAAAAGATATTCAAACGGTGATTTCGGAAGAAATGAATGGAAAAATTTTGAAAGTTGGAAAACGGGAATTTCGAAAGATTATAATTGGATAAGTTGTATATTAAACAGGTAAATTATCCACAGCTCTTGCATTATTTTTGAAATGTTGTAAAATAAATTTGTTAATTATTTATTTACATTCAGAGCATAAAGTTATCTTGAAATAACTTTGCGAGAAGCTTAATGAAAAAATGAAAAACCAGTCTTCTGTTTCTGAAATAATTATTGGGAGCAGAATTCCCAAGGATTATTTCATAACTAAGGGGAAAGGAGAAAGTGATATTACTATTCATGCGGGTTCATATCACTTAGCGCTTAAGGAAGCGGGCATTGAAATGTGCAATATAATTACCTACTCATCAATTTTACCAAGTATTGCAAAAGAAGTAGGAAGACCAAAAAATTTAGTTCATGGGTCGGTAATGGAAAACATCAGCGCTGTTGCTAGCGCGGAAAAGGGGAAGAGAGTTACGGCAGGAATTGTTTTTGGCTGGCTGTATAACAAAAAGACAAAGAAAAAATTTGGCGGATTAGTTTGCGAGTATAATGGCAATGAAAAAGTATCAGTAGCCAAAGAAAGTCTTTACGCCAGTCTCGACGAACTTTATACAAATGGCTTTAGCGAAGAATACGAACTTAAGAAGGTCAAATTGATAACTAAAAGCTTTATTCCAAAGAAAAGATATGGAACGGCGGTTGTAGCAATTTGCTTTCTCAATTATTCTTGTCCAATTATAAAGAATAAATAATCTTGAAAATATTAGAAAAGAAAACCGCCTCGATTAAATCAGGGCGGTTTTTAGTTTTTGCAATTTGTGGTATAATTGAGGCAGTTAAAAACAAACAAAATAAAAATTTTTGCAATGGGAATTTTTTCTAAAATTTTAGGGTTGGGCAAATCTTCTTCGGAATATATTTTGTCACTGGACATCGGTACGGAAGTAGTGAAAGCTTTGGTTTTCAAAATTGATCCAGACTTGGGAATTGGAATAGTAAAGGGCGTAGGTAGAGCGCGCCAGGGTCTCAAGGATATGCACAGTGGAGCAGTTTCTGATATCTCGGGTGTAATTGTCAATTGCCGACAAGCTATTTCGGCAGCGCAAAATATGGCCGGTGTTAAGAAATTGGAAAAAGCAATTATCGGCATTGCGGGAGAATTGGTCAAAGGAACGACGACTACGGTGCACTATGAAAGAATCAATCCAGAAATTAGAATTGATTTGCCGGAGCTCAAAAATATTATTCAAAAAGTTCAAAGAAAAGCGTTTGATAGAATTAGAAGTCAGCTGGCATGGGAAACAGGACATAGTGAAATAGAAATAGAACTTATAAACGCGGTAATTGTAGATGTCCGAATTGACGGATATAAAGTTTCTAATCCAGTTGGATTTCAAGGACGCGACGTTTCCATTTCTATTTTCAATGCTTATGCGCCAATGATGCATTTGGGCGCGCTTACAAAAATTGCCGAAGAACTTGGGCTTAGTCTTTTAAACATTGCCGCTGAACCGTATGCCGTAGCGCGTTCTATGGGCGTGGAAGATTCTTTGGATTTCAATGCAGTCTTTATCGATATCGGCGGAGGAACGACTGATGTGGCAGTAGTGCGAAACGGCGGGCTGGAAGGAACGAAAATGTTCGGACTGGGCGGACGAGCTTTCACAAAAAGATTGGTCCAAGAATTGAATATTGGTTTTGAAGAAGCGGAAATGCTCAAAATAAAATATGCGGAAGGGAAATTAGGGAAAGATGTGAGCATGAAAATTGAAAAAATGCTTTCAGATGATTGCGATGTTTGGCTTCGCGGAATAGAATTAACTTTGTCAGAATTTTCTGAATCAGATGTCTTACCGCATAAATTTTTTCTTTGCGGAGGCGGATCGGGATTGCCGGGAATAAAAAAAGCTTTGCTCTCGTCTCATTGGAGAAAAAATTTGCCGTTTGCCAAATTGATTGAGGCGGGATTTCTCCAACCAAAAGATGTAGTGAATATTGTCGATGAAACGCGACAGCTTAAGGATCCGCAAGATATCACACCAATGGGACTGGCTAATTTAGCGCTAGATTTGGCGGGAGAAGAAAAAATGATTGCCGGAATACTTCGAAGAACTGTGAAGATGATGCAGAAATAATTTAAAATAATATAACATAACATGGCACACCAGACATTTTATATCGACATCGACGAAGAAATAACTTCCATTGTGGAAAGGCTCAAAAAAGCTCGAGCTAGGGAAGTTATTATTGTCGTTCCCAAAAGAGCCCTACTTATCCAAAGTATAGTTAATTTGAGGATTCTAAAAAAAGAAGCAGACGAAAATGAAATGCAACTCATGATGGTGACGCAGGATAAATTGGGCAAAATTCTCATTGAAAAAGCAGGAATTTTTGTTCAGCAAAAAATGGATAATATTGCCGATGAAGAGATAAGCTTGAATGAAGAAGAAGGAATGGGTGAAAAATTTTATTCAGCGGAAGATGAAATGAATGGAGCTATGGAAAATCAAAGCCGACTGGACAAAATCGGATCGGAAAATTATTTTAATGCAGGAGAAATTTTGGAAAGTTCGAAAATTGATCTGGAAAAAATAAAAATTAAACAAGCGAAAAAAACTGAACCGGCTCAAGAAAAATTAGTCAACAAAGAGTTGGTGGCAGGCGTGGGTATGAATTCTAAAAACAAATTAATGAAACCTAGCCTCGATATTTCCGCAAGATCAGAAAAATTGCCAGCCCCAGAAACATCGGAACATAAAAATTTAATTGGCGAAAAAAATCGCGAAAAGAAAATAGAAAACTTTTTCTTCAGAAAAGATAATTTTGAAGACAAAATAAAAAATTCTCGGCCAGATGAATTCAAAAATTATAATCTATCTAAAAAAGATCACAAATGGTTTTTAGCTTTCGGCCTGATCTCATCTTTGGCGGTAGCTGGAATATTGGCGTATCTTTTTTTGCCGAAAGCTACTTTGACAATTGAAGCGAAAACAAAAATTGAATCAATTGATTCTAATGTTACTGGAAGCACTAGCGTTAATAATTCTGATTTTGAAAAAGAAATAATTCCAGCTAAAGTTGTTTCGGCGGAAAATTCAATTACGGAAAAATTCGATGCTTCCGGCAACAAGTCAGTTTCCAATCAAAAAGCGCGCGGGAAAATTACAATTTACAACGAATATAGCACAAGTCCGCAGCCATTAGTCGCTACTACCAGATTTCTAAGCAGTGGTGGAAAACTTTTTCGGTTGATAAATGGAGTGACTATTCCTGGGATGGAAAAAAGTGGCAGTGAAACGAAGCCGGGAACGGTGGAAGCGCAAGTTATTGCTGATGAATCGGGAGAAAATTTCAATATCGGTCCGGATAAATTTACCATTCCTGGTTTTGAAGGAAGCGGGAATGAAAAATATGCCAAGTTTTATGCCAAGTCTGAAGAGGCGATGTCAGGCGGAGGAAGTGGCAATCAAACAGCTAATTTTATAACTGACAGCGACATTGCTTCGGCTAAAACTAAGGCACTTGCTAAATTTAAGGAAGAAATAAAAAATAAATTAAAAGAAGCGGCCGGCGGAGAGGCGATTATTTTGGATGACGCTGTTTCAGGAGACGAGCCAATCTATAAATTATCTAATTCCAGCGGAGATATGGCTGATTCTTTTCAAATTACTATCCAATCTCGTTCCAAGGCAATGGTTGTTTTGGAAAAAGATTTGAAAGATATGGTGGCGCGGATGATTTCAAAAGCAGGAAATGGAAAGGCGAATATTGAAAGCAATACGATAAAATTTGATTTTGGAAAAACAAACGCTGATTTTACCGCTGGGACAATTGATATAAAATTCCACGCAACGGGAGAAATCGCGCCTAACTTGAACCTGGATGCAATTAAAAAAGAAATTTTAGGAAAAAACAACGATGAGCTGACGGCTTATTTAAGCACTTTTTCGGATATAAAGAATGCTAATGTTGAATATTGGCCGTCTTTCATAAATAGCCAAATTCCGTCCATAGAAAGCCGAGTGGAAGTGGTACTTGACAAATAATTAAAGGGGCGATAATATAGGGGAGAAGTTTAAAATAAAAGTTTCATTTTATAGAGGGAATTTTCAGTTTCCAGGAATTTGGATTGTCATTTCAGTCCCAAGGTTTCGGCGAAAATATTCTGCCGGCCTTGAAAAATTCCGTCTATTTTTTGTTTTCTAAATGAACAATAAAGAATTAGTCAAATTAGAAGGAGAAGTTTTGGAAAATTTACCCAGCACAACTTTCAAAGTGAGGCTGGATAATGGGCATGAAATTTTAGCCCATATCTCTGGAAGGATGCGAGTGAATTATATCCGCCTTATCCCGGGGGATAGAGTTTTGGTTGAAATGAGTCCGTATGATCTAACGAAAGGCCGAATAGTTCAAAGACTTAAATAAAAAATATGAAAGTAAGAGCATCGGTAAAAAAAATTTGTGACAAATGCAAAATCGTCAAAAGAAACGGAAAACTTTTTGTCATTTGTTCCAACCCGAAACATAAACAACGCCAAGGATAAAAACTATGTTACGAATTTCAGGAGTTAATATTCCAGACGAAAAAAGAATAGTAATTTCTCTAACCTATATATACGGCATAGGAAATTCTTTGGCGTCTAAAATTTTAAAAGAATTGAAAATTTCAGAGGATAAAAGAACGAAAGATTTGAGCGAAGATGAGCAAAACAGCATCAGAACTCATATTGAAAAAAGAATCAAGTCTGAAGGAGAACTCAAACATGAAGTGAGAAATAATGTCAAAAGACTCAAAGAAATTGGCTGTTATCGAGGATCAAGACACCAAAAAGGTTTGCCAGTTCGAGGACAAAGAACTAAAACGAACAACCGGACAGTTAGAGGCAACACTCGAAAGACAATGGGTTCGGGAAGAGTTAAGACGGAAAAAACTTAAAAGCGATGCGAATTTACGAATGACATTCGAATCTACGAATAAAATAAGTTTTGTAAAATAATATTTAATATGACAGAAGAAGTAAATAAAAAAGAAGAAATAAAAAAATCAGAAGAAAAGTCTGAAATTTTGGATTTGGAAAAAACAGAAAGCAAGACAGAAGAAAAAAATGAAGCAGAAGAGGTGGCCAAGAAAAAAATCAAGAAAGCCAAAAGACAAATTTCCAAAGGCCGAGCGACTGTCAAATGTTCATATAATAATACTATGGTTAGCATTTCTGATATGACTGGCGGAGTTTTGGGCTGGGCTAGCTCCGGTATGTTGGGTTTCAAAGGCGCGAAAAAAGCGACTCCATATGCTTCTACTCAAGTGGTGGCTAATGTGAGCGAAAAAGTGAGAAAATACGGCCTCAAAGAATTGGAAGTTTTTGTTCGCGGAGTTGGATCTGGACGAGAAGCAGCGATAAGAGCATTAGCTAATAATGGTTTTGATTTAATATTAATTAAGGATATAACCCCAATTCCACACAACGGATGCCGGGCGAAAAAACCTAGAAGAGTATAAATTTTATGGCACGAGATACAGAGGCAAAATGCAGAAAATGCCGAAGAGCTGGAGACAAGCTTTTTCTTAAGGGCGACCGTTGCAACACGCCAAAGTGCGCGATGATTAAGCGTGCTTACGCGCCGGGAGCACATGGAAAAAAAATCAAGCGAGGAATGAGCGAATTCGGAATGCAACTTATGACAAAACAGAAAATTAAAAGAATTTATGGAATTTTGGAAAGACAATTTCGAAAGCATTTCGAAGAAGTGAAAGGAAAAAAAGGTATCACGGGAGATTTGCTTCTCAATCGATTGGAAATGCGACTGGATAATGTCGTTTATCGATTAGGACTTGCCAGCTCAAGATCTTTGGCAAGGCAACTTGTGAATCACGGTCTTATCAGCGTTAACGGAAAAAAAGTTTCTATTCCTTCTTATGAAACTAAAATCGGACAAACAGTTGGTCTAAACAACGCCAAACAAGAAAGAAATTATTTCAAAAATTTAGATCAGATACTCAAAAATAAAAAAGATTTTCCAGCTTGGATAAGTTTTGATGCTGAGAAAAAGGCTGGAATAATTTTGAGTCATCCACAAAGAAATGACATTGGGATAAATGTGGATGCTCAAGTCGTAGTTGAATATTATTCTCGATAAATTTAATATAGCTGTTAGTTTTTAGCTGTTAGCTTTTAGGGAAATTCCTAAAGCTAAACCCTAAAAGCTATAAGCCAAAAGCTAAAATGCAAATATCACTTCCTCAAAAACCTAAATACACTTCCTCGGATAAAAAGACGGCCATTTTTCAAATCGAAGGCTGTTATCCGGGATATGGCACAACGCTGGGCAATGCTCTGCGAAGAGTTTTGCTTTCTTCTCTTTCCGGCGCGGCAATCGTTTCAGTTAAAATCAAAAATGTTAAGCATGAATTTTCTACTATTCCGAATGTAGCTGAAGATATCATTCAGATAATTCTAAACTTGAAACAAGTCAGATTCAAACTTTATGGAGACGAGAGCGTGAAAGTTAACTTGAAAGTTAAGGGAGAAAAGAAAATTACGGCTTCAATGATTGAATGTACTTCTAATGTGGAAGTCGTCAATGGTGATGCCTACATTGCTTCTATCACTAGCCCGAAAGGCGAAGTGGAGATTGAAATGGAAATTGCAAGCGGAATTGGATACATTCCAGTGGAACAGCAAGATAGAGAGAAAAAAGAAGTTGGCGTGATTGCAGTCGATGCTATTTACACGCCGATTCGAAGAGTTAATTATACTATTTCCAACATGCGTGTTGGGAAAAGAACTGATTTTGAAAAAATAAATTTAGAAATCACAACTGACGGAAGCATTGCGCCTCAGGAAGCTTTTTTGAAATCCGTAGAAATTTTGGTTGAACAATTTTCTGTGTTGAAAGACCTAGGAAAAGCTGGCAAAGAAAAAGAAGAGGAAGTAGAAGAGAAAAAAGAAAATAAGCCAGAAGCAAAAAAAGAAGGCGTTGACCCATTGGAAGTGGAAATTATGGGACTCAAAAGCCTTTCTACAAGAACGCTAAATGTTTTGGAAAAAGCGAAAATCAAGAATGTCGGGGATATTGTGAAACTCAATGAAAAAGAAATTTCTGAATTAGAAGGTATGGGAGCAAAAGGGATAAAAGAAATCAAAAAAGCGATTGGTGATTTCGGATTGAATCTTAAGAAGACTGAATAAATTAAACTCATGCAACATCAAAACAAGACAAAAGAATTCGGCAGAACTAGAAACCAGAGAACAGCATTGTGGAAAACGATGCTGGGCAGTTTGATTATGCAGGAAAAAATAAAAACAACGGAAGCAAAAGCCAAAGAGCTTAAGGTAAGAATTGACAAAATAATCAACAAAGCCAAGAAGGGTCAGAGCGAAGCAAAAAAACTTGGCGTTAGGAGAGATTTTGGAAAATATATTCCAGAAATAGCGATCAAAAAAATAATGGGAGAATTTCTGAAAAGATTTGAAAATAAAAACAGCGGCTATACCCGAGTGATAAAACTAGCTCCGCGAAAAGGTGATGGCGCCAAAGTAGCAATAATTGAATTTGTATAATTATGAAAACGATCAATAGAAAATATCATTTGTTTGATGCTAAAAAGGAAAGTCTTGGCCGAATGGCAACGAAAATTGTCGCGGTTCTTCGTGGCAAGAACAAAGCTGATTTCACTCCCCATATTGATGCGGGAGATTTTGCGGTGGTGATAAATGCAGACAGCCTATATGTAACTGGAAACAAGATGGAAGGAAAAATATATCATCATTTCAGTGGATATCCGGGCGGAGTTCGAAATGTGACTCTCAAAGAACAAATGAAAAAGGATTCCAGGGAAGTTATAAAAAGCGCAGTTTATGGAATGCTTCCGAAAAATAAACTTCGAAGTCCGATGATGAAGAGGATGCTTATTTATAAAGACGAAAAGCACGAACATAAAATAGATTAATTTTTTGAAATTATTATGGTAACGAAGAAAATTGCAAAAAAAGAAGAGAAAATAGTCAAAGAGGAAAAAGCTGTTTTGAAGGGCGAATATTTTTATGCGGTCGGCCGAAGAAAAACTGCGATTGCTAGAGTCAAAATTTTTTCAGAAAAAGGCGCGCAGAATACTTTTTCTATAAACGGAAAAAAATTGGAAGAATATTTCCCAGTGAGCCGCTGGGCGGATTTAGTAAAAGCTCCTTTGGCGTTGGCTGGCGAAGGCGTGAAATTTAATGTTGAAGCGAATGTTTATGGTGGAGGAGTAAGCGCTCAAGCGGACGCAGTGAAACTTGGAATTGCTCGCGCGCTGGTTGTTTTTAATAAGGAACTCAAAAAGTCGCTGAAAGGGCAAAAATATCTTACGCGTGATCCGAGAGAGGTGGAACGAAAGAAGTTCGGTCTCAAAAAAGCGAGACGAGCGCCTCAGTGGGCCAAACGGTAGTTTGGCACAATGAGGCAGGAAAAGGGGTCGGGAAAACGTAAGTTGTCCCGTGGTGGAAGAATTGAAACCGCAAGGTTTCAAAGAGTCCGCTTGTGGCGGACGACCCACAGTGGGCTAAACGCTAAAAAAGTATACTTTTTATATAAAAATCCCCCTTATTTCTGGGGGATTTTTTTGTGGCAATTTTTTGATTTATTGGAAAAATGGAGGTATAATAAAAGCGCTAGAAGATTTTCTAAAAAATAAATATTAAGTCCAAAAATATGGAACAAGAACCAATGCTAAATGTATCGCCAGAACCAGACAAAGCGTCTGATTCAAAAAATTTCCTGATAGCCATAATAATTATTTTAGCTATTGCACTTGTAGGATTGGGTGCGCTTTTTCTTTATAATACTTCAAAAAATTCTCCTGTTGAAAATGAAATGGAAAAAAATGGCGCAACTTCAAATAATACGGTTGCAAATGATAATACTAGTCCTTCAGTAACTGAAAAAACTTCGGCAACTAGCACTACCACGACAACAACCGAAACAACCGTCACTCCCGCCGAAGTCAAAAAAGCTGATCTTTATGTGAAAAGTTATACTTTGAGCGAAAGTCCAAAGGTTGGGTCTGAATTTACCGCTACAATAGTAATTGGCAATAAGGGGCAGGCTACATCTGCTGAATCATATTGGGAATGGTGGTCAACTTCCTCTAAACAATCCTGCAAGAAAAAAGTAGGTGCGATTTCTGCCGGCGGAGCCAGCACAGTCAAATGTGATCATACTTATACGAGTTGGGATGATTATACGACCAAGGCGATTGTCGATTCGCAAAATGATGTAGATGAAAGCAACGAAAGTAATAATATCACTACGAAAGAAGTAACTCCGAAGCATGATAAAGCCGATCTAACTATTACTAAATATGAATTTAATCATGATCCAGTAATGGGAGAGGAATTTAAGGTCAAAATTACTATCAAAAATAAGGGAGAAACTGATGCTGAAGATTTCAAATGGGAATGGTGGTCAACGCATGCTTCATCGTCATGTGATGGAGAAGTCAATAAACTTGAGGCCGGCGATAGCATAGAAGTTTCTTGCGAATATACTTATGCTAGCTGGTCGACTTATGCAACGAAGGCGATTGTTGATTCAGATGATGATGTCAATGAAGAAGAGGAAGACAATAATACTTCAACTAAGAATGTAATTCCAATTCATTAATTTGAAATATAAAAAACCACCCTTACGGGTGGTTTTTTAAAAGTGTGATTATTTTTTCGCTTTTTTCTTCTTGGAAACTACTTTCTTAATTTCCGCTTTGGTTTTGACGGATTTTTCCTTTTTTTTGACCACTACTGACTTTTTGACGGCTGTTTTTTCGGCCAATTTTTTGAAGCGATCAACTCGTCCAGTCGCGTCCATTACTTTTTTCTTTCCGGTGTAAAGTGGATGGCAAGCGCCACAGATTTCAATTTTCATCTCGGAAATAGTAGAACCGGTCTCAATTACATTGCCACAAGCACAAGTTATCTTAGAGGCGGAATTATACTTAGGATGGATGTTTTTCTTCATATATTTCAATAGTTTTTATTGTTTATACTAAAGTAATCTAGCATAGCTTTTGAGAATTGACAAGGGGGAATGGGGCTGGTATATTAAATAAGTATAAAAACTCATACTTTTTGTGGTTTCGTTCCTGTCCCTGCTAAAGGCGGGGTAAAAAGAAGCCAAAAACAAGAAGTAGTGGATCTCGCAAAAAGCGGGATAAATAATTAATTAAGGAAAAAATAATGGAAGAAAATAACAATGGATCGGCCGGAATGGCTGATCAAAATAATCCAGCTAAACAGCCGGTAATTGATTGTTTTTCAGATTTGGATTTTTCCAAACTGGAAATCAATCTCGAAGACATGTTTAAGGGCGGTGTTCATTTTGGGCACCACAAATCTAGAAAAAGTCCGAAGATGAGCAAATATATCTTCACGACTAAGGATAATATCAATATTTTGGATTTGGAAAAAACCAAAGAGAAACTTTTGGAGGCGATGGATTTTATCTCCAAGGTAATTTCAGAAAATCAGGAAGTGCTTTTTGTTGGAACAAAAAAGCAAGCTAAAAAAATTGTAGAAGCGGCGGCTAAGAAATGCGGTATGCCATATATTACGGAAAGATGGTTGGGTGGAACTTTCACTAATTTTTCCGCAATTTCCGGTCGAACCAGATATCTGCGAGACGGATTAGATAAAATGAAAAGAGGCGAATATGCAAAATATACAAAATTTGAACAGATGAAAAAGGCGGAAGAATTGGAAAGACTGGAAAACAAGATGGGCGGGATAAAAGACATGATGAAATTGCCGGGTGCAGTTTTCATTGCTTCTATTATGGAAGATGAATTGGCGCTTAAGGAAGCAATAAACAAAAACATTCCGGTGATTGCGCTAGTGGACACAAATATCGATCCAGGAAAAGTAGATTATCCGATTCCGGCCAATGAAGATGCTGTGTCATCGCTGAAACTTATGCTGTCGTATGTTGCAAAAGCTGTTTTAGACGGGAAGAATAAAATTGAAAATGCTAATGATATTATTAAAGAAGAAAAATAAATATATATGTTAGATAAAATAAAAAAAATAAGAGAGAAAACTGGCGCCGGAATGGTGGATATTAAAAAAGCCCTAGTAGAAGCAAACGGAGATGAAGCAAAAGCGATTGAAATTCTTCGAAAAAAGGGCCAGGAAAAAGCTTCCAAAAAATCCGAACGAACAACGCAGGAAGGCGTAGTGATGAGTTACATCCATTCCAATGGAAAAGTCGGTGCAATAGTTAAGCTTCTTTGTGAAACTGATTTTGTGGCGAGAAATGAAGAATTTAAAGAGTTAGCCAAGGATATTGCAATGCACATTACAGCGATCAATCCAAAATATATAAGACCAGAAGATGTTTCTGAAGAAATTGTTGAGAAGGAAAAAGAAATTTGGATAGAGCAACTCAAAAATGAAAACAAACCGGAAAAACTCATTCCAAATATACTAATCGGAAAAGAAAAAAAATTTCGGGAAGAACTATCGCTTCTCACTCAACCATTTGTCAAGAATCCGGAACAAACGATTGAAATGCTTATAAAAGAAAAAATTGGAAAAATTGGAGAAAATATCCAGGTGGGAGAATTTAAGAGAATAGAATTGTAAAAATATATGTCCAATGTTTTAGTTTCTGTATATTCATGGGAAAATCCCAAAGTTTATAAAAATAATTTTGAACTTAAAAAGAACGACAAAATTATTGTGCCGATGGAAAACGGCAATGAACTTGGAATAGTTTTGGAAGTTGATTTGAAATCTGGCGAAGAATCTCAGGAAGAAATAGTTCGAAGAGCGACAGCCAGAGATGTTGAAATTTGGGAGAAATATGAAAAAGAAAAAGAAGCTCTTTTAGAAAAATGCCATGAAGAAGTGAAAAAGGGCGAGCTGGCGATGAAAATTATTGATGCGAAAATAAGTTTGGACGGGAAGCAAGCAATTTTTGTTTTCACTGCTGATGGTCGGGTGGATTTTCGAGAATTAGTAAAGGTTCTTTCGAAAGATCTCAAAAAATCAATCAGAATGCAACAAATTGGAAGCCGAGATGAAGCCAGAAAATTAGGAGGCTTTGGAATTTGCGGACGCGAGCTTTGCTGTGTTAAATTTCCGGGAAGCATTCCGAGCATCACAACTGATATGGCGCGAGTCCAGCAAATAGCGCATCGCGGAACGGAAAGAATCTCGGGGCTTTGCGGGCGTCTCATGTGTTGCCTTGCCTATGAAGCGGAGCAATATAGAAATCTTTTGGAAGGAATGCCGGAGGTATATAGCGTTTTAGATACAAAAGAAGGCAGGGGAACGGTTGTAGAAGTGAACGCTATGAGCCAGGAGATAAAAGTAAAATTAGAAAATGGGAAATATATAAGCATAAGAAAAGAAGACCTTAAATAATATGTTATATTCAATTATTCCTCCAGTGTTAATAGTTGTGAGCCTAGTCGGCATAATTATTTTTTTGGTAAAAAAAGCGCCGGAAGTTGCTAATTTAAGCAAAGAAGAGAATTTGGCAGAAAATGAATCGGGCGTTTCTAAAAAAAGTTTTTGGGCAAAATTAAGACGAGAGGAAGGTGAAGAGGATAAGGACAAAAAAGATTTCAACCACAAAATGCTTTTGTTTTTGGAAAAAATAACAAAAAAATTCAAAGTATTATTTTTGAAATTGGAGAATGTTTTTGCCGGCTGGGGAGAATCAATTAGAAACAAAAGAAAGGCGCGAGAAGAAGAAAATGTTATCCAGGCAGTGGAAATAACGCAAGAAAAAGAAAATCTCGCAAGGGAAGAAAAGCAAAAAGATTTTTTTTCTAGAATGTCAAAAAAAGAAAAAAATCCGGAAAATATTTTGGAACCTGAAAAAATTGAAGTGAAAAATAAAATAGAGAAAAAAGATATTTTGGAAAAAATACTAGTTGAAAGAATTGCGGCCAATCCCAAGGACATTGAAGCTTATGAGCGACTAGGAGAATATTATTTAGAAATTGAAAATTGGAATTATGCCAAGGAATGTTTCAAACAAGTGCTGAAACTTAATCCGCAAAATGAAAATGTTAAGAGTAAAATGAAAAAACTAGAGAAGATGCTTGGGAAATAAAAATGTGCTTGCCTGCCAAATTTTTTTACTTTGCTACATTTTTTTCCAACTAAGAATAAAGAGTATCTGACTAAAACAGTTGAGGCATTATAATAAAATAGAAAAATTAGGCAGGCCGAAGTAGCTCAATGGCAGAGCAACTGTTTTGTAAACAGTAGGTTATCGGTTCAACTCCGATCTTCGGCTCAAAAATGGAAAATGAATAAAATGGGCAGGTGGCGGAGTGGTCAATCGCAGCTGACTGTAAATCAGCCGTCTCACGGCTTCGGGGGTTCGAATCCCTCCCTGCCCACAGGTTTTATTAAGCGCTAATGTCGTTGTAGCTCAGTTGGTAGTCGCCTCATCGGCGACCTGCCGAAGAGGCAGGAACTAGTGCCTGGGTAGCTCAGTTGGTAGAGCACATCCATGGTAAGGATGAGGTCACCGGTTCAATCCCGGTCTCAGGCTCAAAGATAAAAATTTAAAAAATTAATTTAATTTTATGGCTAGAGAAAACATTGCGAAAATGAAATGCGAAGTATGCAAGACAGTCAATTATTTCACAACCAGGAATAAAAAAAAGCTCAAGGAAAAATTGGCGATGAAAAAGTTTTGCAAGAAATGCAAAAAGCACACAATGCATAAAGAAACCAAGTAGGAATATTCGGCGTGCCTGCCAGATTTTCTTATTTTTTTATATTTTTCCTCAACTAAGAATAAAGATTATTTGACTGAAACAGTTGGGGTTTTATAATAAGATAGGAAAATCAGGCAGGCGGGATTCGTACAGTGGCAGTACGCCGGTCTCCAAAACCGGTGACGTAGGTTCGATTCCTACATCCCGTGCTTAGGAAATTCTAATTAGAAAGAGGCTTGAAAAAGGCCTCTTTTTGGTTCTAGCTTTTACTTAATTTATGATATACTGAAATTATGGAATCTGAACAATTATTATTAGATAAAATATCAAAAGAATATAATTTACCCAGACTAAGTTTTTTAAGGGAGCCTAGAAAAGGGATAAGCACTAAGAATATTATCGCTTCTACTGAAGATGGAGGAGAATATTTTATTAAGCGGTATAAAAAAGCAGATCTAGATAAAATAGAAAATTCAGAAAAATCAGCTAGATTTATTAGTGAAAATTCTGATATTCCTGTTGTATCGTCTTTAAAAAATAAAAAAGGCGAATTACACCTTGCAATTAGTGGTCAGCAATATAGTATCTTCCCTTTTATTTCTAATGAGGAAACTCGTCCGAATTCCGAAGTCGAACGAATTATATATACAAGGAATCTTGGAGAAATGCTGGGTAGAATCCATTTAGTTTCTCGAAAAGTGTCGATACCTAAAACGATAAAAACAATTGAAGCCTGGAACCTGGACGATAGGGCGAGGAGTGTTTTGGAATATGAAAAGATATTAAAATTTATAGGCGAGAAAGACAGCCCTGATGAATATGATAAAAAAGCAAAAAAATTTATAAATTTAAAGAGTTCTCTTTTAAAAAAGAATAAATTTGCTAAACGGGAAAATCAGCCTGCATTCGTTTGTCATGGGGATTATCATGGAAGAAATATACTTTTTGATGGTCGATGGAATATTATTGGAATTTGTGATTGGGATATAAGTGGCATTGGCAATCCATATAGTGAATTCATTAGGTCATTTAATATGATTGTTATCAGAAGGGATTTTGATCATATTGAAGATAAAAAGGATCAAGCTAAAGTTTTTATAAACGGATATGTTAAAGAATGTGGATTTGTATTCGATCTAACAAAATTAGAATATGCCATTGAAGCATGGTATGAAAAACTTTTAACTATCCAATGGCCTCTCACTGATCATTACTATCTTAACCATAATAAAACTGATTCTTCTTTGTATTCTGAATATGACAAGGTTATTTTTTTACGAGACAAAAGAAAACAACTCCTTGAGCTTATAAAATCCTGTTTATGAGATATTAGCTTTCAAAGCAGGAATATAAATATATTTATTATTTTTCTCAAATAAAGTTCTAACATCCTTCACTACCTCGTGCAAAATTTAGAAAAAAGCAAGGTTTTTAATGCCTTGTTTTTTTGCGTGGATTTAGTAGGATTAAGATAAGAATGGGGGTTTAGTAGAAGTTGATGTAAATCAAGGAATTGTTAAAATTTTGACATAATAAAATGGAAAAATTTTATTCTGATACTAAAATTAATGAAATTGCAAATGAAGTAGTGAAGTATCTTCCTTCGCTTAATTCTTTTTATAAAAACGAAGAAACACTTTCGGAATATTCGAAAAGAATAAATTTTTATAAACCCAGCGAAATTCATTTAAAAAGGCAATTTAGATTTAAGCAGAAAATAAAAGAAAAAATAGAGAATTTGTTTAATATTAATGAGCGAAAAGAAATAAAAATTAATATTGATGATAGTTGGGGTGTAATTGGAGGGATTGTTGATCATCATGGGATTTTAGACCATCCGTGGCTTTTAGCGGTTCATTTAGTTTCTAATTTTTATAAACTACTTCATAAAGATAAAGAAGGAGACATTTTGACTTTTGCAACTGGAAATGTTCCGTTAAATGAACCTTTTCGCCGTCGCGGATTCGTGCTCAATGGAAAGAAAATAAATTTGTTCCCGAAATCAGATAAGGATAAAATAGTCTATAATTTGCATACATATGAATTCGACATCGTTAAAAGATTAAAAGAAGAAAGCCATCAATGGCAATCTTTTACAAATCAAGAGCAGTTTTTATTGGAGAAAATAAATAATGTAATAAAAAACATTGATTTCTCTTCATGCAAGACTTTAGGAGATCAATACACCAAGATAAATTATTATCTCTGGCCATATTTATTTGAAGAAAAATTGCGAGAGAATGCTGCCAGGTTAATTTCTATTGAATATGACGACATCGTAATTGATTATATGATTTATGTTTTTGAAAACGAAAAAGACAGTTTTGTTTATAAGATGCTTTTTGAGAATGAATTTAGAGAGCTGATAATTGATGAATTCGAAGGAATTAATGGAGCCTGGGATGAAGAAAAAAAAGTTGGTACGCATTTCTTTTGGGGGTTAGACGAAAACAATGAGCATTTGAGGCTGGAACTTAAAGGCGGTTTTTTAATTGGAGAAAATGAATTTAAGTTAGAATTTACGCCAGAAGCTATTATTGGAAAATTAAAATCAAAAAAAATATTGCCCGGCATGCTTTTAAAATTCTCGCTTATAATTTTTTATATGGGCATGAAGCCACTAGCAGGCTATTCTCTTGAATATCTAACTAGAATGAAAATAAAAATGATTGAAATATTGGCAGAATATTTTCCCGAGGAAGCAGAACTGGCAAAAAATATTCCGCTAGATAATATGAATCTTATTTCAATATGTCAGGGTCGCGATTCACAAGGGAAACTCAAAGAATTACATGCTTTTGATATTTTTTTGAAAGGAGGATTTTCTGAAGAATATTTTAATAAATTAGACTCAATCAAATTTAAGGAATATATGATTCCGCCT
The DNA here is from genome assembly GCA_022709735.1 of Patescibacteria group bacterium. Classification (GTDB taxonomy): domain Bacteria; phylum Patescibacteriota; class Minisyncoccia; order Moranbacterales; family UBA2206; genus UBA2206. Next base: position 153,424 of record JAKLIG010000003.1, on the reverse strand, counting down.
TTGCTATTCGCCTATGATTATGGTATTAGTAAATATGGAAATATTAAAGACAAAAAAAATTTTTCAATAACCGAAGAAAATCTTAAAAAAAATTTAGAAAAAATATTTTAATAATTAATTTAAGAAATAATATGAAAGAAAAAATGCCAATCTCATCGCTTCACGATGATGTATATGTGCCTAAATCTACTGGTCATTTAGGGGAATATAAAAATTATCCGGAACGATTTGATCCAAAAGAAAAATCGGTTATAACGAGAATGGAACAGTTTGGCGTTGATATTAATGATGTTGAAAATACTTTTGGGAAAAAAGCGGTTGATTTAACCGAAAAGGAGTACAATTTAATTATGGCAGAAGTTATAAAAGGACAGTATGACACAATTGTTGCCTCAGTATTTGATCAATACATGTTTCCATCGCCAGAATCACCTGACGATACGGTTAGAAAAGAAAAGATGTTCAAATTAATTCAACAATTTGAAAATATGGACGCAAAATGCGGAGTTAATCTGATAAGGAGAAAAAAAGATTTTAAAGAAAAAGGAAATTTAGTTTTGGGGTTGGAGGCCGGAGCTCACTTAATCAAAACAGTGGCTGATGCTAAAGAGCTGACTGAGCAAGGTATAAAAATTTTTGGTTTGCAATATGGCAAAGAAAATACTTTAGTGGATAAAGATGGCGCTCTCACTGAACTTGGTCAAGACACAGTGAGATATTTTTTGGATAATAATTTAATTATCGACTTGGCTCACACAGGCTTTAAAGCTAGGCAAGAAGTAATGGGTATTGCGGAGGAAAGAAAAAAAGGAAATTTAATATCCTATACTCATGGTGCTCTTATGGATGACTTGATTGACAGCTGGAAAGGAAAAGTTGGAGAAAATCGATTATTAAATTTAGAAGAAGTAAGATCAATTATTAAAATGGGTGGTATAATCGGGCTTGGAGTGACTAAGCCATTTTTTGATAACACCAGAAAAGTCGCCGAAAGAATTGATTCAATTGCCCAATTAGATAGAGGCATAGACCATTTGGCTATTGGCACTGATTTTGGTGGCGTTGCCCCAGAGTGGCTTAATGAAATAAAGAGTGCCAAAGATTTTCATATTTTGGGAGAAATTTTATCTCGTAATTTTGGAATGAGAGACGAGGATATAAAAAAGATTATCAGATCAAATGCAAAAAATTGGATCAAAAACGCAATTGACTAGAGAAAGTTGAAATGTTAGGCTGAATTAATAAAGAATATATGAAATTTTGGCCCGATCGTCTAGAGTAGGACGCTTCGCTTTCCGCGAAGAGACGGTAGCTCACACCTGCCTCGGGCTACAAAATAATTCAAGAAAAATGATAGATATAGAAAAAGCCATACAAATCATAAAAAAAGCCAATCCTTTTATGGGATGGCTTTTAAATTGCGAAGAGCCATTGATTGATTATTGCAAAAAATATATAACAAGACATGAATTTGCCTCAGAACATCTAAAAAGACAAGAACCATACAAAAAACTTATACAAGAAAAAATAGAAAAATTATTTAAGAATGAAGATATCAAAGTTAATTTTGACGGAGGGTTAATTTTAGATACTACCGATCACCATAGTATCTTAAATTTTCCTTCGACTGTCGGGGCTCATTTAATTACTAGATTTGATACTATTTTTAATCGGAAAGAAAAAAAAGATTATTTTGTGCTTAATTGCGGAAATGTTCCTTTTAATGATGCTTTAAATAAAAGGGGAGTGCAAATTAACGGAAAACATCTTAATTTATATCCTAAATCTACAAAAAATAAACTTGTCTCCAGATATCCTCTATATAAGTATAATTTAATGGAATGGGTAAATAAAAATAAAAAAGATTTTAATGAAAGCGAAATCGAATTTATCAAAAGATTGCAATTGATAATTGATAATGTAGATTTCTCAACTTGCAAAAAATTATCTGACCAAATAATTAAAATTAACCATAAAATTTGGCTAGAAATGTTTGATCCTGGAATAATTAATGATGTGAGGCGATGCATAACTCTCGAACATGATGAAATTTTGATAGAATTCTTAACAAAATTTGTTTTAGAAAACGAAGATAATATCGTTTGGAAATCCTTATTTGATAAAAAATTCAGAGAAATAGTCTTGAAAGAATTCGATGGAATTTATGGGGCTTGGAATTATTATGGCAAAAATTCTGGCACCTATTTTTTTTGGTGTTTCGATGAAGAGGACGGGCAGGAATATCGACTAGACTTAAGGGGCGATGTTTTATTTAGTCCTGAAAAAAAGGCCAGAAATATTAAATTAGAGCCAGAAGACATCTCAAGAGCTTTAAACGAAGGCATTCTAATCCCATCTATTTTTATAAAATTCGCCACCGTAGCTTTTTATATGGGAGCAAAAACTTGTGGCGGACCAGGGCAAACCGAGTATAGTGGAAGTATGCAAAAAGCTTGGTTAAAAGTGCTTAATATTAGTAATTATGCAAAAGAGCTTGAATTATCCAAGTACTGGAGTGTTATAAATTTTAATTGTGCAGATATGGCCTTTCGAACAAAAAAAGATGGAAAAATTTATAAAGAATGGGGCTTGGATATAGCGATGAATCACACATTAACAAAAAAATATATTGAAAAAATAAGTAAAATACCAATTAAATTTTTTATATACCCAATGATCCCAATTTCTTTTTATCGCCTAGCTTCAGTTGAGGAGAGAAAGCAATTGAATATTAAAGAAGAAGATTTATATAAAGATTTAGCATGAAATATAATTATTGGAATCTAAAATTTATTAAGAATTAATACAAATTTTTTTATGAATCACATCAAAAACTTCAAAAATCTAACTAAAAAAGATGTTGGAATTGCGGGCGGGAAAGGAGCGTCGCTGGGCGAGATGACTAAGGCGGGAATTCCGGTTCCGCCGGGGTTTGTGATTTTAGCTTCGGCCTTTGACCGGTTCCTCGAAGAAACTGATCTCTTTCAGCAAGTAGAAATAGAACTTAAAAAAATAAATTATAAGGATGTGAATTCAGTAGATCGCTCTTCGGCCATTATTCGCGATTTGATTTATGATGCTAAAATTCCGAAAGATTTGGAAAAAGAAATTATGGCGGATTTCAAAAAACTTGGAGCGAATTTTGTGGCTGTGAGATCCAGTGCGACGGCGGAAGATTCATCAGTGGCTTCCTGGGCAGGAGAGTTGGAAAGTTATCTTAACACGACAGAAAAAGATATATTGGCAAATGTCAAAAAATGCTGGTCATCACTTTTCACTCCGCGAGCAATTTTCTATCGCCATGAAAAAGATATGTTAAAAACTCATGTAAGCGTGGCAGTTGTGGTGCAAAAAATGATAGATTCGGAAAAATCTGGAATTTGTTTTTCGGTGCATCCGGTGACGGAAGACAGGAATCAAATGATTATTGAAGCTGGCTGGGGGCTCGGGGAAGCAATTGTTTCAGGATCAATTACGCCGGACAGTTATGTTCTTAATAAGAAAAAAATGTCAATTATGGATGCGAATATTAGCAATCAAGAAAAAAAGCTGGTAAAAGATTTGAAGAAAAGGATAAAATGGGCGAGTGTTTCAAAAACGGAAAAAGGAAAACAAGTTTTGCCTCAAAAAGAAATTATAACTCTGGCTAAAATTTGCCTGAGAATTGAAAAACATTACAAAAAACCGCAAGATATTGAATGGGCATATGAGAAGAATAAATTTTATATTGTCCAAAGCCGGCCGATAACAACACTTTAATCAAAAATATAAAAAAAGGGAATCTCTAGCGCATTGTAGAGATCCCCAAGGAAGGCTATTTTTTTGCCTTCCTTTTTAATTTATACCTTCTTGTTTGAATCGCTTTGACCGATCTGCCAAATTTGGCACTTAAAATTCTATCGGTTGGTTTTCCCAGGCGGATTATTTCCTTGTCTTCTTTTGGAAGCCAAGGCTTTTTTTCATTCCAGCCATTGCATAGAGTCCTATCATAATTTCTTTTTCTATACTCTCTTCTTTTATGAGGGTACTTTTTCCTATATTTTTTATTTTCTTTAACGCCCATCTCTCTCTTCTTTTGGTCAATATGTTGTTAAAAAAAGTATGACTCTAGATTCTAATAAACAATCTCCAAATAGTCAAGACGCTGACATTTTAAAATTTTTACGGTATAATAAAAACATAAAAATATTTATGCCAGAAAAAATATAAAAGACCCTTATTTGTTAATTTTTTTTGGTTGATGTATTATACAGAATGGGATTTATCCCGTTTTTTGCTTTTATAATTCAAATGAAATGAGCGAAATAAAAGAAGAGAAAAAATTTGATTTTAGAAGTTTCTGGGTGAAAATTTGGAAGCTTTTAGAGCCCAGTCACAGGCAAATCATAAATTTGCTGATTTTGCTGTTTTTCGGAGAAATTATTGTTCTTACCGGTCCGTATATACTGAAAATTATTATTGATAAAATTGCCAATTTTAATCCAGTCCAAATCGGCGTTATTTTTGTGCTTATCATTTTGATGTTTTTGATTAATCAGATTGCTTCAATTCTGGATTATTTTTCCGACAAAAAAATACTTGCGATTTTAGCTGATGCTATTTTTTATCTTTCCAATAATGCCCATAAAAAAATGGTTTTTTTAAGTCTGGGATATCATGAAAAAGAAAACACTGGAAATAAAATTGTAAAGATAAGCCGGGGCATTGATAAGATAGACAATCTTTTCGGAAACTTTTTTTGGGAAGTAGCGCCGACAATTTTTCAAGTTATTTTGACAGTGGCTCTTCTTTTTTGGGTAAATTGGATTTTTGGATTAATCACAATTATTTTTGTTCCGGCTTTCGTATTTTTGACTTTGAAAGTCAATAAAATAGTTTATCCGTTCAGAAGGACGAGGTTCAATTGCCAAGAAGAAGCGGCTGGAATTATGGCCCAATCAATCATAAATATCAATACGGTAAAATCTTTTGTGCAAGAGGTTAGGGAATATAACAAATTTTTCAAGGCAACTAAAGATGTTAAGGATAATATTTCGAAAGAATTCAAATATGTATTAAGATATAATCTAGCTCGAAATTTTATTATTGATTTAGGAAGAGGGCTGGTATTGTTTTTTGGAATTTATTTGATGTTTCATGGAAGCATCACAATCGGCAGTTTGATTTTTGTGTATACTATATCGGAAAAAGCTTTGCTTTCGCTTTTCCGAATCTCCCGGCTTTATGACCGTATTATGGAATCTTCAGAAGCAGTGGAAAGACTTTACGATTTATCGCTTGAAAAATCTGAAATTAAAAATTCAAAAAATGGAATTAAGCCAAAAAATGTTGAAGGGAAAATAGAATTCAATAAAGTCAGTTTTGTCTATCAAGAAAGCGCCATAAAAGCTCTGGATGGTGTTAGTTTTTCAATTTCTCCAGACTCTGTTACGGCGCTTGTTGGTCCTTCCGGCGGAGGAAAAACAACAGTGGCTAGAATGATTTACCGCCATTATGATCCGATTTCAGGAGAAATATTGATTGATGGAAAAAATGTGAAAGATTATGATATTTATGCTTTTCGGAAGTTTGTTGCAATTGTTCCCCAGGAAGTAGAAGTGTTTAATTCAACAGTTCGGGAAAATATTTCTTATGCCAAGTCAAATGCCAGTTTTTCAGAAATTAAGGCGGCCGCTAAAATTGCCAATGCGGAAGAGTTTATAAATCAATTGAGAGAAGGATATGATACGATGGTGGGAGAGAGAGGGATAAAACTTTCTGGTGGACAAAGACAGCGTCTTGGTATTGCCCGAGCAATTTTAGCCAATCCTAGAATATTGATTTTCGACGAAGCTACTTCGAGCCTTGATTCTTACTCGGAAAAACTTATTCAGGAGGCAATGGAAAAAATCAGAAAAAATCGGACAGTGATTATTATTGCGCATAGACTAAGCACAATCAAAAAAGCAGATAAAATTATAGTTTTGGAAAACGGAAAAGTAGCGGAAGAGGGTAGCCATACGGAACTTTCACAAATGAAAGGCGGATTGTATCAGAAACTTATAAATCTGCAACGAATGGGGGATGTAGAGTAAAAAAGGTTATGTATACACAATATTCAAACAATCTAATAATTTCGGCGGATGATTTCGGAGTAAGCGAAAAAGCTAATCGAAATATCTTAGAGTTGGCGCGGGAGAAAAAAATTGATCGCGCATCGGTGATGATGGGTGGAAAAATTTCAAAAAAGGAAGCTGAAGAGCTTTTAGAATCAGGAGTGAAAATTGACATTCACCTTCATCTTTTAGAAAAAGAATTTTTTGAAAACAGAAAAAAAGAAGCGGAGAAAGGAATATTCAAAAGAACTGCGGTATTTTTGGCGGATTTTTTAATTGGTGCGCACAGCAAAGCAAAAGTTAAGATAATTTGGAGAAAACAGATTGAAGATTTCCATTCTCTTTTTGGAAAATATCCGGATGGGATAAATTCGCATGAACATATTCATTTTTTCCCGCCGTTTTTCAAAGCGGCGCTTAAGATCAAAAAAGAATACGGCATATCTTATATGCGCTTGGGAAAGCTTAGATATTTTCAGAAATTCGGAAAAGCGGCTTTTATTCTCAACAAATTGAGAATGATGAATTTTCGGCGTAACCTTATTTTTTTCACCCCGCTTGGAATTGCCAGAAGCTATCCTTTTGAACTCAATACTTCCGATTTTTTAGTGAGTTTCGATTGGGTGGAAAATGAAGAAGAATTTTTTGAAAATATTTTGGAGAACACTCAAGCGGAATTAGTTTTTCATCCAGAACGGGATAACGAGTATGAGTTTTTGATGAAAAACTTTTGATATTCTTACTTTTTCTTTCCGCAAGAAAAAGTAACAAAAAGAACTCTCAGCCCAATTTCGTCTCCGACAAATTTTCAGTTTGCTCGCTAAATTTACTAAACTCCTCTAAGGATAATAATGAGTAAATTTTTTACGCTCGCAAACTTCAATTTGTATCGTCATCAAAATAGGCTGAATTAAAAAAAGAAAAACAAAAAACAGATTTATTGAGATCTGTTTTTAAATTTATTATTTAAGCTCTTTCGCGATATCTTTTATCTTTACAATCCTGCTTTCTTTTTCATTTCGTTTTTTGATTTCGGCTCCGCCGTTTTCCAAAGATTTTTTGCTCACGACAATTCGGTAGGGGATGCCGATTAAGTCAGAGTCAGCGAATTTTTCTCCGGCCGAAATTTCTCGGTCGTCATACAAAACTTCAATATTATTTTTTTCTAACTCTTCATAAATCTTCTGCGCTTCTTCGTTTTGGCCAAGACTTATTAAATGAATTTTGAAAGGCGCCATTGCTTCTGGCCAGATAATTCCGTTTTCGTCATTGTTTAGTTCCACGATAGCTCCCATAAGTCGAGAAGGGCTCATGCCGTAAGATCCCATAAAAACAAATTGATCTTTTCCGTCTTTGTCTTTGTAAGTTAAATTAAAAGCTTCTGAATATTTGAAGCCTAAAGAATATATATCTCCAACTTCAATAGATTTTTCTTGCACGAGGTCTTTTTTATTTAAATTAAGATTGAAATCTGCAATTATTTCATCATTAAAATCCTGCTTATTGACAGCAATTTTTTTATTCTTATCGATTATATAAATAGTGTCTTCTCCGGCTTCGGATAATGTTTGGAATTCATAAGAATATTTAGAAAAAGACCCGCCGGAAGAAATGGTTACATAGGTTTTTTCTTTCATTCCCAAGCGGTCAAAAACTTTCATATAAACATCTTTCATTTTTTCATAAAATAATTCGTGTTCTTCTTTGGTGAGAGAAAAAGAATACAGGTCTTTCATAAAAAATTCTCGCCCGCGCATCAGCCCGGACTTGGCGCGCTCTTCATTTCGAAATTTTTCTTGAATTTGATATATAAAAACAGGCAGATCCTTGTAAGAATAAATATAATTTTTCATTATTTTAGCAAGAGATTCTTCATGGGTAAATCCAAGCCCGAGTTCCCCGCCATTTTTAAGAGATGTTTTGAACCAATTATCAACAACTTTGTCGCTCCAGCGTCCTGTTTTTTCCCAAGTTTCTTTAGGTTGCAAAACGGTCATAAAAACTTCCTGTCCGCCAACGGCATTCATTTCTTCCCGGATTATATTGGAGATTTTATTTAGCACGCTCAGGCCTAGGGGAAGATAAGAATAAGCCCCTGCCATTTCCTTATTTATAAAACCAGCGCGGATAAGAAGCTGGGCATTTCGGCTCACTTCATCTTTCGGCGCTTGTTTTTGAGTTTTGGTGAAAAGTTGTGATTGTTTCATATATGTTTATAGTATTAAAAATTGAGGTTTATGTCAAAAGGGAAATTTAGTTATCCACAGGCAGTTAAATGATTGCTTGACAGAATTTTATCTTATGTTATACTTTATTCAAGTAAAGTAGTTTAGTATAATAAAGCAGTATAAAACAATGAAAAAGTGGGATAACAAGAAAACTGAAGATTTAATAAGAGCAATTTTGGCACTAAAGAATAGAAAAGAATCCAAGATGTTTTTACGCGACCTTTTGACTGAAAAGGAACTCTTAGAATTTGGCAATCGATGGAAGGCAGTGCAAATGCTAAATGAGGGAATTTCTTATTCAAAAATTGAGAAAGAAACAAGTCTTAGCTCGACAACTGTGGCTCGGATTTCTAAATGGTTTCAAAAAGGCACAGGCGGATATGGATTGATGCTAAACAGAATCTCAAAAAAACATCACAAAGCTTCTTCTAATTCCAAGAAAAGGCTGATTTAGATTTTTTAATCTTTCATAAACCTCTTCTTGGGACAGGAAGAGGTTTTTTTGTTGCCTCTTAATTTAGTACATTAAAAACTTAAAAAAAGGAGAAAGGTGTTATGAAAAAGAATTTAATTTTGGGAGTTCCTTCTGGATCGCTTTTTGAATCAACTTTGGCACTATTGAAAAAAATCGGGATGGAAATCATTATTAATGGCCGTAATTTTATTGCAGAGGTCAGAGGAAGCGATATTTTTTCTCAAGCAATAATTATGCGGCCGAATGATCTGCCGTTGGCGTTAAAAAATGGAATTGTTGATGGCATCATTACTGGACTGGATATGTGTTTGGAAAGTGGTTTGGGGAAAGAGCTTTGCATAATAACAAATCTTAATTTTTCCAAAAAATCCAGAGTGCCAGCTCAAGTGGTAGTTTTCTGTCGAAAAAATGATTCTGATGAGGTAGTTGATTTAGAGGAAGTCTTAGTTTCATCGGAATACATTAATCTGGCAAGAACTATCTTTAAAAAAGCACAAGTAGTTTTTTCTACTGGTTCGACTGAAATTAAAGTTGCTATTGAAGAATTTGGCTTTCGATATGGCATTGGCGTAGTCGAAAGTGGAGAAAGTCTCAAAGATAACAATCTTAAAATTTTGAAAGTTATCTTGACTACTCCAGTAATTTTCGCTGTGCGAAAAGAAAACCAAGAATTTGAAATTTTTGGCCGAATGCTCAAGGGGGCATTGGAAGCGGAAATGTATCAGCTGGTAAAATTCAATGCAGATTCAAAAGACAAGGATCGGTTGATTGAAATTTTGCCAGCTCTGGAATCGCCAACTATTAGTGATTTGGCGGACAGATCAATTGCGATTGAAACAATTATTGCTAAAGAAGCAATTACAGATTCAATCATCGCAATCAGAAAAAACGGAGGTAGAAATATTCTAGTGCAAAATCTGAATATTTCTATGTAAAAGATTAGGGCGTGATGATATTATTCATCCGCCCTTTTAAATTTTGAATATAAAAACAAACATTTGCTTAAAATCGTTTTTTTTGATAGGATTTTTGAAGGCGAAAACATATAATTCATAAGGAGGAGAAAGGGTGAAAAAAAATTTTACAGGTTTATTTTTTAAGATTCTGATGGTAAAAAGGTTGGTAAAAAGAAACATAACAAGGTTGATTTTGAGGATTCGAGTAGCCGGAAAGGTGGTAGAAAAAGATCCAAATAAGATTGACTTTGAAAATCTCAGTGATGATTATTTCGAAGAAGTAATTGTAAGGGGCATGATATCAATGCCCGAATCAAATAGAAAAATCATCCAAGAAAGATTTAGAGTTATGAACAAAAAAAAGATTTAGAGTTATGAACAAACAATTATAAAATCGCCTTTAGCCAGATGGGGTAGCGGTCTACCCTGTCTGGCGCTTTTATTTTTAGGAAAAAGAAAAGACGGTCGCCACGGCGACCGTCAATTAAACAAGATGTTCTTTGTCTCATTTAATTTGCAAAAGAATGGAGGATCATTAGATGATCCTTGAGGGTTTTCGGCATCAAATCAACTGATACTTCTTTCATAATGTTGTCTGCAAGAGATACGATGAAATAATCTCCCAAACAATCATCCCGCACATATTTTGCTCCCAGAATTATTTGATGCTTGTCTATGCCATGGACTTTAAGAAACTCCTCGATGAGTTTCCCCTCTATTGCCTCTTTTAGTTTTGCGAGCATTGATCTTGTTGATGATTTTAACAGCATAGTACCTCCCAAAATTGATGGTTAAAAGGAACAATAATAAAGCATTTTAATTAATTGCATTGAAAAATAATATCATAGCTATTAATTTAAATCAAGTTTTCCCAAACTCTTTCAAAAAGAGGTTAAATGAGATAAAATAATTTTGATTGCTTTGTTTTGATATTTTGATATAATAATATCGAAGGTTGCTTAAACAAAAAAATGGATAAAAAATCAAAAATATTTTTCGCAGTTTTGTTTCTTCTTATCGCCGGATCAGTGGCGCTTACTTATTGGCGGATAATGATAAAAAAGGATTATGTCGTGGAGGCGCAGACTGATTGTGATCCGGAAACACAAAAGTGTTTTATCTGGGAGTGTGATCCCGCTTCAACAGTTGAAGGCGAAGCGTGCACGGGAGATGAAGAAAATGATATTTGGTATTATCAAATTGCCAGAAGAAATGCCAGTCTAATTCCGCTTTGTGATCCGGACAAAGACGAGAACTGTCTTCCAATGGATTGTGATCCAAGCACGGAAAATGATTGTGAGATAATTTTTTGCAACGATGAAAATAAAATTGAACAAGAAGTGGAATGCAATGATCCGGAAGAATATTTGAAAAATAATCCAGCCGAGGAGGATGAGGATTTGTCCGAGGAAGACGAAACGGGCGATGAGGGCGATTCTAGCGCGGAAGAAGAATGATATTGGGTCAAATTTTCAAAAAAATCTTTTACCCCCACACCAATTTTGAGAAAATTAGTTTATTTCAGGCAAACGAAGTGATTTTAATTGGTGTGGGGGCTTAAACAAGCCAAAATTAGGCAGACCGCTGGACAAAGCGGTTTTTTTGGTGTATAATAGTAGGTTATGAAAATAAACACTCTCGACAATAAAAAAGTCTTCTTTTTCTACCTAATCTTGGTAGATTTCATTGTAGCAATTCAAATTGCGGCAGTTTCTTTTTTTCCAAAAAATCCAGCCGATTTTATTCTTTCTTTTTTTGCATCTTTTCTAATCTTTCTTATTTTTTCTGAAATTTTTGAGAATAACGGAAAAATAAAATCTGTTATTCAGCCCGGATTAGTTTTTATGATTCTTGGAAGTTTGGCCAATTTTTTCATGGTTGATTCCAATCTTTTTGTTTTTGGAAGAACATTCTCGGGATTGGGCGCGGGAATGATAATGGCGGGGCAGATTGGAATAATCTGGCATGGTGATTTTGAAAAAATGAAAAACTTTTCTTTGGCGATTGTGGCTTCATTTATTCTGGGTTTGGTTTTTGGACCAGCGCTTATTGGTTTTCTATCCGGTCCGAGTCTTAAAGAAATAAGAATTGTTTTTCTTTTAGGTGTGGTGTTTCCTGGTCTTTTGATGCTGGAATTTAATCAGCTGTCTGAACGGCTAATGAAGTTTTTGATTAGAGAAAAAAAGAGACTGGGAATTTTAGGCGTGGGGTATCTCGTGAATGAATCCATTGACTTTGTTTTCAATTATATTATTTATCCTTTTGCGATATGGAAACTCGGAATTTTAGGCGGAGGAGCGGTTATGACTATCGCATCGTTTTTAGTTTGCTATGCGATAATGATTTTTTATGACTGGGCGAAAAAAGACTGGTTGGGAATTGAAACACTAAAACAGCTCAAGGAATACAACGGCAAATCATTGATTGGAAAATTCACTTCTTGGATAATGCAAAAAAGTGATCCGGTTTTGCTTTTGTTTTTGTCGATTCAATTTGACCCATTCATCACTACGGCCTATATGCGGAGCGGAGCGCATAAATATTCCGGCATGTCCAAAAGAGACTGGATAATTTTTATGTCTAGTTTGATAATTGGAAATGCTTATTGGACAATCGTGGCTTTCGCAGGAGTGTCAGTAATTGAATTTTTCGGAAAATATTTATTTTAATCGGATAAATTTGACGGTTATTGGCTTGAGGATGAATTTGGCAGAAAAGCTTTTTTTTGTTATATTTTAGGTAGTACTTTAAGTATCTAATCTTCTATGGGATTGTCCCGACAAATAAAAACAATAAAAATTTTGGAGGTGTAAGATGAAAAGGAAAGTTGCAATATCGGTAATGGTGTTTTTAGGTGCTGTTATAGCATTAATTGTTATTGCGGTAAATGTAACAGCGAAAGACAAATTTGAAAAACCACTTCTTAAAATCGCGATTGTATCGAACGGAATGGTTTCGGGTTCATTTGCTAAAGATGGGCGTACTATTTATTTTGAAGCTATTCGTGGCGAAAAAAATCCAAAGGGAGATCCTAACGCACCAAAGTTTTCTGTGGATATCCGCATTATGGATGATATGGGTATTCCTTTTGTGGTTCGCGCAGGTGGCGGAAAAATGATTAATCCGCAGTGGATTGAGGATCAAAAAGTCGCTGAAGGTTTTATTTTGGATGATAATGACACGCTTTTTGATTTTTATCTCTTGCCTGATTTTGTCAAGGCGTTAAAAGCTTTTCAGAAGAAATCAAAAAACAAAACTCCCGAACTGGAAGAACTTATAAATTGCGCAGGGTCGGTCAAAGAAAGTGATTTCTTCGATGAAAGCAATCCGGAAATAAATACGAAGGGAATTTCCACAATGGCAACGACGGTATATAAGTATAAAGCGGAGATCAGGAAGAAAAAATTGGATGATTATCCTATCGTGGAGCACTCTGCTCTTAGGGTAAGACTTTACACGAGTAGCGGAACGTTGAAATATACATTTAACTCGTGTAATCACGGAACTTGTGCTGACAGTAGCAAGATGTCAACAAAGTGCACAAAGGAATGGACACGAAGCAATGTATCATTGCCTATATATGATAAAATGTGCGATGATTTGACTAAAAAGGGATATGTTGCTGGTTATCATAGCTGCAATTCTGATACTAAGTTGCAATATAAGACAGCTAAGGATGGCAAGTTTAGTGCTTCTTATGCTTGGGGAGTTTGCATGTTTCCATATCCTAAGGCGCCGAGTTGCGATTGATTTAATCGAAAAACTCTGACCCAAGAATCTTGGGTCAGAGTTCTGAAGTATTTATTTGAGTATAAAAACGAGGTATAATAAAAATATAATTTTTTAAAACTAAAATTAGTATTATGAAAAAATTTTTAAAACTAACTAAATTTAAAATAGCCATTTCTTTAATTGGCGGGTTTATATATCCATTTTGGATATTTCTTTTATCGCTTGAGTTATCATCAGGAGTCTCAAATTCTATTAAAAATGTAGCAACAATAATTATGGGTATTTTTGCTACTATAATTTCAATCATTCCTGGTTTTATAATAATGATATTTCAAAGATTTTTCGATCCCGAAAGCTTAATTATTGATAATGAAGAAGTTTACGGATTTTATTGGACAGCAATGGCTATTCTAACCGTTGTTTTTAATTTGATTCTTTTTTATCTTATTGCTTCTTGGATTGAATGGCGCAAGAACAAAAAAAGCGAAGAGAACAATTAAGAAATTTAAATTATGGGACAAATTATTGGGATTATTTCGGGCGTGCTTATTCTCGCTTCAATTTATTTAAGAATAGGCGGAAATAATAACAAATTATCAAATATGCTTTTTGCGATTGGCATTATTGGCATGGTTATTTTCGTGGCTATTTTTACTCTTGCTATTTTTGATTAAGATTTCTCTTGTTATTTTTAAAAAACGCCGATTCTGGCGTTTTTTTGGTGTTGTGGTAGAATAAAGTCAAGAAAAATATGTGCCAGTTTGAAACGCCAGTTTTTATTTATTATTCCCATATAACGGTTTTTATTCTAACTTTGCTTACTGGTTTTATAATTCTTTTTAAGGATATAAAGCATCCGATTAATCGTAATGCTTTTTATTTTATTCTAATTATCGCTCTTTGGACTATTGACGATCTTGTGCAATGGACAGCGCACAGTGTTTCTTTGAACATGTTTTCGGCCGAAATCTCAGTTATGGCTGATTTGATTTTTTTGTTTTTTCTTTATTTTGTTTATCATTTTACTTGCACTGAAATTAGTATAAAAAAGAAATGGCTCTTGGCAATTCCATACATTCTTTTGTTGTTTCTCGCTTTTACTAAATATAATATCCAGGTTTTTAACATTAGCGATTGCAACTATGCCCATACTAAATTTATGAACGGATATTTGTATCTCTTTGAATTTTTATACATTGGATGGGCTTCTTATCTTCTGATTAAATATTATCGAAATCCTATAAACTCAAGTCAAGCCAGATCACAAATAAAAGTTTTGTTGCCAGCCATTTGGTTTTTTATAATCTGGATAATCATCTATGAAGAAATAAGCAGGATAAGCTTTTTGAGTAATAATTATATTGATGTTACTCCGCAGTTTATTATAGGAAATTTATTCTTTGTATCTCTAATTGCTTTTTCTATAATAAAAAAAGATTTATTTGAATTTTGTAGCGTTCCCTTAAATTGGCTTGTTGTTTTTGTTTGGTTGCTTATTTTTGTCGGGATGCTCCTATTTTCTATGAATATAGGTTCGAGTATAATTTCAGGAATTGCCTATATTATACTGATGATAATTTTTTTGAAGATGTAATTGCCAAATATATATTTTTGCTTTATTATAAGGATATTATGAATATACTATTTATTTCAAAAGATTTAACGGGAATAACTCTGGCTTGTAAGTTAGCAGAAGAGGGAAATATTATTAAAATATTCGATATTGATAATTGCTGGGGGAAAAAAATAAAACGGCCATTAATTAAATTTATTTCAAATTGGGAAAATGAACTATCCTGGGTAGGAAAGAAAGGTTTAATAATTTTTGATTATTCTGGAATGGGAGAAATCCAAGATAGATTAAGAGAAAAGGGCTTTAGCGTTTTTGGTAGTTCAGGATTGGGTGAAAAAGTTGAAGATAATAGACAATATGGACAAAAAATTTTTTCGGTATTGAATATACCTATAAAACCATCAAAGGATTTTTACAATATCGATAAAATGATATTTTTTTTACGAAATAATAAAGGGAAATGGGTAGTAAAGCAAAATGGGAATTTTGATAAAACTTTAAATTATGTTGGAAATTTAGATAGCGCAGAAGATTCAATATCAATTCTCAAGAGATATAAAAAAATCTTAAATAAAGATAATATTTATTTTGATATGCAGGAGAAGATTGACGGAGTGGAAATTGCATTCGGTAGGTATTTTAATGGCACTGAGTGGGTTGGTCCAATATGTATGAATGTTGAGCACAAGGGTTTATTTAATAATAATCTTGGCCCGAAAGGCGAAGAGATGGGAAGTCTTGTGTGGTATGATGAAAAAGAAAACAAATTTTTTAAAGAAGTTTTAGAAAAAATGACGCCATTTCTTAAAAAAACAAATTATAAGGGTTATTTTGATATAAATTGTATAGTTAATGAATCTGGCGCATATCCGTTGGAATCTACTTCTCGACTAGCTTATCCTACTACTCAGGCTCAGATGTCGTTAGTTACATCTCCATTGGGTGAATTTTTTAAGGCTTTAGCTGATGGAAAAAAATATGATTTAAAATTTAAAAAAGGATATGCTGTCCTAGTTTTTATTGGAACGCCTCCATATCCATATAAAAATAATTCTATTTATAATTCTCCAGATGGTCTTGAAATTTATTTTAAGAATTTTTCAAAAGAGAAATTACAGGATATTTATTTTGAAGAAGTTTCTATTTTTGAAAATAGCAAAAGAAAAGTTTATAAAATTTGCAGTAAATCTGGGTATATAGCGCATATAGTTGGAGTTGGAAAAACTATAAAAAAAGCTAGGGAAAATGTTTATGAAAATATAAAAAATATAGTTATACCTAAAATGTTTTATCGAACTGATATTGGTTTAAAATTTGAAAAAGAAGATATGAAAAAATTACGAAAATGGGGATGGTTATAAATATTAAATAAAAATAAAAAATATGGGATATAATTTAATTACGAATGTAGAATCTTGTTATTTTGAAGCACCATCCATTTTATATTATTCACATTGGCCTGCCATAGTGATTGCTTTATTGTTGGGGTTATTTGTATATTTTAAAAACAGAAATGATTTACTTTCAAAAATATTATTTTTTATAACAATTACTTTTTCCTTATGGTCTATTTTTGATATTATAACTTGGATAAATCCTGATAGTAGAAAAGTAATGTTTTTTTGGGCAATAATGAATTTTCTGGAACCATTAATTTATATCCTGATGCTTTATTTCGCTTATATCTATGTGAATAAGCAAGATAATTATATCAAAATAAAATTATTCACTTTAATTCTGTTACTTCCCATTTTAATTTTATTGCCAACAACTGCTAACCTTCAATATTTTGATGTTCCCAGTTGCGAATCCATGCAGGGTCCAATGATTAAGTATATCTATTTTATTGAAATATTTTTCTCTCTTTGCATTGTTGCATTTCTTATAAGAAGTTATATAAAAGCCGAAAAAGAATTTAAAAAACAAATAATTTATCTTTCTGCTGGTGTCATTTCTTTTTTATTAGCTTTTTCTTGGGTAAATATTGTCGGCAACTTAACAACCAATTGGGAGATAACACAATACGGATTGTTCGGTATGCCAATTTTTATGGCGATGCTTGCTTATCTGATCGTGAAATTCGAAGCCTTTAATATAAAAATGATCGGAGCGCAGGCGCTGGTGGCGGGACTCATTATTCTCATCGGTTCGCAATTCTTTTTCATAAAATCTTTTACCAATCAAATCTTAACTGGCATTACTTTGGTTTTATCGGTTGGTTTTGGTTGGATGCTCATTCGATCGATAAAGATTGAAATTGAAAGAAAAAATGAGTTGCAGGAAATGTCGGACAAACTCGCTAAGGCTAATGATCAACTGCGAAAATTGGACAATGCCAAGTCGGAATTTATCTCTATCGCTTCGCATCAACTGCGAACGCCTCTTACGGCTATCAAAGGTTTCATCTCATTGCTTCTCGAAGGATCATACGGAAAAGTCAGCAAAGAAGTCAATGAAGTTCTTAATAAGGTCTACATTTCCAATGAACGGCTAATTGAACTCGTGGAAGATCTTTTGAATTTGTCCAGGATTGAATCAGGACGAATGGAATATAAATTTGAAAAAATAAATCTAGGCGAAGTTTGCCAGGAAGTTTATGACACTTTTGCGCTTCGCGCCAAAGAAAAGAAGTTATATTTAGAATTTGTTTTGTCAAAAGACGCGAAATTTGAAGCAACGACAGATCGAAACAAAATTCGCGAAGTTATTTCTAACCTTGTGGACAACGCTTTGAAATATACAATCAAAGGGGGAGTGAAAATAAAACTGGCGGATATGGGCGAAAATATTAAGGTGGCTATCACTGATACTGGGATTGGCGTGCCAGCGGAAGAACTTCCTTATCTTTTTTCTAAATTTTCCCGCGGAAAAGATGTTAGTCGTTTGAATGTTGGAGGCACGGGGCTCGGGCTTCATGTCGGAAAACGAATGATCGAAGCTCTGCACGGTCGAATCTGGGTAGAATCTGCCGGCGCGAACATGGGCTCAACTTTCTTCATCGAAGCGCCGAAAGAGATGAAAACTGAAGAATAATTTCCAAAAAACTAAAAATAAAAAAGCGATTGATTAAAATCGCTTTTTTTAAAATTCTAAATATCAAATTTATTTTCTTCCAATTCCGCGATACTTTATTCCGAGCTTTTTGATTTTTTCCTTATCCAAGCAATTCACTCCGTCCACAATCGCTTTGATGCCAAATTTTTTGAAAACTTTTGGATCAATATCTAAAAACACTTGATGATTAGTGACAAGAATAAGGGCTTTAGATTTTTGCAAAAGTTCTTCAAGATTGTCTACATCTGACATCGATTTGATAAATGGATCAAAGCGGATAATCCGCGCGCCTTTCTTTTTAAGTTCTTCAATTATTTTTATTGCGGGCGATTCACGAAGATCATCGACATTAGCCTTGTAAGAAAGACCCATAAGACCAATAGGGGTGCCTTTTATCGAGAGCCCAAGTTCATTTAAGAGATTATGCATAAGCTCAACCGTATAGGCAGGCATAGAATTATTAATTTCTCGAGCAACACGCAAAAATTTATGATCAAATCCTGATTCTTTAGCTCTTTCAATTAAATAATAAGGATCAACTGGAATGCAGTGTCCGCCTACGCCTCGGCTAGGATAATGCGCCATAAAAGCAAAAGGCTTGGTTGCTGCTCCTTCGATCACATTTTTCACATCAATGCCCATTTTGTTGAAACTTTTAGCTAGCTCATTCACAAAAGCAATGTTTATATCGCGGAAAGAATTTTCTACTACCTTACAAGCCTCGGCTTCTTTTATTGATCCCATTGGCTTTATCGGTGCGTCAATTATAGATTCATAAAATTTTTGAGCCATTAATAATCCTTTTTTAGACATTGCGCCAACTACACGAGCAATGTTAGTTACATTATAACCCTTGCTTACTGCATCTTTCCCGGGATTTATTCTTTCCGGACAATGAGCTATAAAATAATCTTTGCTTTCGACTAATTTAGCTTTAGAAAAAAATGGTATAAGCACCTCTTCGCATACGCCAGGATTGATGGTGGATTCAATAATTATTAATTGTCCAGCTTTTCTATTTTTTATAATTAGTTCAATAGCGGAGATAAGAGGTTCAAAAATCGGATAAAACTTTTCATCCACTGGAGTAGGGACGCAAACTACTACAATATCAGCTTTTTTTAGAACAGTTGGATCAATTGAGGCATTTATTTTGGAAAGTAAATGTTTTCTTTTTTCAATAAATTCTTCTTTGAAGGGACTTCGTTCTTTTTTTATAGCTTCAATTTTTTTCTTATCCATATCAAAGCCATAAGTTTTATAACCTCTTTCGGCGACTCGAATAGCCAATGGCAACCCGACATAACCCAATCCAATAACTGCGACTGTCTCGGAATGTTTTTTATTATTTTGCATAATAATTAGATTTATTAGGATTTATAATTTTCTGTCTTTATCTAGCATACTACTAAAATAAATTATTGGCAAAAGCTTGGCAATGGGCTGATTTTGCATTAGTATTATTATTATGAAGATAAACCTTAGCCAGTTCGCTGGTTTTTGCAGTGGAGTGGAAAGAGCTTATGAAATAGTGAGCGCTCTTGATATCTCTAAAGTGAAAAAACCAATTTATATATTGGGTTCTTTAGTGCATAATCCGGAAGTGATCAGGCGAGTTGAGAAAAAGGGGATTAAAAAAATAGATTATAAAAAACTTTTGCATTCCAAGGTAGGAGAAATTGGCACGCTTATCATCACGGCTCACGGCGTCGGACCGGAAGTTTTTGAAATTGCGAAAAAGAAAAAAATAGAGATAATCGATACAACTTGTCCAAAAGTTGCCAAAGTTCAACGGTTGGCTCAAGTTTTTTCAAAAAGAAAATATAAAATAATTTTGATTGGCGACAAGGGGCACAAGGAAGTGGAAGGGATCAATTCATGGGGCGAAAAAAAAGCCAAAATTATTTCTTCGAAAAAAGATTTGGGGAAACTTAAATTTTCTAAAAATGAAAAAATTGCAGTGATCTCACAAACTACCCAGGACATTGATTTTTTTGAAAAAGCCGGCAAATTCATCAAAAAGAAAAATAGCAAGGCGGAAATTTTTTCTACCATTTGCTACACTACGCACGATCGCCAAGAAGAGATAAAAAAAATGGCCGAGAAAAACGAAGCGGTAATTGTGATCGGTTCCAAAGAAAGCGCCAATTCCACTCGTCTTTTTGAAATTGCCAAAGAGAAAAATCCCAAAACTTATTCTGTAGAAAATGCCGGCCAGCTCAAAAAAACTTGGTTTTGGGGAACAAAAAAAGTTTTCATTACCGCCGGCGCGTCCACTCCCAGCTGGATAATCAAAGAAGTGGCAAAAAAACTTGCCTTTTCTCTTTAATAAGCTATAATTTAGAAGTAATATAAAACTTATATTTTTTTAATTTTATGCCCAAAATTATCATTGTTGAAGATGATCCGATGATTTCTGAAATATACCAGAAAAAGTTTTCCGAGTCCGGTTATGAAGTTCTGGCGGCGGACTGCGGGGAAAAAGCTTTGGAACTGGACAGGACCGAAAAGGCCGATATTATGCTCCTCGATCTTATTATGCCGAAAATGGACGGATTTGAAGTGATAAAAAATATCAGGGAATCAAATTGCAATCCCGGAATGAAAATTTTTGTGTTCAGCAATTTGAGTCAAAAAGAAGATCAAGACAAAGCAATGAAATTGGGCGCCGATGGATTTATCATCAAGGCGAATTATGCGCCGTCTGATTTGGTCAAGGAAATTTCCAGAAGGATGAATCAAGACAGGGAGATGGAAAAAAACGAAGCTTCACATAATGGAGACAGCCAGCTTTCTGCGGAGAAAGAAAAAAACGGAAAGAAAAAAATTCTTTTGATTGAAGACGAAGAAATATTTTTGGAAATGTTTGGGGAAAAACTTCGCCAAGACGGCTATGTTGTTGAAACAGCCAATAATGGCGCTTGGGGCCTCAAGGAGGCGCTAAGCAAGGATTTCAATCTTTTTATAATTGATATGATGATGCCGGCGATGACGGGAGATGAGATAATTGAAAAATTGAAATTGGAAGAAAAAACAAAAGACATTCCAATTATCATTCTCTCGGCTTCGGTTGAAGACCATGTTGAAGAAAAAGTAAAAAAATTAGGCGCCAATGAATTTTTCATTAAAACTAAAATAATTCCAAGCGAACTTTCCAAAAAAGTCGGGGAACTATTAGGAGAATAATTAAATAAATTTATGAAACGAATTTTAATTTCCGAAACTCCAAATCTAATCGGCCAAAAAGTGAAACTTTCCGGCTGGGTAAATGTCCGGCGCGATCACGGCAAGCTTATTTTTATTGATCTTCGCGACCGATCAGGAATAATCCAAATGGTAGTTATTCCGGACAAAGAAGGCGCATATAGCGCGTCCAAGGAAGTGAGAAATGAATTTGTCATATCAGTCGAAGGTTTGGTAAAAGAGCGTCCAGGCGGACAAGAAAAAAATGAAAATCCTTTGGGAAAAGTGGAAATTGAAGTGGAAAAGATGGAGATAATTTCTCGCGTCGAAGGAGAATTGCCTTTTGATGTTTCCAAAAAAGATTTGGATGTAAATCTGGTTACGCTTTTGGATAATCGAAATTTATCGCTTCGAAACAAGAAGGTAAATGATATTTTCAAAGTTTATTCGCAAATTTTAAAATCCTATGCCGAGGTGTTGCGAGAGAGAGGATTTTTAGAGATAAAAACTCCAAAAATTCTTTCGGCGGCGACAGAAGGCGGAGCGAACTTTTTCAAAATAAAATATTTCAAAAGAGACGCCTATCTCGCGCAAAGCCCGCAGTTCTATAAACAAGCTGGAGTCGGAGCGTTTGAGCGAGTTTTTGAAATTGGCACAGTTTTTCGCGCGGAACCGCATTTTACCACTCGACATGTTAATGAATATACGGGACTTGATGCGGAAATGGGATTTATCGAAAATTTTTCCGAAATTATGGATGAACTTGAAATTGTGATGAAAAGAATTATAAAAGACGCGAAAGAAAAATGCGCCAAGGAACTGGCAGAATATGAAAGTGAAATTTTTGTTCCGGAAACTTTTCCAAAAATAAAACTTACTGAAGCGCTGGAAATTCTCAAAAAAGAATATAATAAGGAAATCGAAGGAATTGATATCGATCCGGAAGGCGAACGAATGATCTCGGAGTGGGCAAAGAAAACTTATGACAGTGATTTTATTTTTATCACACACTATCCGGCTAGCGCCAAGCCATTTTATACTATGCCAAGCAGTGATGACCCGCAATTTACGGAAGGCTTCGACTTGATTTTCAAGGGAGTGGAAATTGCGACTGGTAGCCAAAGAATTCATAATTATAATCAGCTGGTGGCCAATATTAAAAAACACAAACTGAATCCGGAAGATTTCAAAGATTATTTGGAAGTTTTCAAAATCGGTATGCCACCGCACGGCGGTTGGGGGCTTGGTTCGGAACGAATTGTGCAAAAAATTCTTGGCATTGCTTCAATCAAGGAGGCCATTCTTTTCCCGCGGGATGTGAAAAGATTGGCGCCATAAATTTTAGATAAAAATCAAAACAAACACAGTGCTTCATCACGAAAAATTAAATCTGAAAAAAATAAGAATTATCAGCGCGGTTTCTCTTTTAGTGGGATTATCCGAAGCTTTTTTTCTTTATATAATGTCTTCTTTTTTCAAACTAGCTTCCGGCACGGAAAATGTCGGGGTTTTTTATTTGATCGCTTATGGCGTGATACTGATTATATTTTTAAATTTGCACAAAATTGTCAGAAAATTTGGGAAATCCGATGTGCTTGTTTTTTCGCTAGTTTCAAAAGTAGCAATTATTACCGGTCTTCTTTTTTTGCCTTCCGGATACTTGGGAATTACGCTTGTAATTTTGTATCTGATTTTTGGAAATTTGGAATGGGTTATGCTGGATATAATTTTGGAATCTTATTCCATCGACAATATGTCCGGAAGAATCCGCGGGACATTTCTCACGATTATGAATTTAGGTTTTCTTTTGGGTCCGTTTTTGTCTATTGAAATATTTTCAAAATTCCAATATTTCGGAGTTTTTCTTATCCTGCTCATCATCAATACTGCTGTTCTTTTTATCGAAACTAACATTATGGAACGGGCGGGAAAAAATTTGCGAAGCGATCTTTCGCTGGTCTCAATTTTTCGAAAAATTGCAAAGAGAGAGAATATTTTGCATATTTATCTTATTTCCTTCACTTTGGAATTTTTTTATGCCGTGATGGTAATTTATGCGCCAATTTATCTTATTGATCTTGGCATAAGTTGGAAAGAAATCGGAATTATTTTCACAATCATGCTTGTGCCTTTTGTTCTTTTTCAATATCCGGTCGGAATGCTGGCGGATAAAAAGTTGGGGGAAAAAGAGATGCTCGTCGGCGCGGTATTTTTGATGGGAATTTCGACACTGGCAGTATATTTTATAAATTCAAAAAGCATTCTTGTCTGGTCGGCGGTTTTCTTTTTGACAAGAGTTGGCGCGTCGCTGATTGAAATTCTTCGGGATTCGTATTTCTACAAACGAATTGATGCGAGTGATGTGGATCTCATTAATATTTTCCGAACGGCGCGTCCCGGAGCATATATCGTAGCTTCAATTGTTTCCGCTTTGGTGATTTTCTTTTTTTCGATAAAAGCGGTTTTCGTCTTGTTGGCGATAACAGTTTTTCTCGCGCTTTACCCGGTTTTCAGGCTCAAAGACAGTAAATGAGAAAAAGAAGTGAAAATTTGTTAAGGATGATTATGAATAAAAAGATGAATTAATTCAGGATTTTCCTGAATTTTTGTTTTATGGTATGATAGAAAAGTAAAAAATAATTTAAATTTATGGCTATTTCTAAAAAAATCCAAAAATATTTAGAAGAGAAAAAATATAAATATAATATCATTGATCATAAAAAAACCTTCACAGCTTGGGACACGGCGCAGACGGAAAAAATTGATCCAAAAATGGTGGCGAAAGCTTTGGTTATGAAAGCGGATAATAATTATGTTTTAGCGCTAATACCGGGAAACAGGAATTTAGACAAGCAGAAATTATTGAAACTCATTAATGCGCAAAGGAAAAAGCAGGGCTTAAAAAACAGCAAAAAAATTGATTTTGCCAAAGAAGTTTGGATGAAAAAGAATTTAGAAGGAAAAGTCGGCGCTACTCCGCCATTTCGCGGTCTTATAAAATTAGATATTTTTGCCGACAGTCTGCTTCTCAAAAACAAGAAAATTTATACCGGATCAGGAGAATATACGGAATCAATTTTGATTAATACCAGTGAATATATAAAAAAAGAGGAAGTGGTCAAGGGAAGTTTTAGCAAAAAGAAATAGTTTTACGAACTACGAAAAAAATACGAAATACGAAAATACGAAAAGGAAGTTCGAATGTTTCGTAGTTTGCTCATTTCGTAGTTCGTAAATTAGATAATTAACCAAACAGTATGTATCAGGTTAGAACTGACAAATTCGAGGGCCCGATGGAATTGCTTCTGGAACTAATTCAAAAAGAAAAATTAGAAATCACGGAACTTAGCCTTTCCAAAGTAGCCAATGAATATTTGGAATATATAAAAAGCAACCAGAATATTAATCTGGAAAATTTGGCTGATTTTTTGTCAGTCGCATCACGGCTTATTCTTATAAAATCTCGGGCGCTTCTCCCAATGCTGAAATTCAGTGAAGAAGAGGAGGAAGAAATCCAGGATTTGGCCAAACAACTGGAAGAATATAAAAAATTCAAGGAGGTCTCAATAAATCTTGGAAAAATTGCCGGAAGAGGAAAAATTTGCTATTCTCGAGAAGGTTTCGGGGGAGTAAAATCTATTTTTTATCCGCCGGAAGACTTTAATATTTATGATTTCAAAAAACATTTTCTTTCAATTCTTAGCGAAATTCCGATTCTGGAAAAATTGTCTGAAGAGATAGTGAGTGAAGTAGTGACGCTGGAAGAGAAAATAAGCGAACTGGAAAATTTCTTGCGCGAAAAAATCCAATCATCCTTTTCTGATTTGGTGGGAAAAGCCCAGGATAAAGCGGAGGTAATTGTATCTTTTCTTGCAATGCTTGAAATGATAAAACAAAGGATAGTGGAAGTAGAGCAAGCTGATTTATTCCAAGAAATAAAACTAAACTTAAAAAATAATTAATTTATGGAAATAGAAAAACTAAAATCAATAATTGAAAGTATTTTGTTTGTGAACGGAGAGCCGGTGAAGATTTCAAAGATTGCGAAAGTTACTGGCGCAAAAACGCCGGAAATTGAAAATGCCATAATGGTTCTTCAAGGCGAATATAGCGGAAATCGCGGAATAATTATTATCAAAAAAGAAGATCAAATTCAAATGGCGACAGCGTCGGAGAATTCTGAAATTATTTCAGAACTCGTGAAAAGCGAAATTCAGGAATCGTTAAGCAAAGCGGCACTCGAAGTGCTTTCAATTGTGGCATACCGTGGACCGATTTCCCGAATCAATATTGAAGCCATCCGCGGAGTCAATTGCACTTTTACCCTTCGAAATCTTATGATGCGCGGGCTTTTGGAAAGAGTGGAAAATCCGACGGATAACCGATCATATTTATATAAAATATCTTTTGAATTTTTGAAAAAACTCGGGTTGGATGATATTTCAAAACTGCCGGATTTTGAAACACTTTCAAAAGACAGTCGGATAGAAAGCGTGATCGCAAGCTAAAGCAATATTTTTTTAAATGCTGAATATAATTTTTGCAATTTTAATAGTTCCCTTTCTCCCCATTTTTATGTATGGGGATTTAGTTGATAGGGCGAATTTTGAAAAAAATACAATAAGCTTGAATAAAATTTTGGGCGGGGAAAAACAAAAAGAAGAAATAAATTCTTGCCAAAGTGATGTTCCACAAAGCCTAGCTTCCCGAAACCTTTTTCCGCTGGATGAAAAAAAACTTCCAAATAATCTGATTCCGCAAAGAAAGGATAACTATCGAGATATAAATATTTTAGCGGGAGCGTCAGTGGCGATTGATGCTGATAGTGGAACGATTTTGGAATATGCTGATGGCCGAAAGCAAACACAGATTGCGTCGCTTACGAAAATTATGACGGCAATTCTGGTTGCTGAAAAAATTGAAAATTTGGATGAGAGCGTGACAATTACAAAAACTGCGCTGGATGTCGATGGGACGACAGTGGGCTGTCCGACCAGTGTTTTTTGCAACGCCAACCGGATGTATGTGGGAGAAAAAATAACTGTGCGAAATCTCCTAAAAGCGATGCTTCTAAACAGCGCTAATGACGCGGCGACGGCGTTGGCAATTCATGTGGCGACAACTCCGGAAAATTTTGTAAAATTAATGAACGCTAAAGCCAAGGAATTAGGGCTTAAGGACACGAATTTTTGCACTCCATCAGGATTGGAAATTGACGGCAGGGAAGCAGAATGTTATTCATCCGCCTACGACATTGCCAGAATCGCTTCCTATTCCTTACAATATAGCTTGATTTGGGATATAATGAAGATAGAGGAGGAGCAGGTTTATTCGACGAACGGGAAATATATGCACCAGCTTAAGAATACGGATATGCTACTTCGTGAAATGCCAAATTGCCTTGGCGGAAAAACTGGCTTTACTCCGATGGCTGGAAAATCGCTTCTCACCGTAGCGGCTGATCCAACCAGAGAGCACAAAATAGTTTCTGTGATACTTAGTGATGAAAATCGCTGGGAAGATATGAAAAGATTGGTGGATTGGGTTTTTGCTAATTATGAATGGAAATAAATTATGAATATCTCTCAAATACAAACTATCCCCGATGTCATAAATGTGATGAAAATTCTTACTACTGGTTTTTTAGCTTTTGTTTTAGCATTTGCTTTGACTCCGCTTTGGACGCACATACTTTATAAATATAAAATCGGAATAAAAATAAAAGAAAAATCTGTTGACGGAGAAAAACTTACTTATGTCAATAATCTCCATCGACACAAATCCGGCACGCCGATTATGGGCGGAGTTTTAATTTGGTTTTCAATAGCTATTTTGATTTTTGCTTCCCATTATCTTTTTCATTATATCGCTCAATTTTTCAAGACTGATTTTATCGCTCGACTTGATTTTTTTAGCCGGTCACAAACCTGGCTTCCGCTTTTTGCACTTTTGTCGGCCGGAGTTCTCGGTCTTTGCGATGATTATATGAGTGTTCGAGGAATTGGAAAAAATAAGGGAGGCGGAATGAGATTTTTGGCGCGCTTCGGCTGGTTAATTGTGATTTCAATTCTTGGCGCCTGGTGGTTTTATTATAAATTAGGCTGGGACAAAATTCATATTCCGGCGATGGGTGATTTTTCCATCGGACTTTGGTATATCCCGCTTTTTATTTTTATTATTCTTTTCACGGCCATTTCTTCCAATGAAACAGACGGGCTGGACGGCCTTAATGGCGGAGTGTTGCTTATGGCATTTGGATCATTCACGCTGATTTCCTTTTCCCAAAATAAAATGGATCTGGCTTCTTTTTGTGCAGCCATTGCCGGCGCACTCTTGGCTTTTCTTTGGTTCAATGTTTATCCGGCCAGATTTTTCATGGGAGACACTGGAGCAGTGTCGCTTGGAATAACTTTGGGAATAGTCGCAATGCTTACTAATTCCGCTCTAGTTTTGCTCATCATTGTTTTTATTTATGTTATTGAATCCGGCTCGGTGGCAATTCAGCTTACTAGTAAGAAGTTTTTTAAAAGAAAAATATTTTTATCCACGCCGATTCATCATCATTTTGAAGCTATTGGCTGGCCGGAAACTAAAGTAACAATGCGATTTTGGATATTTACGGCAATTACCGCTATGATTGGGGTGATCGTTGGAATTTTAGGAGCAGGAAAACATTTTCATTAAATTACATTACGAACTACGAAATAAATACTAAATACGAAAGTACGAAAAAGGAGTTTAAATGTTTCGTATTTCGCTAATTTCGTAGTTCGTAAATAAAGAATTATGAGAAAGATACAAGATACTAGCGTCGAAAATAAAAAAGTAATTTTTCGCGTTGGAGTAGATGTTTCAATCGAAGACGGACATGCTAAAGAAAAATTTAAAATTGAAACAATAAAAGAAGCAACTGATTATCTCATGAATAAAAAAGCTAAAGTGGCTTTGATGACTTGGCTTGGACGTCCAAAAGGAGAAAGAGATATGAAATTCTCTGTCAGTCAGATAAAGGATGATGTTGAAAATATTTTAGGCTATAAAATAATTTTTGTTTCGGATTGTATTGGGGAAAAAGTTGCAGAAGCAATGGATAAATTAAAGGATGGAGAAATAGCGCTTTTGGAAAATGTCAGATTTTATCCGGGCGAAGGTGATGTTGAAACAGGGAAAGAATATGATGAAGAATTTGCCAAAAAATTAGCGGAGAATTTTGATATTTTTGTTAATGATGCATTTAGTCAATCACATAGAAATCAAGCTTCAATTGCTGGCATACCAAAATTTATTCCAAGCTATGCTGGACTTTTAATGCAAAAAGAAGTTTCAGAGATGGAAAAAATAAAAAATGATTTTGCGCGTCCGGCAGTGGCAATCATCGGTGGTGCGAAAATTGAAACGAAATTGCCGGTGATTAAATTTTTTGAAGAAAAATACGACTATATTTTAGTCGGCGGGAAAATTGCCAATGAAGCGCTAGACCAAAAAACGCAATTTAGTGAGAAAGTAATTTTGCCTTTTGATTTTGTAGATGACCCCGTAAAGTCCGACTTTGCGTCGGACCACGGGGCAAGCCGTTTGGATATCGGACCAGAAACGCTCAAAAAATTCAAAGAAATAATTTCTAGCGCTAAAACAATTGTTTGGAACGGGCCGACTGGAAAATTTGAAGAAGAAAAATATGCCGTTAGTTCCAATGAAATATTGAAATCTGTTTTAGCATCCGGCGCATACACAGTAGTCGGCGGAGGAGAAACGCTGGAAATTTTGGAAAAAAATAATGCAATGGATAGGATAAGTTTTGTTTCGACTGGTGGAGGAGCGATGCTTGAATATTTAGCGGGAGGAAAAATGCCAGGTGTTCTTTGTTTAATGGATTAGTTTAAATTAATTATTTTAGATACTTGAAAAAATGTGCTAAATTTTTTATCAAGTGTCAAAATGTAAAAATATGGGAATTTTTGAAAAACCTCGACAAGAAAATGCTGAAGATAGCATAAAAGAAAGAATTGGTGCGGAAAAAAGTTTATTTGAACATGCTAGAACAGGAAAAGGCAGAATAATTGCTGGATTTCTTCTTTTATCATCGTTGTATATTTGTGAGGGATGTGCCATGAATATCGGTGTTCAGAAGATTAATAATTTCCATGGTATTGCCATGTCAATTGGAGAGCAAGAAATTAAGGATTCGATGGGAATTGCGATGAATATTGGCAGTCAAAAACTAGAAAATTATAACGGAGTAGCCTTATCGATAGGTGATCAGGAAATAAAAAAAGCTGGAAATTTAGAAGAAACAGAACTAACTAAATAAATAAATTAATAATTTAAAATAATAAAAATGAATATAAAATTAAAAACACTTTTTTTAAAAAATAAAGTTTCCGAAAAACAACTTGAAAAATATGAAAAAGTTCTAGTAAAAATAGAAGATAACATTCAGGAATATGTTGCGGGAGTTTTATCTAAAGACATAAATCTTGTTTCTGATTTTATTAAGATTTTGGATAGAAAATTGGAAGCTTTGTCAAAAAATGATATGGCGGTAATGGACGAAGTTATTAAGATGGAAAAGAATTTTATGGATAAAATTGAAAAATAGTTTGGTTATAAATTAGAACTTAACTCAAATAAAATTTTATTTAAAATATGCGTTGTATTCGTATATTTATATAACAAATATGTCAAAGATCAAAAAAATATTTGCGCGGGAAATTTTGGATTCGAGGGGAAATCCGACGGTGGAGGTGGAAGTTGAATTGGAATCGGGAATAAAAGCAAGTGCGGCAGTGCCAAGCGGGGCTTCGACTGGCGCTTATGAAGCGCTTGAACTTAGAGATAAGGATGAAAAACGTTATCTTGGGCAGGGAGTTCTAAAAGCTGTTTCAAATGTCAATGAAAAAATTTCTGAAATTTTAGTGGGGATGGAAGTGGAAAATCAAACTGAAATTGACAAAAAAATGTTAGAACTGGACTCTACAGAAAATAAATCCAATCTTGGAGCGAATGCAATTCTTGGCGTATCATTAGCTGTTTGTCGAGCAGCGGCCACGGAAAATAATCTGCCACTTTATGCGTATATTAAGAAAATATACAATATAAAATATACAAAATATAAAATACCAACGCCGATGTTTAATATCATAAACGGCGGAAAGCACAGCGATAGCGGACTTTCAATCCAGGAATATAAATTAGTGCCGAATGGAATAAAAAAATTCAGCGAACAACTTCGGGCTGGTAGCGAAATTTTTCATACGCTTTCAGAAATACTTTCCGGTGAGGGCTATAGTGTTTCCGTGGGAGACGAAGGCGGTTTTGCGCCAAAATTGGAAAGCAATGCTCATGCGCTGGAACTGATTAATGCAGCGATTTCTAAAGCGGGATATAAAAATGGCAAAGAAGCCAGCATTGGAATAGATGCGGCTGCCAATTCTTTTTATGACGAAAAAGAAGAAAAATATATTTTCAAGCCGGAAAATTCTACGCTTACTCGCGAAATGCTGGTTAATATTTATAACGAATGGATAGAAAAATATAATGTTATTTCAGTGGAAGACGGCCTCAATGAAAATGATTTTTCCGGCTGGCGAGCGATGAATGAAAAAATTGGAGGAAAAATTATGTTGATTGGAGATGACCTCTTGGTAACAAATGTAAAGCGTTTGAAAAAAGCGATAGAAGAAAAATCTTGCAATGCAGTTTTGATCAAGGTCAATCAAATTGGAACACTCACGGAAACAATGGATTGTATAAAATTAGCTAAGAAAAATAAAATGAAAGTTGTAGTATCGCATCGAAGCGGAGAAACAACGGATGATTTTATTGCTGATCTTTCTGTGGGCGCCGGCGCTGATTATATCAAATCCGGTTCACTTTCCAGAGGAGAAAGAATTTGCAAATACAATAGGCTACTTCGGATAGAAGAAGAGTTGTGAAAAATTTTCAATTATCAATTTACAATTTACAATGAATTTTCAATGAGATAATTTTCAATTTACAAAACTAAATAATTGAGAATTGATAATTGGTTGAAAATTGATTATTGTAAATTGAAAATTTATTATATGTCTAATATAAAGCGTCCAACCTTACTGATGATATTAGATGGTTATGGCATTGCCGAGGCGGGAAAATATAATGCAATAACCTTGGCAAAAAAGCCGGCGATTGATCGCTTGTTTGAGCTTTATCCAAGTACGCAGTTAGGTGCGACCGGAAAAGATGTGGGACTGCCGGACAATATGATGAGCGGATCAGAATCCGGGCATATGAATATCGGTGCGGGACGAATTGCTTTTCAGGATAATTATTATATTACCAAAAGTATTAAGGATGGAAGTTTTTTTATGAATCCGGCACTTATAGGATCAATTCGCCATGTCCAAAAAAGCGGAGGGAATTTTCATTTGATGGGACTAATGGGAGACTCTGACAGCCCACATAGCGATCCTGATCATTTTCGCGCAATTCTAAAATTAGCCAAAGAGAATGGAATCAAAGAAGTTTATTGTCATCTTTTTACTGACGGGCGCGATTCTTATCCGAAATCTGCTTTGGAACATTTAAAGTATTTTCAAAAAATAATATCTGAAATAGGAATTGGAAAAATTGCCACGATTTCTGGGAGATTTTATGCAATGGATCGCGCAAAAAATTGGGATCGGCTTACGCGCGCTTATGATGCAATGGTTTTTGTCAGAGGAGAAAAAGCTGACAGTCCGGAAGAAGCAATAAAAAATGCTTATAAAAATAATTTAACAGATGAATATATTTTGCCGACAGTAATTTTGGAAAACGATGCTCCAATCGTGAGGCTCAAAGAAAATGACAGTATGGTTTTTTTCAACCTAAGATCAGATCGGGCCAGGCAATTTGCAAAACTTTTTGTAGCTTCTAATAAAACTTCTATCATTAATGACGATATGCCGGTAATTGACCACATTAACAATTTATATTTTGTGGCGCTTACTGATTTCGGGCCAGATCTTGATGTGCATACAGTTTGGGATGACCAGCCACTTCAAGGAACTTTGCCGATGGCTCTTGGGAAAAAAATAAAACAGCTTTATATTGCGGAAACGGAAAAATTCGCCCATATCACATATTTTATAAATGGCGGATATGCCGATCCGGTGGATGATGAGAATCGGATTATGGTTCCTTCACCGAAAATTGATTCTTATGCCAAGATGCCACAAATGTCAGCGCCGAAAATTACGAGCACTCTCTTGGAAAAAATGCAGAAAAATAAATACGATTTTTATGCGGTTAATTTTGCCAACGCAGATATGGTCGGGCATACGGGAGATCTCATGGCGACTGTCAAAGCTTGTGAAATTTTAGACCAGCAAATTGAAATTCTTTCCGCGGAAGTTTTGAAACGCGGAGGAAATTTGATAATTACCGCTGATCATGGCAATGCAGAAAAAATGTTTGATGAAAAAGCCAATCAACCCTATACTTTCCACACCAAAAATCCAGTGCCATTTCTACTGATTGGCGAAAAATTTAAAAATGCTAAACTAAAAGGAGATGGAATCTTAGGCAACATCGCGCCGACGATTTTAGATATTTTGAATATTGAAAAACCTAAAGTGATGGAAAAGGAATCACTCTTGAAATAATTAAATTAAAAATAATTTTATGACAAAAATAATATGTTTAGGTTCGTCGGCGAAAGATATAATTTTTCCAATCAGTGAAGGGGAAGTCAAGGAAACACCGGAAGATTTGGAAGCACAGAAAAAAATTGTTTTTGAACTTGGCGCCAAATATCAAGTTCTTGAGGAGCGCCACGAGTCCATTGGCGGTTGTGCGGCTAATGTCGCCTCAGGACTCGCGCGTCTTGGAGTTGAAACATATTGTGCTACAAGATTGGGCGATGACGATGCAGGAAAATGGCTCAAAAAAGAATTGGAAACAAACGGCGTCAAAACTGATTTAGTGCAAGTGGGGAAAAATCACAAGAGTGATCTTTCGGCGATTGTGGCGCATATTCCGAGCGAAGACCGGATAATTTTTTCTGATCGCGATTCCAATGAAAAGCTGGAAATAATTCCGGAGGAAATTAAGAAAATTGGCGCTCAGTGGATTTTCCTAAGTTCGCTCAATGGGAATGTGGACGAAAGTTGGGACAAAAAACTGGATAAGATTTTGAATTTAATTTCAGAGGAAAACATAAAATTAATTTTTAATCCGGGACAAAAAAATATCAAAAACAATCAGGAGAAAGTGATTGAAGCTATCCGTCAATCAGAAATGCTAATAATCAACAAAGACGAAGCGATTGAGATAGTGGATAAATTAGACGACTCAAATAATGAGATGATTAATGACGAGAAATTTTTAGCGGAAAAATTGAATAGATTAGGCGCTAAAATCATTGCTCTTACAGATGGGCAGAGAGGCGCGTGGGGATTTGATGGAAAAGAATTTTTGCATGTTGAAGCCAAAAAAGAAAAAGTGGCGGACACCTTGGGAGCCGGCGACGCGTTTTCTAGTGGATTTATTTCGGCGCATCTCAAAGGAAAAAATTTAGGAGAATGTTTGAAATGGGGCATTGAAAACAGCGCCAGCGCAATCAAAAATTTCGGAGCAGTAAAGGGACTCTTAAAGGAAGAAGAAATTTCATAGAAAAAGAACATTCTCACATTCTGCAGAATATGAGAATGTTAATAGGCTAGTAATTGTTATAGAAAATAAATTAAAACAAAAAGATGAACTTAGAAAAACTTTTTAATCCTAAATCAATCGCGGTTGTCGGGGCTTCATCAGAAGAAGGCAAGATTGGCAATGTGATTGCAAAAAATATAATCGAGCTTGGATATCAAGGCGAAGTTTTTTTAGTGAATCCGAAATACGATGAAATTTTTGGGAAGAAATGTCATAAATCTTTAAATGAAATTGAAAAAGAAGTTGATTTGGCGATTATTGCCATACCGGCGAAGTTTGTAAATCAAGAAATAAAAAACAATGCCGAAAAAATAAAAAACTATATTGTGATTTCGGCGGGGTTTTCTGAAATTGGCAAAGAAGGAAGAAAGCAGGAAGAAGACTTGGCGAAAATTGCCAAAGAAAATGATTTGAATATTTTGGGACCGAATTGTTTGGGATTTATTATTCCAAGCCTCAAGCTCAACGCTTCTTTTGCCGGCGGGATGCCGGAAGCCGGAAACATTTCTTTTGTTTCGCAATCGGGAGCTCTCGCGGTAGCGCTTATGGACAAAGCAAAAAAAGAAGGATTGAAATTTTCCAACATTGTTTCTGTCGGGAACAAAATGCAAATTGCGGAAGAAGAAATGCTCGAATATTTAGCGAAAGACGAAAATACGAAAGTGATTGGAATGTATCTTGAAGGAATAAAAGGTGGAAAAAAATTTGTTGAAATTGTTGGAAATGTCTCTCGTGTTAAGCCAGTGGTTATTCTCAAGGCGGGAAAAAATGAAAAAACGCAAAAAGCCATCAGCTCGCATACTGGGGCGCTTGCCGGCGATGACGAAATTGTTTCGGCAGTTTTAAAAAAAGCTGGAATAATTCGGGCAGAAAATTTGGGAGAATTTTTCAATCTACTAAGTCTTATTAGTTTTTCTGAAACATTCCCCAACCAAAAAGTGGCGGTTATAACGAACGCCGGCGGAGCGGGAGTTTTGGCTTCTGATGCTTTTTCTGGAAAAAATATACAGATGGCAAATTTTGACGAAGAAACAAAAAATAAATTGCGAGAAATTCTTCCGCTGGAATCATCAGTGGAAAATCCGATTGATCTTTTGGGTGACGCCACAGCTGATCGATACAGAAATGTTTTGGAAATAATTTCCAAAGTCGAAGAAATCGGTTCAGTCATTTGTCTGCTTACTCCACAAGAGCAAACGCCAGTTCTTAAAATTGCTTCGGAGATAATAAAATTCAAAGAAAAAACTGACAAGATAATTTCGACAGTTTTTTTGGGCGGAGAGAAAGTGGAAAAGGGAATTGCAAAGCTAAAACAAAGTGGAATATGTAATTTTAATTTTCCTGACAGCGCAGTTTTGGCGATTGACGAATATTATAAATGGAGCGAATCTAAGAATTTAAAAATAAAAAGCGAAGCACAGATAATCAATAAAAAAAGGCAAGAAAAAGTTTTAGAAATAATAAAGCGTGCCAAATCAGAAAATCGCCAAGCGCTATATTTTGAAGAAAGCGCGGAGGTTATGAAATTATACGGAATTTCTACAGTGGAAAGTTTTGAAATTCAAAATTATCGGGAAAGAACTTTTCGGTATCCAGTGGCACTCAAAATTGATAGCGACAAAATTTTGCATAAAACCGATAAGAATGGTTTGATTTTGGGCATCAAAGATGAATCAGAACTTTCTAAGGCTATATCCAGAATGCATACAAGCTTTCCGGGAAGCAAATTTATAATCCAACCAATGGCAGAAAAAGGAATGGAACTTATAGTTGGGATAAAAAAAGATGAAATTTTTGGACCGGTCGTGGTTTATGGTTTGGGTGGAATTTATGCGGAATTTCTGAAAACAGTGGACTATCTTGTGCCACCGTTGAATTTAGGTGAAACGGAAAAATCTTTGACAGAAGGAAAAATTAAATTTTTATTCCAAGGCGTTCGCGGGCAAAGGAAATATAATTTGGAAGAAACAGCCAGAATTCTTATGGGAATTGGCGCGCTATCGCTGGAAATTCCGGAAATTTGCGAGTTTGATATAAACCCGCTATTTGTTTATAATAATGGTCAGGAGGCGACTGCCGTGGATGTTAAAATAATTATTTAAGTTTTACGAAATACGAAAAAAATACGAAATACGAAAGTACGAAAGGGTGGCTTAAGCGTTTCGTAATTCGGTCGTTTCGTAGTTCGTAAATATAATTATGGAAGACAAAAAAGTTAAAATTTTGGTTATTGATGATGATGAAATAATTCGCGGAACATATGCGGATATTTTTCGCAATGAAGGATTTGAAGTAATCGAAGCGATTGACGGGCTCGAAGGTATGAATAAGGCTATGGAAATAATTCCAGATATCATTTTTACTGGAATTATTATGCCGAAAATGGATGGTTTTTCTCTGAAGGAAGCTTTGGCGAAAAATGTAAATACTGCCAATATTCCAGTGGTAATGCTTTCGCATATGGGGCGGGAAGAAGATCGGCAAAAAGCAGAAAGCTTGGGAGTAAAAGATTTTATAGTTCAAGGCATGGTTACGCCGAGACAAGTAGTGGAAAGAGTGCGTAATATTTTTGGATCTCTAAAATATCATTTGAAATTCAATGCGGAAGAAATAGACGCGCCAAAATTAGCGAAAGATTTTTATTTTGGTGAAAAATTTCAATGCCCAAGCTGTCTAGGCGAAATGATATTGAATTTAGAAGTTTCTAATGTGGACAAGAAAGAATTTACGGCAAAATTTGTCTGTCCTAGATGTAATTAATTACGAACTACCTTGCCTACCGGCAGGCAGGCGAAATTAACGAAATACGAAAAGTTAGGGGAACTACCCCCTAATTTAATTTTAAAATATGAAAATCTGGAAAACTAAAACTTCACTTGATAAAATAAATTTTTCTGCAGATTTATTGGAAAAATATAATCCGATTGTTTTGCAATTGCTTCAAAATCGCGGTTTGGAAAAAATAGAAGAAATTGAAAAATATTTTGATTTTGACTACGAAAAAGATTTGGGCGATCCGTCTCAAATTTCCGGAATGGAAAAAGCAGTGGAAAGAATTTCCAAAGCTAAAGAAGAAAAAATTGCAATTTTTGGAGATTATGACGCGGACGGAGTTTCAGCTTCTGCACTTATTTATGAAACGCTAACTAATTTAGGATTCAAAAATATTATTTGCTATATTCCAGATCGTCAGTTGGAAGGCTATGGGATGAATGAAAATGCTATTGATTATCTTCAAAAAGAAAAAGTAAATCTCATCATCACTGTTGATTCTGGAATAACAAATGTTTCGGAAGTGGAAAAGGCAAAGGAACTTGGAATGGATGTTATTATTACTGACCATCATCATGCGCCGGAAATTCTTCCAAAAGCCCATGCGATTATAAATCCGAATATTCCAAATTCAGGTTTTATTTTTAAGGATTTGGCTGGAGTGGGCGTGGCTTTCAAATTAGCGCAAGGCCTTTATCAGAAAATCGCGCCAGAAAAAAAAGATCAATTGAAGTGGCTACTTGATCTCGTGGCGCTTGGAACTATTGCTGATTGCGTAGCATTGATTTCTGAAAATAGAATATTGGTAAAATACGGGCTTCTGGTACTTTCGAAAACTAAAAGAGCCGGATTTCAAGAAATATTCAAAGTCGGTCGAATTGATATTTCGGAAAATAATATTCCGGACACGCGAAAAATCGCCTTTCAACTTGCGCCGAGAATCAATGCGGCCGGCCGGATGGATCACGCTAATGCAGCTTATAAATTATTAATAGAAAAAGAAGGAGCAGTGGCGCGCGTTTTGGCACTTGAACTGGAAAGCAAAAATCAAAACCGTCAAAAAATAACTTCCGAAATTTTTCGCGAGGTGCAAATTTTGGCGGAAAATTCTTTCAAGGACAGAAAATTTATTTTTGCGGAAAACGAGCATTGGCCGGTGGGAATTTTAGGATTGGTAGCGGGAAAAATAACGGATGAATTTCAAAAGCCCAGCATGATTATGCAACGGCAAGAAAAAGAATTCGTTGGATCGCTTCGAAGCGTTCCGGAAATAAATATTGTGGAAATAATAGAAAAATGTTCGGACATGCTCATTAAATTCGGCGGGCATTCCCAAGCAGCGGGAGTGAGAGTGAGGCATGAAAATATTGAAAAATTTTGTGAAAAAATTTCAAAATTGGTCGAGGAAGAATTGGCTGGAAAAGAAATTACGCTAAACCTTGAAATGGATGCTGAAATTACAGCGGATGATATTGATTGGGAACTAATTTCAGATCTCAAGAAAATGGAACCTTTTGGAATGGGCAATGAACAGCCGGTATTTTGCGTAAAAAATATGCAAGTTGTTGATTTGAAAATCGTGGGAAATGGAAGCAAGCATTTGAAATTAGCGCTTAAGGGCGAAGGCAAAAGCCCGAAAATTTTTGAAGCGATTGGATTTTCCTTAGCCGAGAAATTCCCCCAAATTAAAAAAGATGATAAAATAGATATAGTTTTTAATTTAGAAGAAGACGAGTGGAATGGGAATAAGAAAATGCAATTGAAATTGATTGATATAAAAATATCGGAAAAGTAATACTACCATTCGCTTACATATGGTAGTAAATAAAATTTTTACAATTTTTAATTTTATAATTTTTGAAATAAATCTTAAATCTAAATTTTTAAACCAACCGATAAAATAAAGTTTAGAAATTAAAAATTAAAATTTATTTACAAAATTAAAAATTCAAAAATTAAAAATTCTTTATGAATATTATTAAAATGTTTACTGATGGCGGATCAAGAGGAAATCCGGGGCCAGCTGGGATTGGGGTTTATGTTGAAACGCTGGACAAAAAATACGGCGAATATATTGGCGAGAAAACCAATAACGAGGCGGAATATGAAGCACTGATTTTTAGCCTAAAAAAACTAAAACAACTTCTTGGAAAAGATAAAACCAAACAATTTGAAATAGAATGCTATCTAGACTCTGAGTTAGTGGTGAAACAACTTAATCACGAATATAAACTGAAAGAAGCAAATGTCCAAAAGAATTTTATCGAAGTTTGGAATTTGATGTTAGACTTTAAAAATGTTAAGATGATACATATACCGAGGGAGCAAAATGAGATTGCTGATAGCTTGGTGAATCAGGCTCTTGACGCAAAAGAGAAGCAAGGAAGCTTATTATAGAGTATGTCATTGCGAGCAAAGCGAAGCAATCTCGCAATTAAAATCATAAATAAAATTTCGAGTCTGGCGTATTAAAGTCCGAGATTGCCACGGTCGCTACGCTCCCTCGCAATGACAGGCATTTATGTCCAAGAAGAAAAAAACCTATATAATTCTAGTTCTGATAATTTTAATTATCGGCGGAATTTATTATTGGAAATCGAGGCCGGTTAAAATTACTTACACAACTGAAAAAGCGAAAGTCGGAACTATTGCTAAAACAGTTTCCGCTACTGGAGAAATCAAGCCGGAAATTGAATCAGATTTGTCTTTCAAAATAAGCGGGCGAGTAGAGTCTATTTTTGTTGATGTGGGAGATAATATTACAAAGGGCCAAAAAATTGCGGTGATTGACAAAGGAGTATTGCTGGAGCAATTAGAGCAGGCTAAACACGAGCTTGAAGTACAGAATGAAACTTTGAAAAATATGAAAAAAAGAGATGGCACTTACAATCATGCGCAGCGGGAAGCTCAAAGAGCGCAAATAAGAGAATCGGAGGGAGCAATTAATGAAATAAAAAAGCAGATAGGCGACACAATTCTTTATTCGCCGATTGAAGGAACGGTTACAAGGAAAAATATTGAAATTGGAGAAAATGCAGTAGCCAATACTTCTGTTCTGGTTATTTCCGGTTTAGGCGAACCATTTATTGAAATTGATGTCTCAGAATCAGATGTAATTGATGTAAAAATCGAGCAAAAAGCCAAAATATCTTTTGACGCTTTGCCGTCAACTGAAAAATTAGAAGGAGAAGTTTTTGAAATCGAACCGGCTTCAACTGTCATTCAAGATGTGGTTTATTATAAAGCTAAATTAAAACTTTCAAAATGGGATGAAAGATTGAAAATCGGAATGAGTGTGGACGCTGATATTAATACGGCGGAAAAAAATAATGCGGTTATGATTCCTTTGCGAGCAGTGAAAAATGATGGCAATCAAGATTTTGTAGAAATTTTAAAACCAGAAAATAAAACGGAACGAGTGAATGTGCAAGCTGGACTGAAAGGGGACGACGGAATGGTGGAAATTGTGTCAGGACTCAAGGGCGGAGAAGATGTGGTGGTGCTTTCCAGTGAGAAATAATGGAATTAAAAAATAGAAAAAACAATCGTTTGCAAAATTACGATTATTCCCAGAACGGGATGTATTTTGTGACAATTTGCACGAAAAATAGGGAAGAATTGTTTGGTGGAATAAAAAATGGAAAAATGATTTTGAATGAATTAGGGAAAATTGTTCAAAAATGTTATTTAGAAATCCCTAAACATTTTGATAATATATATTTAGATCAATATGTCATAATGCCGAATCATGTTCACGGAATTATTGAAATAAATTTCAATATTAATGTAGGGAACGCATATATGCGTTCCAAAAATACCAATAGAACAAAAATGTTATTATCAAAAATTGTCCAGGGCTTCAAAGCTGCTGTAACGCGAATGGAAAACGGATATGATAAAAATAATAAAAAGGAACGCGTATACGCGTTCCCTACGATATGGCAAAAATCTTTTTACGACCATATCATCCGAAATGAAATATCGTTGAACAAAATCCGTGAATATATTCTAAATAATCCGAAAAATTGGGAACAGGACAGAAATAATGTTGAAAATATTTGGATGTAATTATGTCTTTAATCCAGGTTAAAAATCTTTGTATGGTTTATGAAAATGAAGGTGTGAAAACTCCGGCGCTTTGCGGAGCGAATTTTGTCGTGGAGAAGGGGGAATTTCTTTCGATTATGGGGCCGAGCGGTAGCGGAAAATCAACTTTAATGCAGGTTCTTGGGTTACTTGATCGTCCGACAGAAGGAAAATATTTGCTCGAAGGAAAGGATGCGGCTAAATTTAGCGATGATACTTTGGCAAAAGTTAGAAACAAAAAAATCGGTTTTGTTTTTCAATCATTCAATCTTCTGCCAAGAACTTCTGTTTTTGAAAATGTTGAGCTTCCTCTTCTTTATGACCAGGAGCCAGATGGAATCAATCAGGAAAAAGTGATGCATGCTTTGAAATCTGTCGGCATGGAACATCGTGAGAAATATCTTTCCAATCAACTTTCTGGCGGAGAAAAACAAAGGGTGGCGATTGCCAGAGCGCTGGTCAACAATCCGGAAATTATTTTTGCCGATGAACCGACTGGAAACTTGGATTCAAAATCGGGACTGCAAGTAATGAAAATTCTTCAAAAATTAAATGATGAAGGGCACACGATTATTTTGGTAACACATGAAACTTATACCGCTGAACACGCCAAAAGAATTCTTTATATGAAAGACGGAGAAATTGTGGCGGATGATCCGGTAAAAAACAGAAGAATCGCGCAAGACGGGGAAACTATTTTGAAATAATTTAATGATTAGATAAATTAAAAATATGATTTGTGAAAAAATATCATCAGGAACTTATGGGCTATCATTTTTTTTATTGCTTTTTCCTTTAATAATTTTTTTTATGGGTATTTTACCCGTATATTTTTATAAAAAAATTAACTATAAATTTGAAAATAAAAATGAAGTTTATGAAAGTTTTTCAAAAACATTAAAAAATATTTTTATACTAATTATTTTGGAAGCAGTTTTTGTTTTTAATCTAAGCGCCAGTTCTTTTTTCTTGGGAGATTTAAATAAAATATTAAACAGACTGGAATTCAGGGGTGAGTTTATAGCAATCGGATCATTAACTTTTCTACTAACATTCTTTTTTATTTCAATACACCTTGCTCGCAAAAGGATGATTAATGGTTCTTTTTCTTGGAAATGGCTTTTAATTTATTTTTTTGTAAGCTCTGCAATATTTTTTGCAATTTCTTTTTTTTATACAATTATTTTTGGAATTTGCGTGGCAAATTCAGGGAAACATGGCGATACAGTTGGGCTGATCTTTTTTATACTAATTGGAATTTTAATAGCCAGCCTGATTATTTCTCCAATACTAAGCTTGCTGTTCGGCGTTTTGCCAATACATTTATATAAAAAAATATATTATTCCAAATACAATGATAAATATGGAAAATTATCCGTTTATTTTAAGAAGTTTATTTATTTATTGATTGTTTTATTGGTATTAATGGGATTTTTAAGCTATAAAACTTGTGAATTTAAAAGCGATCGTGGTTGTCTCAAACATAAAATGATTACAAAATAGAAATGAATTTAATTAGTCCCATAAAAATCTCCTATAAATACTTAATGGCGGCGAAGTTCCGCTCTTTTTTGACAATTCTTGGAATTATTATTGGGGTGGCGTCAGTGATTATTATCATGGCGATTGGAAAATCAGCCCAAGCTTTGATTTTGGATCAAATTACCGGCATCGGATCAAATTTAATCGGAGTTTTACCGGGAGCATCGGATGAAAATGGTCCACCGGCGGCAGCGATGGGAATTTCAATCACAACTTTGAAATATGATGATCTCGAAGCGCTTCGAAATGGAAGAAATGTTCCGGAAGTGGCGGAAGGCGCGGGATATGTTTTGGGTACGGCGGAAGTTTCGTATAACGGCAATAATTTAAATGCTTCTTTTGAGGGAACAACGGCGAGCTATATTAATGTTGAAAATACACAAGTGGTTCAAGGGCGTTTTTTTTCGAAAGATGAAGAAACAAATATGTCTCGAACAGTAGTGATTGGAGCGAATATTGTGCGTGATCTTTTTCCCAGTGCGGATCCTTTGGGAAAAGTAATAAAAATAAAAGATCAAAATTTTACGGTCATAGGAATTTTGAAGAAAAAAGGCTCAACCGGTTTTGGTATGGCGAGCCAAGACGATGCGGTTTTTGTTCCGCTTAAAACTGCGCAAAAACTTCTTTTAGGCATTGATCATCTTGGATTTATCCGGCTCAAAGTGAGAGACTCGAGTTTGATTTCATTGGCCAAAGAAAATGTCGCCGTGACGCTTAGAGATCGGCACAATATAGATGACCCAGCCAATGATGATTTTTCTGTGCGCGATATGGCTTCGGCTGTAAAAATAATTACGCAAGTAACTGATGTTCTCCGATATTTTCTTTTAGCGATTGGAACAATTTCGCTCATTGTCGGCGGAGTAGGAATTATGAATATTATGCTTTTGGCAGTCAATCAAAGAATTCGGGAAGTGGGACTGCGAAAGGCGGTTGGAGCAAAAAATGGCGATGTCCGAATGCAATTTATTGTTGAGTCAATTTTCATTTCTTTTATCGGCGGAGTTGTGGGAATTATTATTGGAATAATTATTTCATTTTTAGCAGCAATAATTATTCAAAGCCTAAAATATACCTGGCCATTCATAATTTCTTGGCAATCGATAGTCATTGCTTGTTTAGTTTCAATCACAATCGGAATTATTTTCGGGCTTTATCCGGCGATCAAAGCTTCGCGCATAAGTCCAATGGAAGCATTACGTTATGAATAATTTTTTAATTCCAATTAAATTAGCTTTTAAGAGTCTTCGCAACAATGTTGGACGAACTATTTTGTCGCTTCTTGGAATTGTGATTGGAGTAGTGAGCGTGATTTTAGTTTTGTCATTTGGTTCTGGCGTCAAAGGATTTTTGGTTGATCAAGTATCCGCTTTTGGTTCGGATATTATGGAAATTGAAATTAAGGTGCCGAAAGTTTCCAAGACTTCCACGCAAAATGCCAGCGGACAAGCGGGCGGAACACAAATCACCACTTTTAAATTAGAAGATGCCGAGAAAGTTGCGAAACTTCCCAATGTTGGCGCTTGGTATGCAGCGATTATGAATCAGCAAATAATAAAATATGAAAATAAAAACAAGCAAGTTTATATAATGGGAACGACCGCCGGAGTGGCAGAGGCGGACAAAAAAATGGAGATAGAAAAGGGCATAATGTTTAACGAAGATGATGATAATAGCCTTCGGCAAATAGCAATTTTGGGATCAGGAGTGAAAAAAGATTTTTTTGGGGAAAGCGAAGCGGTAGGTAAAGAAATAAAAATTAAAGGGCAGACTTATAAAGTCATTGGAGTTTTGAAAGAAAGAGGCGCCGTCGGTCCTTTCAATTTTGATGAAGTTGTTTATGTTCCGCTTCAAACAGTCCAGAAAAAATTAGCCGGTATCGATTATATTCAATTTGCAATTTTCAAACTGGATGATATGAAAAAGCTTGATCTTACTATTCTCAATGCGACAGATGTTATGCGAACGCAACACGATATTACTGACCCAAATGACGATGATTTTGCGGTCAATTCAATTGT
This sequence comes from Patescibacteria group bacterium, assembly GCA_022709735.1. Classification (GTDB taxonomy): domain Bacteria; phylum Patescibacteriota; class Minisyncoccia; order Moranbacterales; family UBA2206; genus UBA2206. The sequence goes on along the minus strand of JAKLIG010000003.1, from coordinate 109,035 downwards.
GGAAGTTTTGGAAATTCTCAATAAAGTTTTTTTCTCGGTTAATTTGCTTCTCATTGCGCTTACTTCAATTTCCCTCATTGTCGGCGGAGTGGGAATTATGAATGTGATGTATGTGACAGTCACAGAGAGGACATTTGAAATCGGGCTAAAAAAATCAATTGGAGCGAAAAATTCCCAGATACTTTTTCAATTTCTTTTTGAAGCGATTTTTATCACTCTACTCGGAGGAATAGTTGGATTTTTAATCGGTTTTGGTATTTCAAAACTTGGAGAAATTGTGGCAGTTAATTTTGGATTTAATTTGAAATTTCCAATCACTTGGTGGTCAGCGTCAATCGGACTAGGATTTTCCGCGCTCACTGGAATTATTTTTGGCTATTATCCGGCCCGCAAAGCTTCGCTTCTTTCGCCAATGGAAGCGCTTCGTAAGGAATAAAAAAAGTCATTTTATTATGAAAAAAATAAATAAATATAAAGAACTTGGAATCGATGCCGGAAAGAAAAATGTCAGAAAAATATTCAAAAAAAATATTTCAAATGATTATCCCAGTGCATTTGTAAATATCGTTCATGATCCTGAAATTGCCGGAACTGTTTTTACCCAGCATATGGATGGAGACGGTAGCAAAATTGTTCAGCGTATTTTGCATTATTTTGAAACGAAAGATCCTACAATTTTTCAAGGAGCAGTCGATGATGCAATTTCTATGAATACAGGAGACATTGCTGCCAGTGGTTTTTTGTTTGGCAAATGGGTTATCACGGATGTTATCAATATTAATGCAAAAAATCTGCCTAAAGAAATTATAATGAAGCAAATTGCATTACGAATATCTGATTTGATGGGTTTATATAAAAAAAATGGATTTGATATGAATTATTTTCTGGGAGGAGAAACTGCTGATCTTCCGACGCAAGTTCAAAGCATGGTGTTTGATGTTTCTATTTATGCGAGAGCAAAGGAAACAGAAATAATTTCGGGCGAAGTTGAGGCGGGCGATATTATATATGGATTTGCAAGCGACGGAAAAGCAAAATGGGAAAAAAATAATAATTCAGGAATCATGTCAAACGGCGTAACTTTGGCGAGAATTGAATTGATGAGCAAGGAATATTCAAAAAAATACCCTTTTTTAAGTAATGGGAAATCCGGATATAGAGGAAAATTTAAAGTCAATGATAAACCAAAAATTCTTGAGGGCATGACAGTAAGCGAAGCAATTCTTTCCCCGACAAGACATTGGGCGATAGTGATTAAGAAAATAGCTGAAAAGCTTAAAGAAAAGGGAATATTTTCTATGCTTCATGGAATAAGTATGAATACGGGAGGGGGTGCTACTAAAATTTCTCATGTTGGCAAGGGGATTATTTATAAAAAGAAAATGCCGATGCCACCCAGTATTTTTCAGTTTATTCAGAGCGAATCTGGCGTTACATGGGAAGAAATGTTCCAGGATTTCAATTGCGGTATAGGAATAGATATAGTAGGAGAAAACAATATTAAATTCAAAAAAGCGCTTAAAGAAGTTGCTAAAGAAGTGCATATTGAATTATTCGAATTAGGAATTTGTGAGGCTAATAAAAATTTTGAAAATAAAGTAATTTTGGATACTCCTTATGGGATTTTTAGCAGATATTGAGTACGAATTATTTTTCTGATTAACTTTTTATTACGCCATAAACCATAAATCCTGCAAGATTGCAGGGTTTTTGAGTATATGATAGTTTTAATTACACAAATAAATTTATTGACTGGATTCCCGCTTTCGCGGGAATGACAAAAAGCAATGGAAAATAACGAAGAAAAAATTGAAACGCAAATAATGGAGCTGGAAAGAATTTTAGAAGCGCCCCAAGAGCAATCGAAAAAAAGAAAGTATGATTTCTATATGGAACTCGTGCTGTTTTTGGTTTTAGGAATTCTAATTGGAGTTGCGCTGAAAACCGAAGCCGTGAAAAGAATTACGATGGGCTTTGACGATTATAAAATGAAAATTATGAAGCAAGATTTTGATATTAATAAAATTGAAGAAGATATTCTAAAGAAGCAAGCAGAAAATGTTGAGAATAATCCAGAGCAAAATCAAGAAAATAATAATCAAGCAGTTGAATAATAAATTCTAAATATAATATTATGGAAAAGGATAATAAAATTAAAAACCTAATTTCTCTTTCAATTCTTTTATTTGGGTTGCTTCTAGGCAGTCTTTTTGTGGACATTGGCCAAATTATAAAAGGCGGCGGATATTCGCAAAAAAACCTCAATAAATCGGATATTTTTGAAGCGAGCGGAAAAACCTGGGTAGCCTACAGCGATCCAGCTGTTCCAATTTCTGTTATCACAGACGACGCTTGTGAAAATTGCGATCCGGGAGAAATTTTGGCTTGGCTTCGAAGAGTGTCGCCGACTATAAGCGCGGAAAAAATAAATTTTGACACTGAAAAAGGAAAAACTTTAATCGGGGAATTTGGAATCAAAACCTTGCCGGCTTTCATTTTTGGAAAAAATCTTGACCAAACGGAATTTTATGCAGAGGCTCAACCCCTATTTTATGCTAAGGGCGACAAGTATGTTTTAAATGTCCAAGAACTTGGCGCGCCGGTTGGAAAATATTTGGAGCTTCCAAGAATAAATAATGATGATGCCACTTTTGGAAACAATGACGCCAAAGTTAAGGTGGTTATTTTTTCTGATTTTCAGTGTCCATATTGCAAAGTTTTCTACAAGTCTCTTCGCGATACGATGAAAAATTATAAAGACAATGTTTTGTTTAGTTTCAAAGAATTTCCGCTCTCCGAAATTCATCCGCAAGCGGAAAATGCGGCGCTGGCTTCCATGTGTGCGCTGGAACAGGGAAAATTCTGGGAATATGCGGATATGCTTTATGCCAAGCAATCGCAGTGGGGCGAAACAAAAGACACCTCAAGTTTCAAATCATATGCTCGAACACTCGGGTTAAATGCCAATGATTTCAATGGATGTTTGGATAACAAAAAATATCAGGATAAAATTAATGCCGACAAAAATGAAGCTCAAAATTTTGGCGTCACTGGGACACCGACAATTTTTATTCAGGACAAAGTAGAGACTGGAGCGTTAAGCGCGGATCAATTTAAAGCGGATATCGAAGAACAATTGAGTAAGAAGCAAGAATAAAGAAGTAAGAATAAAGCGTTATTTCAAAAACAATCTCTGGAAAAGAGGTTGTTTTTTTGTTTAATTATTCGCCACTTTCTTTTTCCCAAAAAGAAAGTGGCAGAAAGAAAAAAGGCCGCCCAGATAAAATAAAGAAATAAATTTTCGATTTTCTCGCTAAATTTACTAAACTCCCCTTAGGATATTAATGAGTAAATTTTTAACGCTAGAAAATCTCAATTTATAGTGCTTTATTTTATAGGGCGGGTTTAAATGCAAAAAATCAAATTTTTTAGTTTTTGAATTATTATGCTATAATATTAAAGTCGATTTTTAAACCAGTACGCCAGTATTTGATTAGTAATTAGTAAAGAATAACATGAAGTATCATAAAGACATTTTTGAAGTTATTTTTTTTGCCCGCGGAGGGCAGGGCGCAAAAACTACTGCGGAAATTTTAGCGCAGTCGGCTTTATTTGAAAATAAATTCGTCCAGGCTTTCCCGAGTTTTGGACCCGAGCGATCTGGCGCACCGACAAAAACTTATCTTCGAATTTCAGATAGTGAAATTCGCACTCATGAGCCGGTAGTTGATCCGGATCTTGTGGTTGTTCTTGATGACACTCTTTTGGATTCGCAGGAAGTGGCTTTTAATTTAGACAAAAATGAATTTTTAATAATAAACACCCAAATGCCGGAGCATAAAGTGCGGGAAAAAATGATGGAAAGGGGAGGTAATTTTTCTGGGAAAATTTATCCGGTGGATGCTAGCGGAATATCCATGAAAATTATCGGAGCGCCTCGGCCCAATACGGTGATTTTAGGAAAATTTGTGAAAGTTTCAGGAATAGTAAAGCTCGAAAGCGTGATAGAAGAATTCCGGGAAATTTTTGAGAAAAAAATAGGAAAAGAAGCTTGTGATAAAAATATTTTGGCGATAGAAAAGGCGTACGATACAATTTAATTTTTTAATTTTTTAATTTTTAATTTTATAAATGAATCTTATTTTTCAATGTTTAAAAATTTTAGCATTAGAAATTATTTAAAAATTATAAAATTACAAAATTACAAAATTTTCATGGAGTTAGGAGCTGTAATTAAACACAATTTGGACAAGGCGCCGAAAACTGGGGCATGGCGGTATATGCATCCGGAAGTGGACAAGGAAAAGTGCATTGGTTGTGGCACTTGTGTTCCGTTTTGTCCAGAAGCAAGCATAGAAGTAGGAAGTAAGAATAAAGAAGTAAGAAGCAAGAAAAAAGCAGAAATAGATTATGAATATTGCAAGGGTTGTGGAGTTTGTGCACAAGTTTGCCCGGTAAAGGCAATAGTTATGAAGAAAAAATAATATGAATAAAAAAAATAAATTAGCGTTGACTGGTGGAGCAGCGGCGGCCGAGGCTTTGAAACAAATCGAACCGGAAGTGATGCCGATTTATCCGATCACACCGCAAACGCCGATTATTGAAACTTATGCCGGTTTTCAAGCGAATGGCGAAGTGGATACGGAAATAATAAAAGTTGAATCGGAACATTCTGCCATGAGTGCGGCGATTGGAGCGAGTGCAGCAGGAGCAAGAACAGCAACGGCCACAAGTTCGCAAGGCTTGGCTTTGATGCACGAGATGCTCTATATTGCGAGCGGAATGAGGCTTCCAATTCTCATGCTTGTTAGCGCGCGAGCACTGGCAGCCCCGATAAACATTCATGGCGATCACTCTGATGTGATGGGCTGTCGAGACTCCGGCTGGATTCAAATTTTTTGTGAAAATGGGCAAGAAGTTTATGATAAAACAATTATTGGAATGAGACTCGCGGAAAAAGTGAAATTGCCGGTCATGGTAATTATGGATGGATTCAACACTTCGCACTCGGTGGAAAATTTGGAAATTTTGGAAACAAAAATCGTCAAAGAATTTGTTGGGAGATTTGAAGCAATAAATTCGCTTCTTGACACTGACAATCCCGTGAGTTATGGACCAGTCGCGCTTCAAAATTCATATTTTGAATTTCGGATTGACGAAGAAGAAGCAATGGAAAAAGCTTTTGAAGAATATCAAAAAATTGCCAAAGAATTCGAGAAAATTAGTGGAAGGAAATATGAATTTTTTGAAAAATATCAGACAGAAGACGCAGAAAAAATATTAGTGCTCACTGGCAGTGCGTCCGGAACATCCAAAGTTGTGATTGATAAATTGCGGGAATCCGGAGAAAAAGTAGGGCTATTGAAAATCGGCTTATTTAGGCCGTTTCCACACAAAGAAATCGCCGAAGCTCTCAAAAATGCCAAAGAAATAATTGTGCTTGATCGCGCGCAATCAATTGGAACAAATCCACCGTTTTACAGCGAAATATTAAATTCATTCGTAGGGACAGGTCGCGACCTGTCCGTACCTATAAATAAAAAAATAAAAAGCTATATTTATGGTCTCGGCGGACGAGATATTTTTCAAAAACAAATCGAGGATGTGATTTTGGGGAAACATAAAGGGAAATATATAAAGTAAAAAAATGATTAAAAAAATATTATTAGTTATATTAAAAATTATCCTAGCATTTTTTTCAACATGGGAAGTTTTTGCTATAATTGCAAATTTTGGTTGTCCTTCTTGTGATTGGAAAAATAGCCTATGCTCACGTTGTGATACTTTAATAAACTCAAATTTATATCTAGCAATCTTATTAATTCTATTTTTACTGACACTTTTTTATATAGCATACTCATTGATTTTTTATTTAATTAAAAAAATCTGGCAAGAATTTTCTAAAAAATAATTTATGAACAAAGAATTAACTAAACATTTTGCTCCGGGACACAGCGCTTGCGCAGGATGCGGATTTCCGGCGATAGTTCGCACTATTTTAGGCGAGGCGAAAAACGAAGTGGTGGTGGCGAATGCCACGGGATGCCTTGAAGTGACTTCCACGCTTTATCCATACTCCGCTTGGAAAGTGCCATATATCCACAGCGCTTTTGAAAATGCCGCGGCAACAATTTCCGGTGTGGAAAAAGCATATGAAATTCTAAAGAGAAAAGGCAAGATTAAGAAAAAAATAAAATTCGTGGCGTTTGGCGGGGATGGCGGAACATATGATATTGGACTTCAAAGCTTATCTGGCGCGCTGGAGCGTGGGCATAATTTTCTTTATGTTTGTTATGACAATGGGGGATATATGAATACGGGAAACCAAAGATCTTCAGCAACTCCCTATGGCGCTTTCACGGAAACTACACCAGTTGGAAAAAAATCTTTTGGAAAAATGGAAACGCGGAAAAATTTAATGGAAATAGTCAATGCTCACAGAATTGCATATTTAGCGCAAGCGAATGTGGCATATATAGCCGATCTAAAAAAGAAAGCCAAAAAAGCGCTGGAGACCGAAGGACCGACTTTTCTTTTGGTTTTTTCGCCTTGCACTAATAATTGGAAATTTCCGACTTCAGAATATGTAGCTCTTGCCAAATTAGCAACCGAAACAAATTTCTGGCCACTCTATGAAATCGAAAATGGAAAATATAAAATAAACTTCGCGACGGAAAAACCAAAGCCAGTCAGCGAATTTTTGAAAACGCAAGGACGATTCAAACATTTGTTCAAAGAAGAAAATAAGAAAGTATTGGAAGAAATACAAAAATTAGTTAATGACGAATGGCAAAGACTGGTGGATATGACCCCGTAAAGCAGCTTCGCTGCCACGGGGCAAGCGGAGTAAACGGAGCCCTCTATCAGAATCGAACTGATGACCTACGCGTTACGAATGCGTCGCTCTGCCAACTGAGCTAAGAGGGCATATAATATTTTTCTCTCGACTACCAATTGTCCGCCCGAGGCGGATCAGCCTAGGGCTGAAGCTACATCGGCGCTTAGATAATATAAAACAAAAGTCGAAATAATTCAAATAAATTTTATAAATAATTAATTTAACCTGGATTATAAAAAATAATTTTATAATTTAAGGAAAATAAAAAAAAATGAAAGAAACACCTAAAAATGTGTATGAAACTGTCAAAGAAGCACTCGCTAAAAAATGGGAGAATTTTAAGAAAAAATTTGAAGGAGCGAAAAGTGAAATGTCAAAAGAAGTTATGGATGCTAAATCACCAGAAGATTTGATAGCACTTGGGAAAAAACTCCAAGAGCAGGGTGAAGCTTTAAGATTAGAAAAAGATAGTGCAGAGCGAGAAGAGACCGGCGAAGAAGAAATACACAAGGAAGCCAATGAAGAAAATAAAGCTTTTGATGAAGCCGAGGCTGTTAAAAAAGCTGAAGAGGAAGCAGCAAAGATTAAGTTTGAAGAAGAAAAAGTAAAAAAAGAAGAGGAAGACAGGGGGAAAGCAGAATCACTTTTAGCACAAATAAAAAGTGGGAATTTAGGAGAAGAAAATGCACCCGATAGAATTGTTGATAATAAAGAAAGAAATGCAGAGCCAACCAAGGAAATTTCTGAGGATGAAACAATTGATACTGTTGCTTTGAATAATAAAATGGTTGATTTGAAAGTCAATAAGCCTAAAGACTATGAAGAAGCGCTGAAAAATATGACTTCACGAGAAATTTCTGCTGTTGCTAAAAATATAGCGAAGGGGGATTGGGAACATACATTAGATTTTTTAAATAATTTTGGAAATAAACCAGAGATTATTTCTCAACCTGAGATCACGGATAGGTTTAAGGAAGTATTATCTTCCGGAAATGTTCATTTGTATAATATCGATAGGATACAAGATTTACCTGGAATTTCTAAAGAAATATTCAATGACCCAAAGGTTTTAAAGGGTATAGAAAATAGTATAAGAAGTTTTGTCGCAAATCAAAAAGCTGGAGATTGGAAGTATATAAAAGATTCTATAGAAGGAGTTGTCAAAAAAGCAAATTTAAGCGACCAAAGCTTGAGGAATATTGCAGAAGAATTGAAGAAAGGAGGAGATACTGATATTTATCGTAATTTCGTAGAGCACTTTGGAGCTAAAAGAATTTATCCAGAATTAAATTAATAATATTTTTAATTATATGAAACTCTACATTTGTGAAATATGCGGAGACGCATATATTGGGGAAGAAAAACCAACTGACTGCCCGTTTTGCGGGGCGAAAGGAAATTTTATAAAATTGGCTTCGGAGGCTAAGCCAATTATTGAGGAGAAAACTCCGATTAGCGAACTTTCCAAGAAGAATTTGATGGAAACGCTGGCGCTGGAAACTCGAGCCAATGCGATTTATCTTTGTATGGCCGGAAAAGCGCAGGAATATAAAATCCAAAAAATGTATAAGCGTTTGGCAAAAGTGGAATTGGAGCATGCGGTGATCGCGACAAAACTTTTGGGAATTGCAATGCCGGAAATAAAAGTTGAAAATTGCGCTGATACGAATGAAGAAAATTTTCAAAAAACAATTGAGCTGGAAGACCATGCGACAGAAATTTACAAAAAGTTTGCCAGCGAAGCTTCTGAAGATAATATCCGAAAACTTTTCGGCGCGCTAATGCAAGTCGAGGCAGGACACATCGAACTCATCAAGAATTTATAATTTATGCTTTGGTTTTATACAATTATTTCAGTAATTATTGTCAGTCTAATTTCACTAGTCGGAGTTTTTACGCTGTCTTTTGATCAGAAAAAATTATATAAAATTCTCATTTATCTGGTGAGTTTTTCGGCGGGAACTTTAATGGGCGATGCATTTATCCATCTTATCCCGGAAGCTTTTGAGAATTCACAAAATACGGTTAAAATTTCTTTTTCAATCCTGGGAGGAATTTTAGTTTTTTTCCTAATTGAAAAAATTATCCGCTGGCGCCATTGCCACGAGGAACCTTGCGTGGATCATCCGCATCCTTTTTCTTATGTTATCTTGTTTGGAGATTCAATTCATAATTTTCTTGACGGAGTGATAATTGCCGGAAGTTTTCTTGCGAGCATCCCGCTTGGAATTGCCACAACGGTAGCGGTAGTTTTCCATGAAATTCCCCAGGAGATTGGCGATTTTGCTTCTTTGGTGTATGCTGGATTTTCAAGAGCAAAAGCGTTGTTTTTTAACTTCATTACCGCTCTTTCAGCGGTTCTGGGAGCAATGGTAATTTTATCGATAAACTTGAATCCAGCTAATCTGACCTCATTTTTAGTGCCTTTTGCGGCTGGGGGATTTATCTACATTGCTGGAACAGATTTAATTCCCGAACTTCACAAACACAACGAAGCCAAAAAAGGAATTTTACAGGTAATAATGTTTGTTTTAGGAATAGGACTAATGTTAGGGATGCTGATGTTTGAATAATTATTAACGCGACTCGAATGTTGCGAATTAACACTCGAATGATTCGAATAAATAGTAATGCCAAAAGAAACCTTACAAAGAATCGAAGAGCTAAAAAATAAACTCCCGACTATTCGGGACTATCTTTGACTTACCGAAAAAAGAAAAAAGAATAAAAGAACTGGAAAAAGAAACGGCTAAGGAAAATTTTTGGAGTGATTCGCAAAAAGCAGGAGAGATTATGAAAGAATTAGAAGAAACAAAGAAAGAAATTGAGGAAATAGATGAATTAGAAAAAAAGCTTGAAAATTTAAAAGAATTGGCGGAAATTTCAGAAAGCAAAAAAGATATTGCTGAACTCGAAAAAGAAATTAAAAAAGTAGAGGAAAATATCAATGCTTTAGAATTCAAAACGCTTTTTTCCGAAGATTATGACAGAAATGACGCGATTATCACGATCATGAGTGGAGCCGGCGGAGTGGACGCGCAAGACTGGTCAGAGATGCTTCTTCGAATGTATCTCAAGTGGGCGCAAATATATAATTTTAAAGCGAGAATTTTAGATGAAACTCGTGGTCAAGAAGCTGGAATAAAAAATGTAACAATAGAAGTTTCTGGCGCATATGCTTATGGATATCTCAAAAGCGAAGCGGGAGTACACCGGCTTGTTAGGTTGTCGCCATACAATGCAGATAATCTTCGTCAAACTTCTTTTGCACTAGTGGAAATTATGCCGGTAATTCCGGAAATAAAAGAAGTGCAAATTAATCCCCAGGATCTTCGCGTGGATGTTTATCGCTCATCTGGCGCCGGCGGACAAAGTGTGAACACGACAGACAGCGCAGTTCGCATCACGCATATTCCAACCGGAATCCAAGCAACTTGCCAAAATGAAAGATCGCAATTGCAAAACAAAGAACAAGCAATGAAAATTTTGAAAGCGAAGCTTCATAAAAAATATCTGGAAGAAGCCGAAGAAGAAAAAAGAAAAATTCGTGGCGAACAATTAAGCGCCGAGTGGGGAAGCCAAATCCGTTCTTATGTCCTTCACCCTTATAAAATGGTCAAAGATCATAGGACAAAATACGAAACAGCCCAGGCGGAATGGGTTTTGGAGGGAAATCTAAATGATTTTATGGAAAGCTATTTGAAGTATATTAAGAAATAGTTTATAATAAATTACGAACTACGAAATGAACGAACTACGAAACATTTAAACTCCCTTTTTGTATTTCGTAAAACATTATGAAAAAAGAAAGAAAAATAAAAATTGAAGAAACAGAAGATATGAACGAAGAAAAATATTCAAGGGAATCAAAAGATCCTTCGGTGTTGATCAGGTTTGATCATGTAAGCAAATTTTTCAAAGACGATAAGGATGTATTGTCGGATATTAATTTGGAAATTAAAAGAGGAGAATTTATTTCCATAGTTGGACATAGCGGAGCGGGAAAGTCCACGCTTCTCAAATTAATTTATGCTGAAGAAATGCCAACAGTCGGTTCGGTTTATTTTGATGAAGTTTCTCTGGATATGATCAGTCGAAGAAAAATGCCATATCACAGAAGAAGAATCGGCACGATTTTTCAGGATTTCAAATTGCTTCCCAAGAAAACTGTTTTTGAAAATGTCGCTTATGCTATGGAAGCCTGCGGAGCGCCAAAGAACGAAATTTTGGAAGATGTGCCACAGATTTTGGATATAGTGGGACTGGGAGATAAAATGGAAAAATTTCCGCACGAACTTTCCGGAGGCGAACAGCAAAAAGTAGTTTTGGCGCGAGCACTGATTCATAAACCGCTGGTGATCGCGGCGGATGAGCCGACGGGAAATTTGGATCCAGTGAGCTCTATTGAAATGGTAAAATTACTTTTGGAAATCAACAAGCTTGGAACGACAGTAATTTTGGCCAGCCATGACCGGGAAGTGGTGAATAAGGCAGCGAAAAGAGTGATTGTTCTTGATCATGGAAAAATAATTTGCGACGATGCAAAAGGGAAATATAAAATGTGTTAATCTTTACTAATTACTAATTTTGTACGAATATACTAATAAAAAATTCTTACATTCGTATATTAGTAAGTGATTAGTAATTCGTAAAGAAATACTATGTTTTTAATTATCGGCAGGGCGTTAAAAGAAAGTTTTATAAATTTTTGGCGAAACGGCTGGCTATCAGTGGCTGCCGTGAGTGTTCTCGTGCTTTCACTTTTTGTTGTGGGCGCGGTTTTTATGCTCGGAATGGTAGCGGATAATGTGCTCAAAAATGTGGAAAATAAAGTTAATATCAGCGTGTATTTCAAAAGTGATGTAGCTGAAGAAAAAATACAAGCGAGCAAAAAAGATTTGGAAGGCTTTAAGGAAATAAGCTCGGTGGAATATATTTCTAAAGATAAGGCGCTGGAAATTTTCAAACGGGACAATGCTGACGAGCAAGTGATTATGGAATCGCTGGAAGAAATAGGGGAGAATCCGCTTTTAGCCTCATTAGTTATCAAAGCGAATAATCCCAGCCAGTATCAAGTGATTGTTGATTATGTAAATAATGCATCTTTCAAAGATGATGTGAGCCGGGTTAATTATGGGAAAAATAAGGATTTAATCAATCGCTTAAACAGTATTATCCTTCAGATCAAAAAAATCGGATTGGTTTTGGCGGGAATTTTTGGCGCGGTTTCCATTCTGATTATTTTTAACACGATTAGAATTACAATTTATACCCACAAGCAGGAAATTGAAGTAATGCGCTTGGTTGGATCATCCAATATGTTTATCCGTCTGCCGTTTATTTTTGAAGGCATAATTTATGGCGTGGTTGCTTCGCTCGTAGCGTCAATCATTCTTATGATTGCAATTAAATTTATAAATGTTTATGCTTCTTCGGTCGTATCTTCCGGAAATCTTTTTGCTTTTTATCTTGATAATGCGCTTTATATTCTCGGCCTCCAAATCGCTATCGGTGCATTTTTGGGCATCGCTAGCAGTTGGATCGCCATGAGAAAATATCTTAAGATTTGATTTATGTAAAAACCCTCGATTCATTTTTTGAACCAAGGGTTTTTAATTTTGCCAACGAATACCAAATTCAAATTGAATTTGGCGGTTGTTTTTTTCAGTCGGAGGAACAATTTCAAAGAAAGGAGATGAAATAGTTTTTTTCAAAGAAAAAATTTTTAATTCTTTTTCTCCGTCATAAAGTCTCCAAATACTCCAAAGAGCTTGTGAAACAATTAAAGTCTCTATGGCACTGCTATCTCCTCCATTCCATTCAATTCCAGAAAGATCGTCGCTATTACTTTTAAATGATTCGTGTCGAATCACATAAACTACGGGATGAGCTATATTCCAAAACATATATCCCAAGATAAAATTATTATTTAAGATTATTTTGGAATTTTTATTTTTGGCTAAAATTATTTCCGAACTCATGATTTCACTTGCAAATCCTCCCAAAAAAGAATTTTCATATTGCGAGTCAGTTGCGCCGGAAGAAAAATCGCATTTTTTTCCGGAAAAATTTATTCCAGCATGCTGGCTATCCGAGGCAATCTTATGACCAAATTCGTGACCACCTAGTCCGGCCAAGAATCCACTAACGAAACCAACTGCTTCTTTAATTTCATAACTTTCTAATTCTCTCTTTTGCATAAATAAAAAAAGGAGAATTAATGTCGCTATTTTAAAGAACTTTTTCATCGCACAATCTCCTTTTCTGTTAAATTATATGTTTAAAGCCAGAGATACTTAATAATAGGGAAAATAAGGATATTGTCAAGCGCTTATTGATTTTGTGGAGATATTATGTATGATGTATAGTAGATTTATATTCGGAGATCGTCTAATGGTAGGACGACAGGTTCTGATCCTGTTAATCTAGGTTCGAGTCCTAGTCTCCGAACAAGATAGCGCGAAGTGAGAATACTATTGGCCCAATAATTAAAAGAAGGCTTTTTTAAGGCCTTTTTTTGTTTTATAATATTTATATTTGACAAAATGATAAAAAAAGAGTATAATAGCTAATTGAACATTAAAAACTTATGGCTAGTCATTTAACAGCCATTTTCTGACTGCCTCTGCGCCGTGCAGAGATAGCCAGAAATGTGCTGTTAAAAATAAGAAAAAGGAGATTGCTATGAAAGTTTTTACCATCAATCATTTTGGCTTAAGAAAAGGAATGAAACTGGATCTTTTTGAAAATAATCTTCATATTGGAGCTGGCTCTGCTAGCAAGAAGATTTGTTTGTTTAAGAAAAATCTTCCAGAGGTAGATAAACACGGCTTTGTTTATGAAGCATTTCCTGTTAGGACGGCCAATGGATTTGTTCTCGCAAAACCAAACCGGCTCAATGATGAAAGAGTTCTTGTTCTTGTTATGACCAGAGATCGAGTTTCAGACAAGGCAATAGGTCGATGGACACTTCAGGATTCAGAAAAAAACTCGAGTTTTTTCTGGCAAGAGAAAGTTATTGAAAAAGCAACTGGGCCAAAAGATTTCTACTTTTCGCCTCAGCTTGCAGATAAAAATGTCGCTTGGAATGATGCTCTTCTTAAATTATTGCCCGGAGACATAGTAATTGTTAAATTTACAAACGGAAAAAAAATGATTTGTAAATATGAATCAGTTGAAAAAGGTTTGATTATTTGCTAACTGTTTATAATTTTATAAGTTGATGAAAGAATAATCTTGAGGAAAATATAATTTCAGTTTTTTCTGTTTTGACTACAAACAAAAGACATATGTAAAATAATTGGATCTACATCGTTTAGGTCCTTTTTTATTTGCCAATTTTTGAATATTTGACACTCCAAACCAATCTGCTAAAATACAATTAGCACTCACTCTTGACGAGTGCTAAAGGATAGATTATAATAAACTTATGAATGAAAGACTCAAAAAAATATTAGCGGCAGTGGTGGAAGAATATACCAATTCGGCTATTCCAGTGGGCTCAAAAGTTTTGGAAGATAAGTATGGTTTGAAAGTGAGTTCAGCAACGATTAGAAACGATATGGTAGAACTGGAAGAAAAAGGATATTTATACCAACCGCACATCAGCGCCGGACGAATTCCAACTGACAAAGGATACCGTTTTTTTGTGGAGAGTATTATGGCTGATCAAAAGTTGAGTCTCACTGACCAAAAAAAACTCCAAACAGAAGTGCTAAAACTCAAAGCCAAAAATCAAAGACTTTCCAGAACTACGGCGAAACTACTTTCTTCACTTTCCGGATCACTAGCGATTAGCGGATCGGAAAATAAATTGTATGATTTTGGAGTGCGGGAACTTTTGGAAAATCCGGAATTCCAAAATGTAGATGAATTTTGCCGGATTGCGGAAGCGTTGGATTATATTGATGAAAATGTGGATGCGATTCTTTCCAAAATCAAAGACGGCGAAACCAGAATTTTCATCGGCAAAGAAAATCCAATCAAAGAAATTTCCAATTGTTCGATGGTGGTGAGTCCATATACAACTAAATCAGGCGAACGAGGAGTCTTGGCGATTGTCGGGCCAAAAAGAATGAAATATGCCAAAAACAAGTCCCTTTTGGATTATGCTCGAAAACTTTTAGGCGGTTCGGTTGTAATATTTTTGATAATTGAAGGCGGAATAATATTTTAAAATAAAAAAATGGAAAAAGAAAAAAAAGTTGATTCAGATCCGCGTCCAATGGCGCTCACAATCAAGGCGGTGGTTCTTAATGAAAATAATGAAGTTTTGATTTTAAAGAGAGCAAAGAGCGATTTTCTGAATGCAGGAAAATATGATTTGCCCGGTGGGCACATCGGAGAGAATGAAAGTTTTGAAGATTCTATAATAAGAGAAATCAAAGAAGAAGCCGGGCTCGAAACTGTTTTGGGAGAAATTATTGATGTCGTGGAATTTCCAAAAGATAGCCCGCTCTTCAAAGAAGAAAAAAGAGGAATAAGATGCATTTGTTATAGCAAATCAACAGAAGTTAAATTAAGTCCGGAACACGAAGAATATGAGTGGCTTTCTTTTGAAAAAGCACTTCTGAAATTATCAGAGAAAGACGGCTTTGAAAATGAAAAAAGAAATACGATCCTAAAAGCGCAAAAAATTATTGAGCTCAAAAATTCTCTTGCTGGCTGGAAGCGTTGCATGGCTGATTTTGAAAATTATAAAAAAAGACAGGCGGAAAATTTGAAAGACACTGTTGCCTATTCTAATGCCAATTTAATTTCTGAAATTTTGCCGGTGCTGGATAATTTCCATGCCTCGACAGATCATATTCCGGAAGATCAGAAAGAAAGCGGATGGGTAGTTGGAATAATGCATATTCAGAAACAATTAGAAAAAGTTTTAGAAGATAATGGAGTGAATGAAATTTCAGTTAAAGTTGGAGATAAGTTTGATCCCAGTGTTATGGAAGCCATAAAACATGAAGAAGGAAGTAAGAATAAAGAAGAAAGCGAAAAAGAATTAATAATAAAGAAAATAGTGATGAAGGGATATGAAATAGGAGAAAAAGTAATTAGAGTGGCGAGAGTGATTGTAGAGTAAAATTTTTAATTTTGTAATTTTTAATTTTATAAATAATATTTAATTTCTAATTTTTAAAAATTTAAAATTTGGATTTATTTAAAAATTCAAAAATTAAAAATTTAAAAATTATTGTAAAACTATGAGCAAAATATTAGGAATCGATTTGGGGACAACTAATTCCGCGATGGCAATCGTGGAGGGCGGAAAGCCGGAAATAATTGAAAACAAAGAAGGGGCGAGAACTACACCTTCAATGGTGGCGATTTCAAAATCCGGGGAAAGATTGGTCGGGCTTTTGGCTAAGCGCCAAGCCGTGACTAATCCGCAAAACACGCTATTTTCCATTAAGCGCCTGATCGGACGGGCTTTTACGGACGAAGAAGTGCAAAGAGACATGAAGCTTATGCCGTATAAAATTGAAAAATCAAACGGCGGAGTGAAAATAAAAATGGGAGACCCCTCAACAGGCTCGGGGCAAGTCAAAGATTATACACCGCAAGAAATTTCTGCAATGATACTTGGAAAATTAAAAGCGGATGCCGAAGAAAAATTGGGAGAAAAAATAGACGAAGCAGTGATTACTGTTCCGGCTTATTTTGACGACTCACAAAGAAAAGCCACCAAAGAAGCGGGAGAAATCGCGGGACTCAAAGTTCGACGCATTATCAATGAACCAACAGCGGCGGCTTTGGCTTATGGATTCAACAAAAAGAAAGATGAAAAAATTGCGGTTTATGACCTTGGCGGCGGAACTTTCGATATTTCTATTTTGGAAGTGGGAGGCGACACAGTGGAAGTGAAATCAACCAATGGTGACACGCATCTTGGCGGAGACGACTTTGACCAAATTATAATTAACTGGATTATTTCGGAATTTAAGAAACAAGAAGGTATTGATCTTGGAAACGACCCGTTGGCGCTTCAAAGAATCAAAGAAGCGGCGGAAAAAGCTAAGATTGAACTTTCAACTGCAGTGGAAACAGAAATTAATCAGCCATTTATCACGACTGACGCTAATGGTCCGAAACATTTAGTGATGAAAATTACTCGAGCGAAATTGGAAGAATTAGTCGGAGACTTGGTCAAGAAAACTTTGGAGCCAACAAAAAAAGCTCTCGCGGATGCGAAGCTTGAAACTAAGAATATAAATGAAATAGTGATGGTTGGCGGAATGACTAGAATGCCACTTGTCATAAAAACAGTGGAAGATTTTTTTGGTAAGAAAACTAACCTCACCGTTAATCCGGATGAAGTAGTGGCGCTTGGTGCGGCAATCCAAGGTGGAGTGCTTCAAGGCGATGTAAAAGATGTATTACTTTTGGATGTGACTCCCCTTACACTTGGAATTGAAACAATGGGCGGAGTGCGAACACCTCTCATAGAACGAAACACGACGGTGCCAACAGCCAAATCGCAAATATTTTCAACTGCGGCTGACAGCCAGCCATCAGTCGAAATTCATGTTTTGCAAGGCGAACGAGAAATGGCTTCTGACAACAAAACTCTTGGAAGATTTATTCTAGACGGTATTCCACCAGCGCCTCGAGGTATTCCGCAAATTGAAGTGACATTTGATATTGATGCCAACGGAATACTTTCTGTCAAAGCTAAGGACAAAGCCACTGGCAAGGAGCAATCAATCCGCATTGAAGCTTCGACGGGACTTTCCAAAGATGAAATTGAAAAAATGAAAAAGGATGCTGAAGCACATGCGGAGGAAGATAAGAAAAAGAAGGAACTCATTGAAGCGAAAAATATGGCGGACACTTTGGTTTATACCACAGAAAAAGCGCTTCGCGATGCTGGGGACAAAATTACTGCCGATGAAAAAAAACCAGTTGAAGAAGCAGTTGAAGCGCTCAAGAAAGTAAAAGACGGAGATGATATTGAGGCTATCAAAAAAGCTACCGAAGGATTATCTCAATCAGCACAAAAAATCGGCGAGAAGCTTTATAAAGCCGCTAACGAGGCTCAGCAGTCCCAGCAATCAGCCCAAGGCGGACAGGCAAGCGAATCCGCCTCATCGGCGGACGCACAGTCATCCAATAAATCAGATGACAGTGTGCGGGACGCGGAGACGAAGGAAGGGGATAAAAAAGAATAAATTTAAATTTGAGCCCCGATTTATCGGGGCTCTTAAAAAACTATGGAAATTAAAGAAAAAATTATTAAAATAAAAACATGGATTAAGGAATTTTTTTTATTTGATGGACCAAAAAGATATTTTATTGAAATCGCGGTAGCTGTATTTATTTTTTTTGGAATTTTATATGGATTTAATTCTAAATTTATAGTATTTTTATTTTTAATTTGGGCCATATTTGGTTTCTTTGGTTTTTTTATAACAAGCTGTAAATTTTTCTACACATTCTCTGCTCCTGGATCGGAAAATATTCCACTAGACTTTGGAATACCGATATCGATGACACTTTCATCGAAGGGTGGTTTTATTGCGAATAGAAAAATAAAAATTAAAATTGAAGTGATGGATCTAACTGATAATAATGGTAAAGTAATCAAAAGAAAAGAAGATTTTTTAAATTTATATGATGAATTTCAAATCGTTTATTTTAATTCCATAAAAATTCCGCTGAAAATTGGCGGTTTTATTAATAATCAGCCTGAGGCTGGGGGAGTTTGCCTTATTGATAAAAATAAGAAATTTTTAAAAGCAGAGTCGGATATTTTATTTAATTCAATTGGCGATTATTATGGAACAATTCTTTATAAAAAAGTAAATGATTCAAACCCTCATCATCAAAAAATGGAAAATAAAAATTTTATGGATAGCCAGTTATGCATCTCTCCAGCTGAAAATTATGTGTCGATAAGAAATTATTCTGTCATGTATGCTCTGACAGTAATAATATTACTTTTAACCTTAATTCAAGCTAGAATAATTAATTAATTTTAAAGCCATGAACCAATTACAATCGCAAAGTAAATTTTTAGAAGTAGCTATTCAAGCAGCTAAGAAAGCGGAAAGAATAATAATGGAATATTATTCCAAAGAGATTAAATCGACTCAGAAAGCGGATCGGTCATTTGTTACAGAGGCAGATAAAGGGGCGGAAAAAATAATTATTGAGACCATCAGGAAAGAATTTCCCGATCACGGATTTTTTGGAGAAGAATCAGGAAAAGAAAATGTGGAGTCTCAATATGTCTGGGTAATCGATCCAATTGACGGCACGAACAATTTTATCCACCATATTCCGATTTTTGGAACGCAAATTGCTTTGATGAAAGATAGAGAAATAATTCTTGGAGTTTCTAACGCACCAGCTTTAGGAGAACTAATGTATGCAGAAAAAGGCGGCGGTGCTTATCTCAACGAACAAAAAGTATCCGTATCGCAAACTCAAGAAATAGAGTCGACCTATATAACATTTGGCGGTCCAAAACATTTCTACAAAAAGAATATTATTGATAATTTGGCAAAATTAACGGCCGATGCAAACAGCGCTAGAGGTTTTGGTGATTTTTGGAGTTATCATTTAGTTGCTCAAGGAAAAATGGATATAATGGTTGAGGCCAAGGCCAAGCTCTATGATATTGCTGCTGTGAAAGTTATCATCGAGGAGGCAGGGGGTGTTGTAACGAATTTTGATGGACGGGCTATCAGCATGGACGCTGATTCTATTATTGCGACTAATAAGAAATTGCATCCGAAAGTTCTCGAGTATTTTATAATGTCTAAAGAATAACATTCTCATATTCTGCAGAATGTGAGAATGTCAGTAAGGAGAAGAAAATATAATTTTTTTAAATAAAAAATATGGAAGAATTTATTCATGAATTTAAGAAAAATTTGAAGCCGCTCAATTCAGAAGAGAAGGCGCTTAAGAAAAGGATTGATAACAATATGGAAAATGTCAGCCCAGAAGAGTATGACACGTTCGTTTTGGGTCGCGAACGAGACGAAACGGCAAGAGTTGCCAAAGATAAGCTGGAAAGTTTTCTTGATAAAGAAAAAGAATATTTGGGGCTCGAACTTGGATCGGGAACTGGAATATACACCAAAGAGCTAAATTCCATTCCTAATTTAAAATTGATCGGGATGGATAATTTAAGAAATATGGTTGATTTTGGAACTGCTCAAAAAAGATTTTCTAAAGAGCAGGTTATTGAAGGTGATTTCCATGAAATGAGTTTTGATGAAAATAGTTTTGATCTGGCAACTGGATTAGCTATAACAAAACAAAGAAAGGACATCCCAAAATTTTATTCTGAATTAAAAAGAATTCTCAAAGAAAATGGCTTTGTATTTTTACCTTTTGTAACCTCCGGGAAAAAGATAATTGAAAAGGAGATTCAATTAGCGGAAGAAAATGGATTCGAAATTATGGAAAAGGGAGATTGGTATATTCTTGCAAAAAATGTTAAAGTTTAAAAATGAAAACACAAATTACAAAATATATAATCGCTGGACTTGTTGTTATTTTTGGTGCGGCTTCGTGGTTTTATGTTGATGAGGCAATTAATGTTCCGGCCTCCAGCACTTGGCTCATTCCGGCTATTTGGTTTTCGCTTTTTTTCATTGCAATCGCACTTGGCGCAATTCTTATCAAACAAAAATATCTTATTTTTTCTGCATTGGCGATAGGCCTTTTTTCAAGTCTAATTTTCACTTTTTCTTTCTGGCATATATTGGCGCTAGCTTTTTCTTTTCTACTTATTTTTTTGGGAGCAGAAAGAATTGCCAAGGATTTGAAGCTGAATATAAAATTTGATATTGCCAAATCGGTGCGTACTGGGAAAACGATGTTAATTTTGGCGCTTTCAATTGCCATCACTTCGCAATATTATTCGGAGATAAAAAATAATAACAACATAAATATTATTCCAAAATTCGAAACAGGGGATGCGGTTTCCAAAATTTTGCCGATGATTTATCCGGATATGAAAGATAATCAAAAAACCGAACTTACCGTGGATGAATTTATTTCGGAAATATCCAAGCAGAATGCTGAAGGTTTTTTGGGAAATATTTTAGAAAGCCAGGGGCTCAACGAAAAAAATACCGGTGTCAGCAAGGAGCAGATGAAAAAAATGCTTGAAGCTGATCAAGGAAAGATTATCGAGCAAGAAAGAGAAAGCCTTTCTCAAATTACCGGAATGAAGCTTACCGGGCAGGAAAAAATTTCTGATGTTTTCTCGGAGATGATCAACGGCAAGATAAATGAATTTTTTTCCACTAGTTTCAAAGCGGATAACTTGCCATTTTTGCCTTTCATTGCCTCTTTCATACTTTTCTTGACTGTAGCTTCTCTTGGATCATTTCTTGGCTCCATCGTTGGATATTTCGTTGCTTTTATTTTTTGGATTTTGCGAAAAGCGGAACTTGTTAAGGTTTCTAAGGTGATGACGGAGGTGGAAGTGGTGGAGTAAGATTTATGCATTTGTTTTAGAAATTACTAAAGCATAATTTTTTTATTAAGCTAATTTTCTTCTGGTTTACTTAAAGTTTAGGTTTTCAAATAAAGTTTTGCAATGAGTAATTTCTAAAACAAATGCATAAATCTTATAAATAAAAATAAAAGGAATAGTTAGCACTCAAGTCATGGGATTGCTAATTTTTTTATTTGGTGGTAGAATATTAAGAGTAAAAAATATATGGCGAATGATTATTACAATATATTAGGCGTTTCCAAAGGCGCGTCGGATGATGAGATAAAAAGAGCGTATCGAAAATTAGCGCACAAACATCATCCTGACAAAGCCGGCGGAGACGAAAAAAAATTCAAGGAAATAAACGAAGCTTACCAAGTGCTTTCCGATAAGACCAAAAGACAGCAATACGACCAATTTGGGCGGACTTTTGATGGTTCTGGAGGCTTTTCTGGCCAAGGCGGACAAGCGGGAGGTTTCGATTTTTCAGGATTTTCCGCCGGAGGCGGATCCGCCTTTGGCGGAGATTTTGGCAACTTCGATTTTGGCGGAACGGATTTTGAGGATATTTTTTCCAATATTTTTGGCGGTGGAGACGGAGGAAGAGGTCGGAGAAAAAAAAGAGGCCAAGACATTCAAGTTGATGTAGAAATAGATTTTTATGAAATGGTAAGCGGAGCGAAAAGAAAAATAAATCTTTATAAAAGTGCAGTTTGCGACCGGTGCAATGGAACGGGAGGAGAGCCGGGAGCAAACATCAAAACTTGTCCGACTTGCCATGGCGCGGGACAAGTGCAGAAAACCACTCGCAGTTTTTTTGGATCTTTTTCCCAAGTGACAGTTTGTCCGGACTGCCAGGGAGAAGGAAAAACTTATGAAAAGAAATGCACAAAATGCGGAGGAGACGGAAAAATAAAAAAAGAGCAAGAACTGGAAATAAATATTCCGGCGGGAATTTCTAATGGTCAAACAATCTCTATCCAAGGCGCGGGTGAAGCCGGAGAAAAAGGCGCCAGATCCGGAGATCTTTATGTTTTAATTCACATCAAAAATCACAATAAATTTACACGCCGAGACAATGATATTTTGAGCACGGAGGAAATTAGTTTTTCCCTCGCCACGCTTGGCGGAGAAATTGAAATCGAAACAATTGAAGGAAAATTAATTTTGAAAATTCCCTCCGGAACGCAATCAGGCGAAACTTTTCGGATAAAAAATAAGGGCGTGCCGGATATTCACGGGCGAGGACGGGGAAATCAGCTGGTCAAAATTATTGTCAGGATTCCAAAAAATCTTTCGCGAGAACAAAAAAGGATTATTGAAGAGTTGGAAAAGATGGGGGAATGAATTTGGCAATAGAATTAAATGATGATAAAATTCCAAATGAGATTTTAATATTTATACTTTTTCTTTCCGCAATAACATTTCGCCACTTTTCTTTTCCCAAAAGAAAAGTGGCAGAAAAGAAAAAGGCCGCCCAGGCTCATAGAAAGATAAATTTTCAGTTTGCTCGTTAAATTTACTAAACTCCCCTTAGGATAATAATGAGTAAATTTTTTACACTCGCAAACTTTAATTTATGACTTTCTATTTCGCAAGGGCGGGATAAAATACTTGATACTATAAATAACGTAGATTAAAAACTAAAATAAAAATCATATGAACTTTATTGAACTTTTTTCAAAAATAGGCATCTCGCCAAGTTTCATGCAAGACTTTTCTCTTTTGATAGTTATAATTTTGCTAACAGTTGCTTTTGCATTTTTGGTTGGTCGTGGCCGACTCATTGCAGTTCTCATGAGCGCTTATATATCGCTGGCGCTTCTCGAGGCTTTTCCCGGAAATTATCTCAAGGATTATTCTTATGAGTTGATTTTTTTCCTTATTCTTTTAATTTTATTTACAATTTTTAGCAAACGAATTTTTGGCGTTTATATTTCCGGATCCCAATTTTTGTGGCGAATTTTCACGGTTAGTTTTTTGGAAGTAGTAATGCTTCTAAGTGTTATTCTTTCAATTTTACCTAAAAAAATAGCGCTCGGCTACATTTCCGAAAACGCTTATAAATACTTGGTTTCTTCCGAGTTTCACTTCTTTTGGCTAATTATTCCAATTATTTTCGTTTATCTTATTCGAAAAAGGCTTAATTAAGGCATTTTTACTTTTGACAAACCATAACAAGTATGCTATGGTTTTTTTAGCGTTAAATGTGCACACGGTGTGCACTCATAGCCTAGAATCTTAGGCAACGCTGTGGACGAGGGTTTAAAGGAAAAAGAAAGGAAATGGCACCATGATGAAATCGGAGCAAGAAGAAGGTGGAGCTGTAGTTGTTTTAGCTCCCTATCCGAGCCCAGGAAAGAATTTTTCTGTTGTATGTGATTATTTATTTAAAATGTCGATGGATGAAACTGTTTCCGCGGCAAACAGAAAAATGGCAAGAAATCATCTTGCAGAGGTTGGGATTAGGGGAATAGAACTTTACGGTTAAAACCCTCAAACAATTTAACCCAGCCGAGATTGTGCGAATTTTTGGTGGTCCCATATGAACCTCCAAGCTACAATCCCGGCTCCTTCTTTTTTTAGTTAAGCTCGTATTGACTAAAGAAATGAGGATGATATAATAACGAAAGTTATTTTTTATTTTGCGCTGTTAGCTCCGACGCAAGGTCGGGACTCAGCTTATCATTTTTGCGCTGTTAGCTCAGCCTGGTAGAGCAGTTGCCTTTTAAGCAAACGGTCGGAGGTTCGAATCCTCCACAGCGCACAAGAAAATCTCGCGATAACGCGGGGTTTTTTGTTTTTTAGCGCAGTTATGCTATAATTAAATAAATAAAAAACATATGAAAAAAATATTATTTATCTCGGCTGGATTGCTTGTGGCTTTGGTTTTTTCTGGTTGCGTGAGTAATAAAACTACTGCTGTCCCAACTTTCACTTTGACGCAAAGCGTTTGGAAGTCAACTGACGGCGGAGCAAATTGGGAAGCAAAAAACAAAGGTGAAGGAAAAGCGAATGCGACGGATATTGATATTTTGAGTTTTGCCATAAATCCGTATGACGTGAACAATGTTTATGTCGGACTGCGGAAAGGCGGAATTTTGGAAACAACTGACGGTGGAACAACTTGGAAATTTATAAACTATCAATCGGAAAAAGTTTATGGTTTGGCGCTTAGCCCAACTGACGGCAGAACCCTATATGCCAGCGGAGTTTGGCAAGGAACGGGAAAAATTTTCAAAACCCAAGACGAAGGAAAAAATTGGACGGAAATTTATACCAGTCCGTCAGCCGGTCCGATTGTAATTTCTTTGATTATTGATAAAAAAAATCCTAATGTTATTTATGCTACGACCAGTGAAAAAGAAGCTATAAAAAGCATGGACGGCGGAGCGACTTGGAAGAATATTTATTTATCCGAAGATCCAATTTTAAAAATTGTCATAGATGTGGCAAATAGCAATTTGCTTTATTTTATAACTAATTCTGGAAATATTTTTCGAAGCAAAGATGCGGGCGCCAGCTTTGAAGATATTTCGGGAAAAATAAATAAGGAATCCTTTTCTTTCAATAGTGGAAAATTCAGTGTGATAAAAACTGATCCGGTGTTTCCTAATCGTGTTTATCTTGCCGGCGCAGATGGGATAATGATGAGCGCAGACGGCGGAGAAAAATGGCAGGAAATTTTGGCGCTTAACAATCCGGAAAATTTTCCGATAAGAGCGTTGGCAATAAGCCCGAAAAATTCCAGCGAAATTGTGTATGCAATGGACCAGGCGACATATAAATCAATTGACGGCGGAAAAAATTGGAAGACTTTCCAGTTTGACAATAAAATGAAAGCCAATATTTTGGAATATAATCCAAATGGCGGAGAATTGTATTTGGGATTCACTAAGTAAATTTCCTACAAAATTACAAATATATATAAAAATACAAAAGTGCAAGAAATAAAATAGTTTTATAATTTTGTACTTTTGTAAAATTTTGTATTTTTGTAGGTTTATAATTATGGTTAATGAAACAATCAACAAGAAAAAAGAGGATTTTGAAAAAGCGATTAGTTATTTCAAGGACGAATTGGGAAAACTTCGAACCGGACGAGCTAGCGTTTCTTTGGTGGAGGATTTGCTGGTGGATTATTATGGCGCCAAATCTCCATTGAAACAAGTAGCGAGCATCACCGTGCCGGAAGCCAGAACAATTGCCATTACCCCGTGGAGCCGGGATGTTTTGGTGGATATTGAAAAAGCGATTCGCGAATCACAATTGAATCTGAATCCAGTTAACGATGGGCAGGTAGTTCGAATCAATATTCCAGCGCTCAATGAAGAGCGTCGAAAAGAACTGGTCAAAATGCTCAATCAAAGAGCGGAAGAAGCTCGAGTGTCGGTGCGAAGAGTGCGGGAAGAAATTTGGGAAGAAATTCAGGAAGCGGAGAAAGCTGGAAAAATCGGCGAGGATGATAAATTCAGCGGAAAAGAAAAATTGCAAAAAATAGTTGATGAATACAATGCCAAAATTGAAGAAATCAGAAAGAAAAAAGAAGAAGAGATAATGACAATATAAAATTTAATTTTCAATAACCAATGATCAATTTACAATAAATTGAAAATTGTAAATTGAAAATTGTAAATTTTTCATATGATAGCGATAATTGTCTTTATAATAATTCTCGGCGTTTTAATTTTTGTCCATGAGTTGGGGCATTTTGTGACGGCTAGAAGAAATGGCATCAAAGCCAGTGAATTTGGTTTCGGTTTTCCGCCAAGAATTTTTGGCTTGCAGAGAATAGCCGGAGAAGAAAACAAGAAAGAAAGGGAAGTGGAAAGCGTGGAAGTAAAATCGATTGACATAAAAATTCCGGGTGAAGAAATTCGCGAAGAAATTATCACGGAAAAATTTCATGAGAAATATATACTTGCGCCGATAAAAAAATGGAGAATAATTTGGGGAAGCCAAGATGGCGATGACGAAAATGAAAAAAAAGATCTTTCTGAGGCGCATGAAAAAAAATTTCGAGGCGGAACAATTTATTCGATAAACTGGATACCGCTTGGAGGATTTGTGAAAATCAAAGGCGAGGATGGAGGAAACAAAGATGATGAAGATAGTTTTGCGGGAAAATCAGCATGGGTTCGAACAAAAGTTTTGGCCGCGGGAGTGATGATGAATTTTATCTTGGCTTGGGTTTTGATATCAATTGTTTTTATGCTGGGTGCTCCGCAAGCGATTGATCCGAATGATAAAAGTATTTCAAATACGAAAATTCAAATTTCAAATGTTTCCGCTGGAACTCCGGCACAATTAGCCGGGATAAAAATCGGAGATGAAATTCTAAAAAATCAGAAAAATTCGATTGGAAAAAATGAAAATCTTTCCAATATTGAAGATGTCCAAAATTACATAAAAAATAATGCCGGTCAGGAAATAAATTTAGAGGTAAAAAGAGGGGATCAGATTTTGGAGATAAAAGTAACGCCACGAAAAGACGCGCCGGAAGGACAGGGACCGCTGGGCGTGAGCCTTGCTGAAACTTCGATTATAAAATACCCGTGGTATCAAGCTCTTTGGGAAGGCCTGAAAACTACTTTTAATTTAACAGTAGCAATTTTAGTGGCGCTAGGCGGGATTATCAAAAGCCTATTTATGGGTAATGGCGTCTCGGCAGATGTCGCCGGACCAGTCGGCATTGCGGTGCTCACTAAAGAAGTTACCGGTCTTGGTTTGGTTTATATCTTGCAATTTGCGGCGCTTCTAAGTATAAATCTTGGGATAATTAATATTTTGCCGATTCCGGCGCTTGATGGTGGAAGAATTCTTTTTGTGATAATTGAAAAAATAAAAGGAACGCCCGTGAGCCATAAATTGGAACAAACTTTCCATTCAGTCGGCTTCGCGCTTCTCATTTTTCTTTTAATTCTAATTACATTTAAGGATGTGATGAAGTTTGTGAAATAATTAATTATTAAACATATGGCAGAAAAAACAATAGACTTTTTTGCATATAAAAAACAAAAAGAAAATAAAACGAAGGATTTATTGAAAAATGGAGATAGAATAAAAGAAAGCCTTGAAAATGTTTATGCGAGCAAGCAACCCGGAGGCAAACCTCTTTTGTTGAGACGATTAACAGATGAGTGGGAAAATGAAGCGCCAAACAAACTTCAGATCGTGTATCTTGACCCGGAATGTCCTAACGATAAATCGCTTGAAGATATTGTCGATTGCATTGAGTTTGAAGAAGGAGGTTCAAAATCTTTTCCAAAATATGGAGTCAGGGTTACTTATACAGAAGGAGATTTTTATGTAGAGGAGATTTAGAATAGAAAAGCAAATAAAAAACTATATGAAAACAATCTTAGTAGATGCAATAGGATGTCTAATAGATACAGAGGGAAATATTTTTAAAGATATGCAATTGTTATTGGATAAATTTGAAAATAAAAAAATTATTCTTACAAGTGCTGATTATAAAACTAATAATAGCTATAATTTAAACGATACTCCCTATGAAGTTTTTACCCTAAAGCATAATCCAGAAAAAACAGACCCAAACTATTATAAAAAAATGTTAGAATATTTTAGGTTAAATGCAGAAGATGTGATTTATTTTGAGCATGACAAAGAGGCTGCCAAAAGCGCTAAATCAGTTGGCATAAAAACATCTCATTATAGTAAAGATAAAAAAGACCTAGTTATATTGGAAAATTTTTTAAATGATAATTTATAAAATTTAGATGATATGAATATCGAAAAAAAATCGCCAATTCTAAGTGATGACCATAAAGAAATGGTAGATAGTAGCTTTAATATGGGCTACAAATTAGATATTGATATTCTTAATTTATGGCCGACTATAATTTCGCCCAAGCCTCTCGAACATTATGAAGAATATTTAAGGAGGAATGAAAAAGGATTTCCTGGGATGTATGATTATATTATGTTAAAAAGCGATCCGAAAGCTATTGTTGAATTCAATAATCTTGTTGATAAATATAACGCTGATTTAGAACGAATAAAAAAAGAAGCAGATTTAGAGGCCATATCTAGTTATTTTGAAAGAGCCAGAAAAATAATCAAAGGAGAAAGCGCTTAATTTTGACAACGCCCTTCTATTAAAGTAGAATAGATAAGAAGTAAAGTAAAATAAAAACAAAATTTTTTAATCATAAAATTTCCCAACTAGATAATGTTGGATTTTTAAAATATGGGCAAAATTAGAAACTTTTTTCAAAAAATAACCGGCAATTTTTTCGGCGGATTTTCCAAGGATATCGGAATTGATCTTGGAACCGCCAATACTTTGGTTTATGTAAAAGGCCGAGGAATTGTGATAAATGAGCCGTCAGTTGTGGCGGTCAACAAAAAAACCGGCCAAGTTTTGGCGATTGGAAGAGAGGCGAAAAGAATGGTCGGAAAAACTCCGAGCCATATTGTGGCGACTCGCCCGCTGGTTGACGGCGTCGTGAGCGATTTTGAAATTACCGAACAAATGCTCAAATGTTTTATCGACAAAGTTAATAAGGGCGGTTTTTCTTTTTTTTCTGGACCAAGAGTGGTAATTGGAATCCCTTCGGATGTTACCGAAGTGGAAAAAAGAGCGGTAATTGACGCGGCGATAAATGCTGGAGCGAAAGAAGCCTATCTTATCGACGAACCAATGGCAGCGGCAATCGGCGCCCGCTTGCCAGTCCAGGAAGCAGCGGGGAATATGGTGGTGGATATTGGAGGCGGAACGACTGATATCGCAGTCATATCCTTAGGCGGAATTGTGGTTTCCCGAAATCTTCGCATAGCGGGAGATGAAATGAATGAGGACATCATTCGTTATTGCCGAGATGAATTCAATCTGCTTATCGGTGAAAAAACTTCAGAGGATGTGAAAATTGCAATTGGAAGCGCTTGTCCGCAGGAGAAAAAAATGCAAATGTCGGTCCGCGGACGCGATTTAGTTTCCGGGCTCCCGAAAGAAATTATCATAACTGACGAACAGGCGCGCGAAGCGCTTTCAAGATCGATTCGAATTATAATCAACAACATCAAAACGGCAGTGGAAGAAACTCCGCCGGAACTTATTGCGGATATTATGCAACGAGGAATAATTCTAGCTGGCGGAGGCAGTCTCATTCGGAATTTAGATAAATTAGTAGCTGATCAGACAGGAATGCCGGTTCGAATGATGGAAGATCCTTTGACGGCAGTTGTTCGCGGAACAGGAATTGTTTTGGAAGACATCGAAACTCTCAGGGAAGTTCTAGTTGAAAACCAGCACGAAAAATCCTTGCGTTAATAATGTTTTTTTATAATGCCAAAAAAAACCTTAACTTCTAAAATAATAAAATTAATTCTGGCAATTGCAATTTGCCTTTTATTAATTTTTCTAAATCCTCGAAATTTTTTCAATCCCGTTCGGGGAACTTTTCTCAAAATTTCCTATCCTTTTCAAAAAACTTTTTATCTTGCTGGACAGAAAACTCATAATTTTTTCAGTCTTCTTTTTTCAATTGGAGATTATAAGAAAAATAATGAAAAGTTAATCAAGGAAAATAATGAGCTTTCTGCAAAATTAGCTGATGCACAGGATCAAAAAAGAGAAAACGAAGAACTTAGAAAACAGTTGGAACTTTCTCCACGCGGAAAATATAATTTAGAACCCAGTTTGGTAATTGCGCAGGATCCGCGCGGATCAGGAAGCTGGATAGTCATCGACAAGGGGAAAGCGGATGGAATAGCAGAAGGAATGCCAGTCATTGTTTTTGATGGAATATTGGTGGGTAAAATAAGCGAAGTTTATAGCAATAGCTCCAAGGTTTTTCTTTTGTCTGATTCAGGAAGTTCCACCAATGTTTCGGACGTCGAAACTTCTGCTAAAGGAATTTTGACCGGCGAATATGGGCTGGGGCTGAAACTTGGAATGGTGGAGCAGACAGATATTATAAAATCAGGAGATGATATTGTGACTTCCGGGCTGGGAGGATTGATGCCGAAAGGCCTTCTGGTTGGGAAGATAGACCAGGTTTCCAATTCATCGGATAAATTATTTCAGGAAGCAGTCGTTCGGCCAAAAGTGAAATATTCCGATTTGAATGTAGTTTTTGCGATTAAGGGAGTGAAATAGTTTTGCTTTTAATTTTATGGGGCAAAAAATCAAATTAGCTATAATTATTTTTTTGGCAGTTGTTTTGCAAATTTCTTTTTTCCCGGGGCTGACTTCTGGAAAAATTGTTCCCGATGTTGTTTTGGTGCTTATTATTTTATGGTCTTCCAGAAAAAAATTTGAAGATATTTGGCTTTGGGCGCTGATTGGCGGACTTATTTTGGATATCGCAGTTTTTGGAAAAGTCGGAATTAATGCTTTTTCCTTCATCTTAATTTCTTTTATGGCTAGTTTTCTCAAGGAAAGATTTTTCATCGCCCAAAGAACCGGATCTTTTCTCATTGCTTTGGCGCTGGTGGCGGGCGGAACGATTTTAAATTGGCTTTTGACGAATTTTTTGGCTGACTTTTCCATAAATTTTTCTGTAAATCTAATGATTATGAAAATAATTGGAAATCTTATCATTGCAATTTTTTTATACTTAATAATTTCTAAATTCAAAGAGTTTTTTGGAATTAGCGAAAGCAAATTGGCGGTGAAATAATTTATATGTTTCAAAAATTTTTCAATCAAAGAAGAATCAGAAAAGGAACGGAAATTGAAGATTCGATTATGACCATAACGCAAAAAGAGGAGGCGATAATTGAATCGCCTTTCAAAAGGCAGGGACTTTCTCTGGCGTGGCTGGCAATTGTGGTGATTATTTTAATTTTGGCTGGCCGAGTTATTTATTTGAACTTTTACCAAGGAAAATATTACAGTGAAATATCTAAAGGCAATCGGGTGAGATCGGTGGTTATCAAGGCTCCTCGAGGAACAATTTATGATAAACTTGGAAATGTTTTGGCGGGAAATGCGCCCAGCATCGATGCAATTGTTATTCCAGCTGATCTTCCGAAAGACGACAGTGCGAAAAAAGAAATTGCCGAAAAACTTTCGGGGATTTTAGATATGAATTCAGGAAACATTGAAATTATGCTTTCGAGCCAAGATCCTAAATCATTAAATCCGGTTCTTCTCAAGGAAAACATCAGTCGAGACCAAGCTTTGATTGTGGCGGAAAGGGAAGCAGAATTTTCTGGAATAAAATTAGAAAAAACAGCCATCCGTTCCTATGATAGCGGACCGATTTTTTCCGGAGTCATTGGGTATGATGGAAAAATAACACGGGAAGAACTCAATGATAATTCAGATTATCTGATGACTGATTATATCGGGAAAAGCGGATTGGAAAAAAATTATGAAAAAGAACTTCGCGGAATTTATGGCGCGACGCAGGCAGAAGTTGATTCTTTGGGAAATGTAAAAAGGACGCTAGGCGTCATAAATCCAACAGCTGGCAATGATCTCGTGCTCAATATTAATGGAGAACTGCAGAAAAAATTTTTTGATAGTTTGAGTGAAGTTTTGCAAAAAACTGGAGCGCAAACTGGCGCCGCGGTGGCGATTGATCCAAGAAACGGCGGAGTTTTGGCGCTGGTGAATCTGCCAAGCTATGATAATAATCTTTTTGCCAAAGGAATTTCCAATGAGGATTATAAAAATTTAATCAGTGATGCTAATCTCCCGCTTTTTAATCGCAGTATCGCGGGGATTTATCCGCCTGGCTCAACTATAAAACCGGCTATAGCGGCCGCGGCGCTTTCAGAAAAAACAATTACACCGGAAACGATAATTGATGGGCTGGGAGGAGTGATAAATATTGGAAGTTTTAGTTTTCGAGACTGGAAAGCGCATGCGCCAAGCGATGTGAGACGCGCGATTTCTGAAAGTAATGACATATTTTTTTATACTTTGGGCGGAGGATATGGAAATATAAGTGGCCTTGGAATGTCTCGAATGAAAAAATATGAAAACTTATTCGGTTTTGGAAATTTAACCGGGATTGATATCCCGGGAGAGACGCCGGGATTTATCCCTAGTGAAGAATGGAAATTAAATAATTTGGGTGAAAGATGGTATATTGGCGACAGCTATCACTGTGCTATCGGCCAGGGATTTGTGACGGCAACTCCGCTTCAATTGGCAAATTTTTCTGCTACGCTTGCCAATGGCGGAACAGTTTATTCCCCGAGAATTGTAAATCGAATCAGAAAAAATGATGGGACGGAAAAAATAGTTGATCCGGAAATATTAAACAATAATTTTATATCAGCAGATGTTATGAATGTGGTGCGAGAAGGAATGCGAATGACAATTGAATCTGGGACAGCGCAAACACTCAAAACTTTGCCGGTGGCAGTGGCCGGAAAAACCGGAACAGCCCAATTTGGAACAGAAGGAAAAACCCATTCTTGGTTTATCGCTTTTGCGCCATATGAAAATCCGGAAATTGCGTTAGCGGTAATTGTGCCAGGCGGAGGAGAAGGGAATAGCGCGGCCTTGCCAGTGACAAAAGAAGTGTTAAGCTGGTATTTTGAAAACAAAAAAAGCCAGAATTAATTATAGTTTGACAGAAATTTTTTTTCTGGTACAATTGGTTTTATTGTTTAACTAAAATTCATCCCGCCTTGGCGGGATTAAAAAAAATATGGGAAAATTTATTACTGAAGAAGGTCTCAAAAAAATCAAAGAAGAATTGGAAAATCGAAAAATTACTATTCGACAGTCTATTGCTAATGCAATCAAGGAAGCGAAAGAGCAAGGCGATCTTTCGGAAAATGCGGAATACAGTGAAGCCAAAAGACAGCAAGCGGAAAATGAAGCCAGAATTGCAGAGCTTGAATTTATGCTCAAAGAATCAACGGTGGTGAAATATAACAAAGCTTCTGGCGGAGTGCAGATTGGGTCCCGAGTGAAAGTTAAATTGAATGGGGAAGAGTTAGAATTTCAAATTGTCGGATCCAACGAAGCCAATCCGGGAGAATTTAAGATTTCCAACGAATCGCCGATGGGCAAAGCTTTTATGGGGCATGTTAAGGGCGACAAAGTAGAAGTGCAGGCTCCAGGCGGGAAAATGAAGTATGAGATATTGGATGTGAAGTAATTTACAAATAATCTTATTAAAGAAAAACGGGAATCAAGTCCTGTTTTTTCTTGTCCCGCACCACTTTTGTGCTTGCGCCAAAGGCGCAAAAAATAAATAAATTTAATTATAAGTTTATGTCGAGCGTAAAAATTAGTAGTAGAAAATAAAAATATTTAAAAAAGCGCAAAAGTGGTGCGGGATGAATTGCAAAATTGGGGAAAATAGGATAAAATCAAGGTATAATATTTCATTTAAAAAAATGTCAGAACAAATGGATTTGCCAATTAAAAAAATGCAAAGAATAGAATTAAAGGAAAAGAATTCACCAAAGATAGTCGCAAAAGAAAAAAAGGAAAAAACTCCCGAGCAATTAAGAGCGGATTTGCAAGCGATAAGAAATGAGGGGCCTGAAATAAAAGATATAAGGAAAAGAATGAGAAAATTCAGAGATAATCCACCCGAACAACGAGAAATTTATTTCAATCCAAAGTTTCCAAACGAGAAACCTATCGCTGGAGAAAGTAATACTGATCAAAATAAAAAGTATTTGGATTTAGAAAATAAAGATGGAACCAGGGAAAGAGTTGAAATTCTATGGGAAGCTTATTGCCTATTATCTAAGGAGCGTAAAGATACCGGCGCTTCTGAAAGAGTCAGGACTTGTTTAGGAAGTAATTGCAAGTGGTATGTTGTAAAAAAAGGAAAAGCAAACGAAGTATTGGAAGCTTATGTTTTTGCTCTTATGGAAAATGACGAAGGCGATGATTATAATGAGAATCTCGAAAAAATTAAAAAAATTAAAGAAAAATTAAAAAATAATTCAAAATAATTTATGTTTTGGGCAGATAAATTAATTGAGCAGATAAAAATAGAACGAAAAGAAAAAATCGAAAGCGGTAAACCGCTTATTGTTCGTGATGAAAAAACAGCTTCCGGAAGAGTCCATATCGGATCGCTTCGCGGAGTAGCGATTCACGGAATTGTTTCAGAAATTTTGAATGAGCAGGGGATAAAAAATGAATATCTTTATGAAATAAACGATTTTGATCCGATGGATGGCCTACCTGTCTATTTGGACAAAGAAAAATTTGAGCCCCATATGGGCAAACCGCTTTGCAATGTTCCTTCCCCTGACAAAAAAGCGAAAAACTATGCGGAATATTTCGGAGAGGAATTTATCAGAGTCATTGAAGAAGCAGAATTCAGGCCAAAATTTTATCGCTCGAGTGAATTGTATAAAACAGGGAAATATAACGAAGTTATAAAATTGGCTATAGAAAATGCGGAAAAAATCAGAGATATTTATAAAAAAATTTCCGGTTCGGAAAAAGAAGAAAAATGGCTTCCAGTACAAATGATTTGCGAGAAATGTGGGAAAGTCAGCACTACGAGAGCATATAGTTTTGACGGCGAAAAAGTAAAATATGAATGCGTAGAAGATGCAGTCAAATGGACAAAAGGTTGTGGATATTCAGGCGAAAATTCTCCATATGATGGGAATGCCAAGTTGCCATGGAAAGTCGAGTGGGCAGCAAAATTTAGAGTTGTGGGTGTTGATATTGAAGGTGCAGGGAAAGACCATTCAACGCGCGGAGGTTCTCGTGAAATTGCGGATGAGATTTGTCGGAAAATTTTTATGCACAATCCTCCATTTAATATTCCTTATGAATTTTTTCAAGTAGGTGGCAAAAAAATGTCTTCATCCAAGGGGGCTGGTTCATCTTCTCGCGAAATTGCCGATCTTCTTCCACCGGAACTTCTTCGGCTTTTACTTTTAGGAAAAGATGCAAAAAAAGTAATTGATTTTATTCCTGACGGAGATACTATTCCGATCCTTTATGACACTTATGATAAGATGGCTGGCAGTTATTTTGGAAAAGAAGAAAATGACGACACTAGAATTTTTAAATTAATCCACGCTAATTGGGAAGAAAAAATGAAGCAAAGATTTTTGCCTCGTTTTTCACAGATTGCTTTTTTGGTACAGATGCCACACATGGATATATATTCAGAAGTAGAAAAAATAAAAGGTTCATCTTTGACTAAGGAGGATAAGGAAGAAGTTGATTATCGTTCCAAATATGCTCGGTCCTGGCTTTTGAAATATGCGCCAGAGGATTATAAATATGAACTCAAGGAAAATGAAATTCCCAAATCGGCTAAGAATTTTACAGAAAAACAAAAAGAAGGACTTCGAAAAATTTTAGAATATGTGAAATCGCAAAAAAGTCTTGATGGCCAAGAGCTTCATTCTAAAATTCATGAGATAAAACAAGAAATGGAAGTTGAACCAAAAGAACTTTTTTCTGCAATTTACTTGAGTTTTCTTGGGAAAGACCGCGGACCGAAAGTCGGCTGGTTCTTGAGCGTTTTAGATAAGAAGTTTTTGGAAAAAAGATTGGAAGAAGTTATAAAATAATTATGGGCATAAAAGTTGAATTCAATCCGGATTTGGCGCTTCGAAATATAACGGAGTTTAAAAATGGAAATAGAAAAATAGAAGAATGTATTCCGGAAAATTTGGAAGTGGAAAAAGTTTATGAATTTTTAAAAAGCGGGCAAAGAGTTTTTTATTTGTCAGACAGCGAATTTTGGGGGAATGGACAAATTCCGCTTTGCGAAACTAATGGCAAAGAAGAATTATCACGGCCACTGGCTAGCATAAAAATTCTTGAAGCAACACATTTTTTGGATAAGGGAGAAGTTTGGACAAAGGGGAAATATAAGGTGATTGAAGTTTTTGATGAAAATGATCCGAAAATAAATTTTGAAGCTTGCAAAAGAATATGAAAAAAAACGGACAATTTATAATCAAAAAATCAGTTCAAAAATATAAAAATCCTTGGATTGAAGTGACTGAAGATCAAGTGATTAGACCCAACGGAAAAGCTGGAATTTTTGGTACAGTGCGCGTACTGGATGGATCGGCCGTTCTTCCACTAGATGAAGACGGATATGTCTATCTAACAAAGGAGTTTAAATATGCCATAGGGAAGATAGATATCGAAACTATGAGTGGAGGGCTCGATGGCGGTGAGAGATATCTAACATCGGCCAAAAGAGAGCTAAAGGAAGAGTTAGGCATAACAGCCAAGAAATGGGTTGATTTAGGTTTAATTAATCCCTTTACTTCAGTCGTCAAAGGATCACAAAAAATGTTTCTAGCTAGAAAATTGACATTTGGAAAAGATGACCAGGAAGGAACGGAAAATATTTCTCTAGTTAAAGTTAAATTAGAAGAAGCGGTAAAGATGGTTATGGATAGTGTTATCACACACGGAGCAAGTTGTGTTCTAATATTAAAAGCCGCTAGATATTTAAAAAAATGAAGAAAGTAATGGCGTTTGGCACTTTTGATATATATCATCTTGGCC
Organism: Patescibacteria group bacterium; assembly: GCA_022709735.1. Classification (GTDB taxonomy): domain Bacteria; phylum Patescibacteriota; class Minisyncoccia; order Moranbacterales; family UBA2206; genus UBA2206. Next base: position 72,303 of record JAKLIG010000003.1, on the reverse strand, counting down.
ACAAAAGTTATTTGAGACAAGCGAAAAAAATAGGGGATTATTTGATTGTGGTAGTGGCAAGAGATAAAACAGTATTAAGAATTAAGAAGAAAGAAGTAAGGAATAACGAAAAGGCAAGAAAACAAATTTTAAAAAATAGTAATTTGGCGAATGAGGTAGTGCTAGGAAAATTGAAAGATAAGTATGCAATTATAAAAAGATATAAGCCAGATGTGATTGCGCTCGGATATGATCAAAAAGTTGATCTCACGGAACTTAGAAATAAACTAAAAGAATTTAAAATAAAAACAAAAATAATCCGACTGAAAGCCTACAAGCCGGAAATTTATAAATCTTCAAAATTAAAGTAAATGAAAAAAATACTGCTAATTGTTTTTTTGTGGCTCATAATTGTGAATGTTTTTGGATTTGTGGTGCTTAACCGCTTCAATCTAAATCCCGACACGGCTTACAGATGGATTTATCCAGATAAATTTCCTGTTGCTCAAAGCTGGGATTTTGTCGATATGCACAATCGCTGGGATTCCTATTGGTATTTGGACATTGTGAAAAATGGTTATTATCTTCGCTCTGACAATACGCTCTCTAATGTCGCTTTTTTCCCGCTTTATCCGACGCTTATCAAAATTCTTGGCACAATTTTTCTGGGTAATTTTGTTTTGGCCGGCTGGTTTTTGAGCATCATTTTTTTATTTTTCGCTTGCGCCTATTTTCATAAATTCCTGAAAGAATTTCATCCCGAAATTTCCCCAGAAATTCCGATAATTTTTATGTTGGTTTTTCCAACCGCTTTTTTCTTTAATATTGTCTACACTGAATCAATGTTTCTTTTTTTGACGCTGGCAACTTTTTTTTACGCTTTTAAAAAGAATTTTTGGCTGGCTGGACTTTTTGCTTTTTTAGGTGCGCTAACTCACAGCAATGGAGTTTTTTTGGCACTTCCAATTCTATGGAAAATTTGGGAAACATATGGATGGAAAAGCACATTCACTCTAAAAATAATTCCAGTCTTTTTGGCGCCAATTGCTTCTTTTGCATTTTTAGCTTATAGCGCTGTGAAATTTAAAGATTTTTTTCTTTTTTTTAAACTGGAAAGCGCTTGGGGCAGATCATTCAAATTGAACATGGAGCATTTTCAATTTTTCAGCCATCCGGCGATTGTTAATTTTGCAATGGATGCATTTTTTACGATTCTAATCATCGCGGTAATTTTTCTGGTTTATAAAAAACTGTCTTTGCTCTATGCAATTTTTATGTCGCTTACAGTTTTGTCTGCGCTTACTTCCGGAACACTTATGAGCATTGGGCGCTACAGCCTCGTGCTTTTTCCACTATTCATTCTTTTGGCTAAAGTAAAAAACAAAACATTCCAAATGAGCTGGATTTTTGCTTCGACTCTTTTTTTAGCGCTGGATATTATGCTTTTTGTTAGCAATTATTGGGCGGGATAAAAACTTTTATTATTTTTTAAGCCGTGTTATATTGGATAAGTTAATATTCACTTAAATTAAACATATGTTAGACATAAAATTCATCCGGGAAAATGCCGAAGTTATCAAGAAAAATTGCGAATCTCGAAATATCAAATGCGATGTCGACCGACTTCTCGAGCTTTACGAGCAAAAAACAAAACAAGCGCAATATGTGGAAGAATTAAATGCGGAAAAAAATAAGCTCAATGATTTGATTCAGATGTCAAAAGATGACGAACGAAAAGCTTTAATTGAGCAGGGGAAAGCGGTTAAGGAAAAATTAGAAACAACCAAGCCGGAACTTGAAACGATAAGCGAAGAATACAAAAAAATATTAAACCAAGTTCCAAATATGACTCATCCTGATTCTCCAATTGGAAAGGATGATAGTGAAAACAAGGAAATAGAAAAATACGGCGAACCACCAAAATTCGGTTTTGTTCCCAAAGGCCATGAAGAACTGATGAAAAATTTGGATATTATTGATTTTGAACGAGGCGCGAAAGTAACCGGATCAAAATTTTATTTTCTCAAAAATGAAGCAGTTTTTTTGGAACAAGCGCTCATTAATTTTGTTTTTGAAAAACTTTTTGAAAAAGGTTTTGCTCCAATTACTACGCCGGATATTGCCAAAGACCAAGTGCTTACGGGAATTGGATTTAGCCCGCGCGGAGAAGAAACTCAAATTTATCCTCTGGAAAATACGGATCTAAGCCTAATCGGGACAGCAGAAATTACTATGGGCGGATTTCATATGAACGAAATAATTTCGGAAGATAAACTGCCTTTGAAATATGCCGCGCTTTCTCATTGTTTCAGGACAGAAGCGGGAAGTTATGGCCGACATAGCGCCGGACTTTATCGCGTGCATCAATTTACGAAATTGGAAATGTTTGCCTATACTACTCCGGAAAATTCGCAGGCAATGCATACGGAGCTAAAAAATATTGAGGTGGAAATTTTTAAAGATTTAGGAATTCCATTTCGAGTAGTGGATATTTGCACGGGCGATCTCGGCGGTCCGGCATATCGAAAATATGATTTGGAAGCTTGGATGACCAGTCGAGACGGTTGGGGAGAAATAACTTCCACATCTGATACGACAACCTATCAAGCTCGCCGGCTCAATATCAAAGTTGAAAGAAAAGATGGCAAAAAAGAATTTTTGCATATGCTAAATGGTACCGCCGTGGCGATTTCAAGAGCGCTAATTGCCATTATTGAAAATTATCAACAAGAAGACGGATCTGTAATAATCCCAGAAGTTCTTCGAAAATGGATGCCGAGAGGAATGGAGAAAATTCAGGCGAAAAAAATATGAAAATTACTCCGATCCGGACGCACAAAATTACTACCGCTGATAAAAATATTCTCAAAATAGTTGATCAATATATTCCAAAACTAAAAGAAAATTCGATACTAGCCATTACTTCGAAAATTGTTTCTATTTGCGAAGGAAGTGTGGTTAAGATCGGGAAGATGAAAAAGGAAGACTTGATCAGAAAAGAAGCGGATTTTTTTCTACCGTTAAATTTCAAAAGCCGGAAAATTTATTTGACGATCAAAAATAATATTATAATTTTTTCCAGCGGAATTGATAGGTCTAATGGCAATGGTTATTTTATCCTTTGGCCGAAAAATCCTCAAAATTGTGCTAATAAAATTAGAAAATATTTAGCGAAAAAGTTTTCTCTTAAAAATTTTGGCGTAATTATAACGGACAGTAAATCAACTATTCTTCGGCGCGGAACCTCCGGAGTAGCAATTTCTCACAGTGGATTTTTGGCGCTTAATGATTATATCGGCAAGAAAGATGTTTTTGGAAGGGGTTTGGGAGGAACTAGAGTGGATGTGGTTGATTCCTTGGCGATTGCTTCCGTGTCAGTTATGGGGGAAGGAGCGGAACAGACTCCAATGGCGCTAATTTCAAATGTGCCACTAATCAAATTCAATAAAAGTAATCCGTCCAAAAAAGAATTGTCTGAACTCAAAGTTAAAATGGAAGACGATTATCACAAGTTGCTTCTCGAAAGCGTGAAATGGAAAAAAGGTGGAGGAGGGAAATAATATTAAAATAATAATTAATTTAAATATTAAAAATATATGATACTTATAATATTTATAATCTTAATTCTTTTAGTTTTTTCTGTTTCCGCAGCGATTGTATTGATTAGAAATTTTTCTGCAAAAAACTGTCTTATTTCTCTATTGCCGTCGTATATATTTTTAATCCTATTAGCATTTTTAGATATGCCGATGTGTGATTGTTTTCAATCACGCTATGGAATTATTGTGGCAATTATATTAGCATTACTTTTTATGGGTATCTTTTATGGAATTGCAAAATATTATGAAAAAAAAGGAGAACAGCCAAAGAAACTTATTATTTTTCTTACATTTATTTCATTGATTGCTTATGTTATTATTTTTCGATCAGTTATTGATATAGGGGATAAATTATTCCCTGTATTCGGTGAGTTTTAATGAATAACAAGTTAATTCAAATAAAAAATTATATGAAAAAAATGAAAATTGCCGTTTTGGCGGCGGGCATTCTGCTTTTGGCAGGATGTGGGAATAAAGTAGCGAATAATTTCACTGGATCTGCGGTGGAAAATAAAAATGGTGCTGGCGTAGAGACAAGTGGAGTAATCAGTTCGATAAAGGACGCGATGGGGTTGGGAAAAGCTATGAAATGCGAATATAGATTCAAAGGTGAAGGTGGAGACATAACTTCAACCGCTTATGTTAACGGAAAAAAATATAAAGCGGAGTCAACTGTTATGGGCAAAAAACAAATTGTGATTTTTGATGAAACAGCCATGTATTCTTGGGCCGAGGGTGAAAAAACCGGAATGAAAATGGCAAAAACTTGCATGGAAGAAATGGAAAAAAATATCCCAAAGGCACAAGGCGGACAAGAACCAATAGCAGATTCTATAAGTGATGAAGAATTTTTTGAAAATTCTACCGATGTTTCTTGCTTACCATATTCTGGGACTGATTTTTCAATTCCAAAAGATATTGTTTTTACTGATCAATGCCAGATGCTGAAGGACATGATGAAAAATATTCCAGCTGGAATTAATATGCCAAAAGGAGTGAATATTCCGCAATTGCCTTAAGTTTATTTACAAATCTGATTTTCAAAAATGGAAACATCAATAATAATTAGAACAAAAAACGAAGAAAAATGGGTAGGTGAAGTTCTAAAAAGATTATTAGAACAAACATATAAAGATTTTGAAATTGTTATTATTGATTCAGGATCAACTGATAAAACATTAGAAATAATAAAAAATTATCCAGTTAAATTATTTAAAATTAAACAAGAGGAATTTTCTTTCCCTTTCGCTCTTAATTTTGGATGTAGGAATGCTCAAGCAGAAAAATATTTTGTTTTTTTAAGTGCTCATTCATTGCCAATTTCAAAAACGTGGCTAGAGGATGGGATCAATGATTTTATTGAAGACGAAATAATGGGAGTATATGGACCTGTGAGAGCATTGCCCGATGCAACTTTTTGGGAAAAAGTTTTTTTCAATGGAATGTTGCAAAATATTATAAAAATTTTTAGACCAAAAAAAATTGTAAAAAAAGAGGGTATGGGAGTTTTGGGCTTTACTAATGCGATTATCAGGAAAGATCTTTGGAAGTTGTATAATTTAAATGAATCATATGGTCTTGGTGGAGAAGATATGGAATGGTCAGGTTTTTGGTTTGAAAAGGGTTATAAAGTAATTAGAGATTTTAATTTTTCTGTATATCATTCACACAATCTTGGATTAATGGAATTGATAAAACAATGGAGGCATTGGAAAAAAATTTTTAAACCATATCCCTATAAGAAATTAGAATATAGAAAATAAATATTATGTCAAATAAATTAAAATTTCCTGCGGGGTTTTTGTGGGGCACGGCAACTTCGTCGTATCAAGTTGAAGGTGGAAATTCTAATTCTGATTGGTGGGAATGGGAGAAGCGCGGAAAAACAAAAGATGAGTCCGGAGTAGCCTGTGATTATTATAATCGTTTCAAAACCGATCATGATTTTTTGACCCAATTAGATTGCAAGGCATATCGCCTTTCGATTGAATGGAGTCGAGTTGAACCAGAAGAAGGAATTTTTTCTGAAAAAGAATTTGTGCATTATCGTGAAGTCCTTAAAGACCTAAAGAATAGAAATATAAAAACTCAAGTGACGCTGTGGTGGTGGGTGAACCCGCTTTGGTTTTCGAAGAAATATGGATTTCACAAAAAAAAATCGGTTGAAATATTTTCGCGTTATGTGCAAAAAGTTGTGGATGAGCTGGGAGATCTAATTGACTTATATCAAGTTTTCAATGAGCCAATGGTTCCGCTTGGACAAGGATATCTAGCTGGAGTTTTCCCGCCGGGATACAAAAATCCGATAAAATTTTGGAAAGCGTTAAATAATGTTGCCAGTTCCCATAAAAAAGCTTATCAAATTATTAAAGAAAAATATCCGAGTGTGCCGGTCGGCGTTAGTTATTTATATAATTGGTATGAATCAGAAAATCTTGGTTTTTTGGTAGCAATTATAAACAGACTTTCAAAATGGTATCGAGTGAATCTTATCGATAATAAAATAAAAAAAAGTCTGGATTTTGTAGCTATCCAATATTATCGTTTAGGCCGGATTAAGTTTGATTGGAGAAATATCAAAATGGATTCAAAAAATCAGGTTTATTTTGGTTTTACAATCGAAGAAAATAAAAATAATTTGATGAAATGGATAACTTATCCGCAAGGTTTGTATAAAGTTTTGATGGAAGTGAAAAGAAAACATAATTTGCCAATTTATATCACTGAAAATGGTGTGCCGACAGATATTGGTCTAGATGATGAGGAGCGTATTAAATTTATCAGAGAGCATTTGCAGTTTGTGCACAAAGCAATTTCAGAAGGCGTAGATGTAAGAGGGTATAATTATTGGTCGCTTTTGGATAATTTTGAATGGCTTTATGGATATGAACCGAGATTTGGACTTATTGAAATTGATTATAAAACGCTAGAAAGAAAGTCTCGAAAAAGCTTTTATGAATATGCAAAAATCTGCAAAAATAATGAGGTAGAAATCTGATTTTTTTAGGCTATTGACAGGATTTATAAATTTGTTTAATATAGACAGTACGAGTTGCATATAATTATTTAAGTCTAAAAAGGCACAATAATTTAACTCTAAAAACTTTGAAAATACGGGTGAAAAAATACATCTTTGTATGTAATGAAATTGCGTGCAAGGATGTGTTTTTTGTTCATTAGAAGAAAAAACAAGGACTTTAATAATTTAATAGTTTTTCTAAATCTCTACCTTTTGATTTAGAAAGACAAACCGCGTAAAATAAATTTGCTTTAGCAAATTCATCACGCGGTACTATCACAATTTTTTGCGATTAGTCCTGCCATTCCGAAGCCGAAAGGCGTAGGATGGCCTCGTCTGGTTAGAAATAACTAGACAAAAAAGAGTCTATTCAAATTAAGGAATTAAAATTCTTTAAATAACTTTTTTGACCTGCCTTCGCTCTTTGAGCTTCGGCAAGGTCTAAAAAATGTGGCAAAAATTTCTTAGGAAATTTTTGACATTTTTTGAGAGTTTGATCCTGGCTCAGGATGAACGCTGGCGGCGTGGATAAGGCATGCAAGTCGAGAGGGTTAGACCCTCGGCAAACGGGTTAGTAATACATAGGAACGTACCCCTAAGTCGTGAATAACTCGGAGAAATCCGAGATAATACACGATAATCTCTACGGAGTAATGATTTATCGCTTAGGGAGCGGCCTGTGTCCTATCAGCTAGTTGGTAAGGTAATGGCTTACCAAGGCTATGACGGGTAGGGGGCGTGAGAGCGTGACCCCCAACATTGGAACTGAGACACTGTCCAAACACCTACGGGTGGCTGCAGTCGAGAATATTCCACAATGGGCGAAAGCCTGATGGAGCGACGCCGCGTGCGGGAAGAAGGCCTTAGGGTCGTAAACCGCTTTTGTAAGGGAAGAAACCGTGCATAGCACAGGAGTTTTGAAATTATAAATTCGAAATTTCTGTGTTGTGTACGGTTTGACGGTACCTTGCGAATAAGAGGTTGCTAACTCTGTGCCAGCAGCAGCGGTAATACAGAGACCTCAAGCGTTATCCGGATTTATTGGGCGTAAAGAGCATGTAGGCGGATATATTAGTCAGATGTCAAATCTTCGAGCTCAACTCGAAAACTGCATTTGAAACGGTATATCTCGAGGAAGTGAGAGACCATTAGAACGTATGGTGTAGCAGTGAAATGCGTTGATATCATACGGAATACCAAAGGCGAAGGCATATGGTTGGCACTTTTCTGACGCTGAGATGCGAAAGCGTGGGTAGCGAATGGGATTAGATACCCCAGTAGTCCACGCCCTAAACGATGCATACTTGGTATTACGAGAATCGACCCTCGTAGTGTCGTAGCTAACGCGTTAAGTATGCCGCCTGGGAAGTACGAGCGCAAGCTTAAAACTCAAAGGAATAGACGGGGATCCGCACAAGTGGTGGAGCATGTGGTTTAATTCGACGACAAGCGAGGAACCTCACCAGGGCTTGAAACCTAGCTGCATTATGGAGAAATTCATAAGCCTTCGAGGGTGCTAGGCAGGCGTTGCACGGTCGTCGTCAGCTCGTGTCGTAAGATGTTCTGTTAAGTCAGGAAACGAGCGCAACCCCTATCGCGTGTTATTATGTCACGCGAGACTGCCCAGAACTTTGGACACAATTTTTTGTGGACAAAGTTCTGGGAGGAAGGCGGGGATGACGTCAGATCAGCGTGGCCCTTTGACGCCCTGGGCTACACACGTGCTACAATGGCCATTACAAAGGGTAGCCAAGTCGCAAGACGGAGCTAATCCCATAAAGATGGTCTCAGTTCGGATTGAGGTCTGCAACTCGACCTCATGAAGCCGGAATCACTAGTAATCGTGAATCAGCCATGTCACGGTGAATACGTTCTCGGATCTTGTACTCACCGCCCGTCACACCAAGAGAGTCGGTAACACCGGAAGACCCCGAATTAAATCGGGGGCCAGGGTGGGATCGATGATAAGGGTGAAGTCGTAACAAGGCATCCGTAGGGGAACCTGTGGATGGATCACCTCCTTTCTAGGGAGAATCGATAGCTATCGAGAAATGCACTCTAGTAGAAGTTATAGTTGTCATCAACTATGATGGAGAGCATTGGTAGTTATCCGCTGGTCGACTCTAATTTATTAGAGAACAGCAATGGCGTATCAGAGCCAAATAATCTGTAGTCGTATGTTTGAGACAAGCATATGCATTGATTCAGCAATGAATCACTCAGAATAGACTCTAAAAGGACTCTGTTAGCGAGGGCTAACAGCCCTAATCTCGCAAGGGATTGGGGAATCGCAATAGGTTGTGATACTTATTTACTTTTTGCTGAACGCATTTCTGCGAAAACACCTTAAATGGTGTTTTTTGCGTTGGCTTGCTAGGAAATGATTCAATTCTAGGGAGGGTTTTTCAGCAATTTTATATCCTCCGTTCCCTACCCAGAAAACGCTTGATTATAGATTATATTCGTGCTACAAATTAAAGTCATAGTTGTTTGAAAACAGAATAGATAATCACTATTCAGATATAAACCTTAACCGCAGGAGGTTCTGAGATGGGTATTCGCTGTGCTATAATTAAGGCATCGTTTTATAGCAGATTGCTTTATAATTTGCTCAACAGGATTATGACCAACCAAGCCACACAAAAACAGGAGGATGAAAAAGAGCCAATGGTGGATATGGAAACTATCATCAGGGAGAACAATCTTCAATTGATGGAGACCGAGTTTTTCCGTCAGAAGAAGACTGTTGCCAGAGTGAAAGACGCACAAGGCAATCGCCTGATTCTCAAGACTGGTAGGATTGACCCTTTCCAGACTCAACTGCTCAAGACCGCCAAACAGATGGAAGCACAGCTTTACTTCAAAGTTCCAGCTATCATCAAGCAAGGCGAGAGCTGGATTCTATTGGAAGAAGTTGAGGGGCAATTCCTCAACGACCTCTACGACAAAAAGCCAGACTGGTGCGTGGAGGTTAGTAAGAAAGTTGCGGATAGTTATCAGTTGGTTATCCAAGAAGTTCAGAAAACGCAATCTCTTGGAAATCTTCTAGCTGATGGTCAAGAATGGCTTTTCTCCAGACTCAATATGTGGAGCAAGCCGATTGTGGACGCTGGGTTGATTGACTTTTCGTTGGTGCAACAACTTAAGCAAGAATTTGAGGAGGTCATCAATAGGAAGGGCAAAAACTTCTTCGGCTGGGTTCACGGCAATATCATCGGTGACCACATACTCGTTTCTGGTGAAGATATTTATCTTATCGACCTCAATGCTGTGCCGAGAGCTGGAAGAGGCTATCACGATTTTCTGAGGGCACTGGATTTTATGTTTCTCAAGGCGGAGAACGAGGAGCAGATGTTCGCTTCTATTCAGAAATGGATGAAGCAATATCTTTCTGAGTTTGACGAAGCCGAAGTGAAATTGGTCTTTGCTTTTAGAAATATCGGCATACTAGGCTGGGACATCCTGCATCACAAAGTGGAATATACGAAAGGGGACATCGAGGCGAAGAAGCAACTGGCTTTGAGATTCATCAAACGAGAATACGAATAGGAGGAAGCAAATGGGAACGCACGCTGAATACGTGCTATGGGTGGGAGTGCCAAGCGAAAACATTGGCTACATCCAACATCCATTTATCAAAGCTATCGAGGAAAATTTCGAGGGCGTGGAAAAGGACGGTCTAATTTTCAAAACCATCGCAATGCACGGAAGAACAGTGGGGATAGGGGTTGTCGTTCAGGAAATGTCGTGGACTCCTGAACTGAACGATTCTAACCTTTATCATCCATCCGTTGCGAAGGAGGCTGAAAAGACTCTGCGGAAAGTGAACAGCATCTTCAAGAAGATGAAGCTGTCATTGCCCTTCAGGATTTTCGAGCACATCGACCTCGGAGGGTAGGGATTCACAACGATGAACAAACGAGAGGGATTTGGTTACGGAGCAATCTGTAGCTGAACCCCTCTTTTATTTTGTCTAAATTTGCCACTACTCCGCTCTGCTTTTGTATCTTAAGTGTTTGTGATAAAATAAAACCAGAGCTAATTATTCATAGAATACAAAATTATGCCAAAATTTGAATTTGAAATGCCAACTGGTGACACGAGCAATCCGACTGAACACGCAGGCAAGGAAGCCGAATATGAAAATAAGAGCGTGATGATGACAACCGAGGGGCAAAAGGTGGTGGTTTTGAACTATCAAAAAGTGGATGGTCTTTATGTGGTAATGAACTTGGATGAAGCTGGAACACGCAGTCCTTCCTACAGAATCAGTCCTGACAAGTTGAGAAAAATTGAAGCAGAAAAATCAGAAGCGGAGACTAGAGAAGATAGAAAGAAAAGGATTATCGCTTTAACGAAAGAACTTAGTGAGGTGCAGGAGAGTATTCCTTTTTCTGGAATTAACCCTGAAAGTTATCCAAAATTGAAAGCCAATGATGTAGAATTGGAAGGTCTTTGCACTCCCATAGATGATTTGATTAAAAGGTTTGAAAAAGAAGGTATAAAAGTAGTTTTTGGAAATGACCCTGAAAGTGGCAACGTCTTTATTTTACCCTTTGGAAGTAATGATGTTGAAAGTGACAGCGTTTTTCCCAAACATCTGCAAATCAGCGAGGATATGGATAGCAGGCTCAAGGAGTTAATCTTGGCAAGTAGAAGTTAGTCCACCGCTCCGCTCTGCGTTGAGACTATAAAAACCGTCATAGACTGGCGGTTTTCGTTTTGGCAATAGGCTGTTTAGTTCAAAGAAGAATGTCAGTTTACAATACTGGTATTCAGCTTTTTGTATTCCTGATAGCAAAAGTATCCGAACAATACTGCGGTAGCCAATTTGAGTATGTCTCCAAAGCCGTTGCCGAAGTGAAAATCAAAGAATGGATTGAATGTTATTCCAATGATAATAAAAACAAAAACAATGTTCATTTTCGATTCCTTGTATTTCATAAAGGCAAAATATAGCGAAACACAAAAAACATAGATTAAAGAAAGCCTAAGAAAATCATTATTCATAAGTGTTGGTATCAAAGAGGTTTGTTCGCTCAGTATATCCTCAAGTGTTCTGGATGATGTCCCTCTTGCAGTTGTTGAAAGAGCAAGCAGTATTGCTCCGATGAGATATAGCCAAAAATCAGAGGCTTTCTTATTGAGCAGAATATCTTTTATAGAATGATTATGCTTCGGTGCTCTTACTGCGTGTGCGTTATCATTTTTGTCTAAGTTTTTATTTGTTTCTTTACTTGAACTTTTACGCAATATCAGATATCCGATATATGCCACTATAAAAAGGGGAATGTGTGTTTTTCTTACAGGGTTTAATGCTACAACCGTTAAATACTGCACAATGAAAACAATTCCGACAGTGAGAATTGCTAAAAATTTCCCTATTGGTCTTCTTACGATTAAAAAACGCAAAAGAATTGGGATAAATAATCCGCCAACATAAGTGAATAAAAAACCAGAGATAATAAATTCTAGCATAGAATAAAGAATTAATTTTTAAGCTAACTATAAGCTAACATTAAAAGTCATATGGAACAAGCGAAGGGGGGCAATTTTCGTGCTTACTACTACTCCGCTCCGCTTTTATGTTGGTGTAAAAGTGGTATAATGAAGGCAGTAAATCATTAACAAAAAAAACAATGAAAAGAAATTATTTTCAAATAGTATTTAGGGCAATAATAATATCCATTGTTGGTGTTTATGGCATCGACTATTTTTCGCACTTATTGTTTTCCAATCCTATGGAAACCTTGCCATATTTCATAGTGAAATTCGTTCTATATCTTGTCTTTTCAATACTTTTTATCTCTTTTATCGATGTAAGCAAGAAAGAATTTACAAAAGTAATTATTGGAGGAATTGTTGTTGCATCGATATTCGGCATATATTACAACATTCTCCCTTTGATGTTTGATTTTTATCCTGCTGGAATTTCCTTGAGCGGTCTAACTTTTCTGGGAATGGAACTTTTTGGAACTGGTCTGGCTTTTGGGACTGTTCACACTCTTGCCTTTGTGGGTGGATATTATTTTTCCAAATTTTTAGTCCACCGCTCCGCTTGAAATAAAAGGCTCAGTTAAACGTAATATCTAGTATCGTAAACAAACAAATATATGATGTGGAATTCGTGGGGTAATATGATGGGGTATGGCTGGGGTGGAGGCTTTGGCTTCATTTTTATGCTGGTATTTTGGGGGTTGGTTATTTGGGGAATCATCGTTTTAATTCGTGGCGGAATGGGACACGGTTGTTGCGGACACGGTAATCATAAAGAGCACGGAGAAAAAACGCCTTTGGATATTCTCAAAGAACGTTATGCCAAAGGGGAAATAAACAAGGAAGAATTTGAGACGAAGAAGAAAGACTTGCAATAATGAAGAATTTTACGGAAACAGGGAAAACCCTGTTTTTTGTATGAGTCCACAGCTCCGCTCCGCTGTGCTTTTGTGGTATCATATATTTATGACTGACCTGACAAAAGTAAAAATAGCAAAAATACTTTTCTCTGCACGCTTTTGGGTGGCAACGATGGTTTTATATTTAACCAGCAGGGATATTTCTACGGCTCTCGTTTTTCAGCTTATAGGTTTTTATTATGTGATGAGCGTTCTTTTGGAATATCCGACTGGTGTTATTGGGGATTATTATTCTCACAGAATATCCGTGTTCTGGGGATACATAATTCTTGCCTTGTCATATATATTGCTTTCACTTTCAGGCACTATTTGGTTTTATGGACTAACGCTGTTTTTGTTGGCATTAGGTGGGTCTCTTGTATCAGGAAGCGACAATGCTCTTCTGCATACAGTGTCCAATAATTTCAAAAAGGATTATTCGCAAGTTAAGGCGTATGGGATAATCGTGACATTTTTAGCTGTTTCAATTGGTGGTTTTGTCTCTGCAATTGATTTGAGAATTCCGTTATATCTTACAGCTGTTTTCCTTATTGGTGCGTCAGTTATGGTTATCACGACCAAAATCAGAGTGCGAGGAAAAACTGAAAATAATAATCTGATTGGTGTCGGCATTGAAGGTTTGAAATATGCGGTAACCAATAAACAGCTTTTGAACATAATGATTGTTTCTGCTCTGATAGGTGCCTTTTTCTTCAGTTTTAAGTGGTTGTATAATCCGTTGTTTTTAAGTCTGGGACTTAACGTTGCTTCTTGGGGCGTATTGGCAGGCATCGCTACACTGCTCATAGCGGTTGGAATAAAGTTTTACGAGAAATTTTCAAAATTGAATGTTGTTATCGCAACGCTTATTTTGTTAGTTGCTGTTTTGTCCGTTGGAATAACCAGCTTGCCAATAATTGCCCTTGCTGGAATGTTTGTTGCTCATTTGATGCGTGGATATTTTGAAACAAAACTTATGGTTGATATGAATGCAGTTATTACAAAATCAGTGCGTTCTAGTGTTCTTTCTCTAAATAGTCTGCTTATTCGTGCAGGAGCAACAGCCTTTATGTTTACTGGCGGAATAATACTGGATAAATTTTCAATGATGCTTTTAATGGCTACTTCGGTGGCAATTTTTCTTTTAATTGGGCTGTATCCGTTAATCAAAATACGGAAACTTAAATTCCAAGAAAACTAGCGGTTTGCTCCGCTTTACCGCCACAATCTGGCGGTTTTTTGCTATTGCCTCCGTTCTCCGCTGGAGTGGATAACTCGCCTTGACTTCGTGTGCCACGAAGCTAATGTGTCATTGCCTTAATAAAAATATATGACAAAAGCTAAATTTATAACCTTTGAAAAAGTAAGGAAAAGCGGACTCACCAATATGTATGACATCAACGCAGTTCGCCTGATTGCAATCAAATATGGCGAGATGCTCAGCAATAAAGACTGCTTCGACATTATGCTCAACTACGATAAATATAAAATAAAATATGGAAGCACGAACAATAAAAAACACAGGTGAGGAATTTCTAACTTGGCTACAAGTTGAAAAACGCTTTGCTCAGAGTTCAATCGTTAGTTATCGGTCTAGACTAAAATGCTTTGTCAGGGATGTTGGCGACATAGAATTGGAGAAATTCACGATGGAACATATTTTCAAACTGAAACAGATTCTACACCAACGAGAAAATTCAGAAGTTTTCATTGGAGTCTGTCTCGCTTGTATCAAAGGACTTCTGAAATACTATCGTGAACACTACTCCGCCCAGCTTCAAATCAATCCAGACATAATCACGATTCCCAAGCGTCCAAGGCGTGAAGTGGTCTACTTAAATTCCGATGAGATTAAACGCTTCAGAGAATCCATAAATACAAAAACACTTTCAGGATTAAGGTTTAGGACATTAGTCGAAGTTTTACTCGGAAGTGGAATGCGTATTAGCGAAGCACTTAGCTTGAATCGAAATTCTATCGATTACACAAATAGAGAAGCAAGAATTATCGGAAAGGGGAATAAAGAACGAGTCGTGTTTTTTACTGATGATGCCATATCTTGGATTGAGCAATATATGAATCGCAGAAAGGATACACACGAAGCAATTTTTGTTACTTCCTATTTTGTAAAATACAAAACTGTGAGACGGCTTAAGAATCAGGATTTAACGAGATATTTTAAGAACGCTAGAAATAAAGCGAAGCTGAATAAGCACATTACGCCACACAGTCTCCGCCACTGCTTTGCTTCGCACCTAGCGTTCAATAACTGCCCCTTCACCGAGATTAAGACCCTGCTCGGTCACGAACGCCTTGATACAACAATTCGATATTATGTCGGTCTTCAGGATACGGAGAAGGCAAAACAGGCTCACGAGCAATACCTTCACTACTGATTTTGTGGTAAAATTTTGGCATAGCATAAAATATCATATAAAATGTCACGACATAAATTTTATCAAGGAAGAGGCACTAAGGCAGTTATTGATGCTGATGTCGAAGTGCTGTCCGAAATTGACAAGGATAAAAAGAGAGCAGGAAAATCCAGCAGGGAATTTTTAGAGTCAGACAGAAAAGTATTTGTTGAAAATGCAATTGAAATGAATGGTATTTTCGAGTATAGGAGGAAAAAGTTCAGTGATACAGAAATAGTCACTAGGGCTAAAAATATACTCCAGTCATTGGTTTATTTGGTTCTTAATGATGAATTTTATGATGAAGTGAGAAAAGTTAGAGGACGGATGGCGATTCCGTTTAGCGGTTTTAATTCAGACAAGGAATATAGCAGTTGGTTATCAGGAAAAGATACGAAAGCAATCTACCGAGAAGCGGAGAAGTTAATTTATAGGCACAAGTTATGTTACGAAAAAGACGTAATCAATCTTGCTCCAATAATTGAAAAGTTAATTTCTTATAAACTGAATTGGGATAAATTCTCCAGCGTTGTCTATCCTTCTGTTTATGAAGATGCACTACACTGCAGGGTAAAAGGAAATGCCAGTAGTAGGTTCGTCAGAGGATTCGATATTGAAGTCAATGGAATAGAGGATTCGCAGACGAGTTTTTTTACCAGCCAATGGACACTAACTATTTTTCCATTCACTAAGTTAACAGGGTTGGGTGAGATGCTCAGGGATTTTTACGAAAGAGAATTTTATTCAGAAAAGAATCCGAAAGACTATAATTTGGAATATCTTAAGCTAGAAATGAAGAAACTTAATGTAAGAGGAAATAAGGATAAAATAATGAAGAGGCAAGGATTGGAAGTTATTGCACAGGACGATTTTGTTAAAGTTACATTTACCACGAACTATTTTACCAAACCAAGCGATATTATTAGTCTTTATAAAAGAGAAAAACCGAGGATTCAAAAATCACTTACTTCCAGAGAAGACAGGATTCGTAAAATTCAAAAACTTCATCTGACGGAAAAATTCGAGAGAAATTATCGCATTTGGGAACTCCAGAAAAAGGGAATGACTTATGGCGAAATATCGACTTCTATGTATGACGAAGATAACGACCTTGGCGATTTCTATGTCGATAAGATAAAAGGCGAGTTAGGTGAATTCAAAGCTAATATCCGAGATTCTCTGAATCGCAGAATAGTCTTCTAAATACCTCAAAATTTACAAAACATCGGCACCCATTTATGTGGGTGTTTTTTGTTACCCTAAAAATAGAGACGATGAAGAAACGGATATTTGCAAACGATGGAAATTTCAAAAACATCAGCACCCATTTACAGGATTAAAATTTGCTACGGTGAAGAAAGTAAGATGCAAAAGTAATAAAATGAATTTTCTATTTTCTAACAAATTAAAATTATCCGAGTGTTTCAAGCGGTATTTCGTTTGGGTGGAAGCTGACGGATTATTATCCAAAAACTCCGTCAATAAATACAAGGAGGTTTCCCAGAGACTGGTCATCCTTCTAGAAGACATAGATGTTAGAAAAATAGATGGACACACAATAACCAATTTGAAACAGCAATTAAACAATAAACAGCTTAGTGCTTCACGGAAGAATCATCATCTCGTTGTTCTGAAGAATCTTCTGAAGTATCTGGCGGAGGAGGAATGAAAGTTTTCGACCACAACTTAATAAAGAAATTCAAAATCCCAGCCAAGCAAGTCACCACGCTGGATAAGGATGGATTGCAAAAGCTAATCAATTCTATGAGAGAAAACACGCTTTCCAGACTTAGACTGAAAACTGCGGTCATCTGTCTAATTTCCAGTGGTTGCCGAGTATCGGAACTACTCAAACTCAACATTTCAGATGTGAATTTAGAATCAGGCACAGCTCGTGTAGTTGCGAAAGGTGGAAAGATGCACACATTGATATTCAACGAACTGGCAATAGCTTATATCAAAAAGTATCTGGCAATGCGGATTGAATACGCTAATAAGAAATAATTTTAATCATATGGACAAAATTGAAATAAATATAAATGAGCCGTTGTTTGCGACCATCGGCACCGACAAACCCAAACGTTGGAGTGCTAACGACTGCGAGAGGGCATTGCGTAATCACGGAAAACGAGCTGGGTTTGCTATCAGTATCCACCCTCATTTACTGAGACGCTCCAGTGCAAGCCTCTTGTTTCATCAAAACGCCAGTCTCTCAGTCGTTCAGCGGTTTCTCGGACACGCCACGCCATCTGTGACCGAAAGATATTATCTAGGCAACACCTCGTTTAGTGAAGTGGAAAGAGTGCATAAAGAAATTATGAACGATTTTGATATAAGTGCTGACACTAGAAAGGATGGTGGAGGCGTATGAGCTAATTAACTAAAGTCGAAACGCTTCGTAATGCTAGGCAACTGGCTCGACTCTAAAGGAAGCAAGTAAAATAATTAAATTTAACATTAAAAAGTATGACTAAAAATGAAAAAGTGTGTAAAAAGGAGGGACAACACATTTGGGATACTAGCTATCAGTGTGATGACGAAATAAATGGCAACTTTGATGAGTTAGAGTTGGAACTCAGGTGCCTTAGGTGCGGTGCAACAGCATTTCTCAATGGCTATTGGGACGAAGCCCCAAAAAACTGGGTAAGTGAAGTAGCTAAATAGTCGCAATGCTTCGTAACTTCTGGGCAACTGGAAGCGACTCTAAAAGAAGCGATAAATAACTAAACTAATAAAATTATGAAAATCAAAAAACCAAGTAAGAAAAACCACGAAGAAAATAAGGAAGAACTGCGAAAAATTATAGGAAATTATCCCATCTGCAGTTTTGATGAAATCTTCGAAATGTTCGGTGACCACGAATACTACTTTCTTCTGGCTATGGCTTCGCTATACGAAGAAGGCAGTATCGACTCAAGATGGAACAATAAAAATGAAAAAGTGGAATTTTTAACTCAGACAAGCGGACGCTAAGTGTTAATAATTTAACTAGAAGGAGGTGAAAAATTATGAAGAACGAAAAGGAAAAGACTAATACCGAGGATAAGATAATTGATATGCGAAGTGCCGAGGCGGAAAACATTTACAGCCTGATGGTTGAATTTCCAGGCAGTAGTCGAATAGAATTATTTGCCCTGTCTGGAATGAGGGATGAGGCTAGATTTCGCAGGGCACTGGCGTGGATTGAGTCAGGCGAAGACCTATGTCATAAGGACGGAGAGTATTACTACGCCAACGAGGATTAGTCAGTATTCTGGAAGATAGACTGCAGCTATTTTCCAGATACAAACTAAACATTAACAAATTAACGAAGAGTTTATGAAATCAATCACAAGAAAATCTTTGCTCTATAAAAGCAAGGTGAATTATGGAGACTACAGCCTTAATCACATTGAGGGCTGTTCTCACGGATGCAAATTTCCCTGCTACGAGATGATGCAGAAAATACGGTATGGGAAAATCAAAGATTATGCCGAATGGATTAAACCGAAGTTAGTAAAAAACGCACTGGAGTTATTGGATAAAGAAATTTCCAAACTCAAGGATAAAATCAAAGCGGTGCATCTTTGTTTTTCAACTGACCCTTTTATGTTTAAGCAGGAAGAAATAAAAGAGTTGTCATTAGAAATAATTTTTAGACTGAACAAAAACGGCATCAGAGTAACAACGCTTACAAAGGGAATTTGTCCGAAAGAATTAGCGGATGATAAATACAGCAAAAAGAACGAATATGGCATCACGCTAGTTTCTCTAGACCCAGAATTCCAGAAAATGTATGAGCCAGGGGCGTCACCAGTCGGCAAGAGATTAGAGACTCTTAAATATCTGCACGATAAAGGTCTGAAGACTTGGGTGAGTATTGAGCCATATCCGACCCCCAACATTATTGAGCAAGATTTTCTGAAGTTATTGGAGAAAATTAAATTTGTGGACAAAATAGTCTTCGGTTCTTGGAATTATAACTCGCAAGTATCAGCATATCCAAACAAGGATAAATTTTATTTGGAATGTTCGGAAACTCTTGCCAAGTTTTGCAAAAAGAACGGAATAAGATTCCACGTCAAAATAAAAGGCAAAGAATTTGAGAAGCTAAAGGACACAAATATCTTCAAAAATTGACAAGTTAGAAAAATGACTCTTGACACTGGTTGTGACTTTGATATAATTAAGGCACAATAGCATAGGAAACTTCCAAGTTTC
Organism: Patescibacteria group bacterium; assembly: GCA_022709735.1. GTDB lineage: Bacteria > Patescibacteriota > Minisyncoccia > Moranbacterales > UBA2206 > UBA2206. Next base: position 52,697 of record JAKLIG010000003.1, on the reverse strand, counting down.
CAAGCAAACCAAACACGATACATATGACTGAGCAATGAGTTTGGCTTGCAGTTAAGAGTCGGAGAAATTTAGTGAATTTATTTCGCTTGGTTTCTCTGGCTCTTTTTGTTTGTATGAGCAAATAGTGAAAATAATTAACGTTGAGGTCAGACATAGGGCTATTCTCTCAACGTGTAGCCCTTTTTCTGTCCGAAATTTATGAGCAAAGAAAATATAAAAGTTAGAGTATTTAGGGACAATCCTTTTTGTTGGCAGAGTAAGGATATATTAAGGCTGATACAGAAAAAGTATAAAGGTCAAAAACTCACGTCCAGAACAGCGGTCTATACGGTTCTGACTCAAGTTGCCAGTGATTCTTCAGCGGATGAATATGAAACTTGGGGAGTGAAAGTTATGGAGATGGCTGGAGTCGGATATACGACACTGAGAAATATATTCAATGAGTTTGTAGATTTGAAAATTATCAAACGGAAACAAGAGAGAACCAAAAAGGGAACATACGGAAAGCTGGAAATATCCTTGTTAGAGCCAAAACCAACCGATAGCCAAAGTAAACCGAACGGTAAACCTGAACACCAACCCAGTCACAAACCTGAAGCGATAGATTGGTAATCATTAGAAGATAGTATAGAAGATAGTTTAGAATCTTTTATTATTTATATTCTGTATCTGTTCTGTATATGACCATATAAATAATAAAAGTGCGAGTGCCTCGCATTTAGTTAATTCTCTAATTTCTGAGGTAAGAGTCTATGAGCTACGAGATTATATCAATCATTCAGAGTAAAAAGTATGATAAAAAACCCAATCAAAATAACCGATTATGCCAGAATGTCAGTTGAGGATAACAACTACACGCTGGAATATAGAGTCAGAGCTGGGGCAAAACCAGATGGTTCACAAGCGAAAAGCGAATGGAAGTGGATACTCGGAGGATATTTTCCGACAGTTGGCAGTGCTCTCAGAGATTTTGTGGCTAATGCTCCTGTGTATTCAGAAGAAGAATTGAAATCGCTGAAAGATTTAGTCGACTGCATAAAGAAGGCAGAGAAGCGGATGACAGAACTACTGGGAGATTAGCGTTAGATTTTGCCAGGGGTCTTCCACGGTTTTAGAGGCGTAAAGCCGTTCAGTATAGGTTGATATACCCTAGCCAAAAATCAGTGTGCAAATCGCAGGAATTTAGCAATAATTTTTAATCAAATAAAAGGTATGAGTAACTATGACGAAATTCCAGAGTGTGCCGAGTGTTCGGTCTGGATAAGAAAAACCAAACAAGGAGAACAATTTTTGTCCCTCAGGGTGGTGGTTCCCAGCGGAGAAATTTTTAATGCTGTGGCGTTCAAAAGCAAAAATCGAAAAAGCGAGAAAAGTCCGAACTTCTATTTCAGAAAGAAAACAAGCGAGCAGACTGAAATTGAAAAGCAGATAAATGACCTTGATTGGTAGGTCTAGCTGATGGACGATTCAAAAGGCGACAAATTTATGGATGATTATATCAAAAACGAAAAACGGATTTTGACTCTCAGGTATGCCAAGATGAAATTTGAGGCAATCAAGCAAGGCTTGGAAATTTTACCTCAGAGAATTTTCAAATCATTCAGTCAGTCGGACGATGTTTTTCGGAAAATCTACAACGATTATTATGACAGCCATTTTGATAAAAAGTTAGCTCCAGTTCCTCAGCGTATGAATTTAACTAAGGGTTATATGGCAGACAATATCTGCTGGACAACTCAGAAAGCCAAAAACCGCACCAATGGAAAATCAATCGTGATAATAAATGGAGATAGAGTAATAGAGTTTGCTTCAGCCAGAAAAGCAGAGCTGGAGATGAAACTGCCTCGTGGCGTATTGAGTCGAGCATTGCGAGGAAGCAAAAAGTATAAGAGTCTACGAGTTACGAGCAGAAAATAATTACTAAAAGAAAAACTAATATGAGAAAAATTGAAGAGATAATCAATGAGTTGTCTGGCGATTCAAAAAAACGCCAAGACTATATCGTGTTCAGCGAAAAAGAACGATTGCCAATCTTAGAAGCTGAAAAAGCATTGAGACAATCAAAATCAATGACAATCGCTGTGGCGTGCAGATTTTTGGTCGAAAGTCTAGCAGAAGCTGACAAAACCGAGAAAAAAACCGATGGCAAGTAAGATTTATCAGGTTTTGATGCCATTCCTGGGTTCAAAATCGAAATTATTAGATTCCATTAGCCCATATTTTAGAGGTAATGTTTTGCTTGACCTCTTTATGGGTTCTGGAGCTGTCTCTCTCAGGGGAAAGGTTATGGGGATGAAGATAATTGGTGGAGACGTTGCGAGACGCAGTAAAATTTTTGGAATAGCTGTCATCGCCAATAATAATGTCAGAATCTCAGAAGAAGATGTGGCAAGTTTATTCGTTCCATTAGAAAATAACGGATTCATTCAGAAGAATTTTGTGCCAGAGATTTTTCTACCTGAAACTGCGAAAGTCTTGGACAATGGGTTTGCTAGGGCTAAGCAATATGAATCTCCAAAAAGGGAACAGCTTGAATACCTGCTAAGCAAGTTTATCCTTTCAGGGCGACAATTTGGCGGTTTTCAGGTGGGAAAGAAGGACAACGAAATGGTTATGCAGGGTAGAATTGTGGAACTGATTGAAAGCGTAAGTAGTGAGGCGAGGGCAGAGAAAATTGCAGCTAGTATTCAGCCAGAATACAAAAGATTGGTGGCAATCAAAAATAAAATTAACCGAGCTATTTTCAATAATGGCGAAGAGCACGAAATTTACCAGACGGATTGTTTTGACCTTCTGGATAAATTGAGAAAAGAAAATCGGAAAATTGACACGGTCTATATGGATAGCCCCTACCGAGGCTCGCAGATTTATAGTTCTCACTACAAAATTTTAGACCAGATTTTGGAACAAAAACTGAATGTAGAAATTGATGACACAGCGTTCAACAAAAACAACGCTCTGGAAAATTTCGACAGATTATTTGAAAAAGCCAGTTTCATTGAGAACTTCGTGGTGAGTATGGGATACAATCCCAACTCCGATTCAGGGATAAAGGGTGAAGAGTTATTAGGGGTGCTTCAGAGATACAAACCCAATGCGAGACTGATTACGCTCAAGCACCAATGGGCGATTGCAAATATCGCCAAGTCAGGCAGGCAAGAGAATAATTGCGAATATATTCTAGTAACAGATTAATTTTATGAGCGAAAACCAATACAAAATTTATTCAGACGTTCAGTTAGTAGAGATAGAAATGTTAAAGCCAAACACGTATAATCCGAACATTATGACGGACGATGCCTTTAATTCCTTGGTCGAAGATTTTAAGGAAAATGGCTTCGTTGGTCAACCGATAATTATTGACGATAATAACGAAATTATTGACGGAGAGCACCGTTGGCGAGCGGCAAAAATTTTAGGATTTGAAAAAGTTCCGACTGTAAGATTTAATCCCAAAGACGAAGACCACAAAAAGATACTGACCATCGCTTGGAACAGTAAACGAGGGGAAATGAGTCCGACCAAACTAGCAAGCATTGTTTCGGAACTTAATCAAAAATTCACGTTGGATGAGCTGAGCGTTAAACTTGGCTGTTCAGCCGAAAGACTCAAGGACACTTTAGCTATCACGCAGGTTACGAAAGAATTTATGGATAAGCTAAAGCAAGATGCGGATGAAAGAGAAAAAGAGTTGCCCCAAGCTATGACATTTGCGGTTTACCCAGAACAAGTGAAAAGGATAAACGAAGCGTTGGAAATAGCTATCGGCAAAAATAAAGGCGAGAAGTTGTTTTATATCTGCGACCTTTACTTAAAGCAAAAACCAGAAAATGACCAGGCGTAATAGAAAATTGAAAACCGCAGGTTATAACTTCAGTGAGGCAGGACTGGAGGCTGTTAAGAAAAATTTGCAAGTGCAAAGAAAACACGGAGCCTTTGAATTCTTCAAAACTAATGTTGCTCCAGTTCCGAGCTGTAATCAATGCATCTTTTCTTCGGAGTGCAAGCAATATCAAAAAGACCAGAAGCAATGCCGAGCAATTTTGGAACTCCAAGATGAGGTATATTCGGAAATTATAGGACTGGATTATATCCGACCCATCGATAAATTCATTGTGGACAGATTTGTTAAAAACTTTTGCTTTCTATTGATTATCGAACGCTGGGTATCAAATGTGGGTCCGTTTCAGGCTAAAGACGATGGCTTGGATATTCAACCTATTCTGGCATACAAAAATAATGTGGAGCGTGTCGTAATGAAGTTGGCTGAGACATTGGGCATCACACCGCAGGCAAGAGCAAGATTAAACTTAACAAATGTGCAAAGTTTTTGTTTTGCGGAAGCCTTGCAAAAAGCGAGACCCATAAACAATCAAACAGCACGAGTAATAATTCCTGAAGACGATGAAAATACAACCGATAACAACTGAAAAATTGATTGAGTATCAAAATGACATCTGCGTGTTTCTGGAAGAACAGTATTTTCTGGAAAGCGGAAAGACAATAGTTCTAGAGCCAGTTCAGAGAAAAATTCTGAACGATATATTCAAAACCAAAGGTAAGAATGGGCTAAGGATATATACTGACGCTCTGGTGGGAATGATAAAGAAATCAGGGAAGTCTAGTCTGGCAAGCGGTGTGGCGTTGTTTATGCTCTTCTGTGACGAGATATTCGATGAACCGAACAATGTCTACTCGATTGCGTATTCCCAAGACCAAGCGTCCATCATTTGGGAAAAAACCAAGAAAGCCATTGAACGAAACCCAATCCTACTGGGCAGTGTCAAAATATACCGAGACAAGATTGTCGTTCCCAGCACAGGCAGTGTTTACAAAGTTTTGAGTGCGGAAAGTTTTTCGGCTCACGGATTAGACCCTAGCTGTGTTATAGGAGATGAAATCTGGAATCAGAAAAATAGAGACTTATTGGATGCCTTACAATTTTCACCGACCAGAAAACAGCCTCTCCGCTTTATTGTTACCTACGCTGGAACATCCACCGTAACTCCGCTCTATTCGCTTTACGAAAAAGGACTCAACAAGGAAAATCCAAAGATGTATTTTCATTGGTCGCACGTTCCAGAAGTAAGTTGGATAAGTAAAGAATTTATCGAAGAGAGAAGACGAGAACTTCCACCAGCAGTGTTTCAGAGGTTTTGGGAAAATCGTTGGACAGGGGGAGAAAACTCGTTTTTCACCAGAGAAGATGTAATGCAGTGCCGAGACGAATTTATGAAGCCAAAATTCAAAGGCGAAGAGGGCAACCAGTATTTTTATGGATGCGACCTTGGTCTGGTAAAAGATAAGAGCGTGGCAGTTATTCTCCACCAAGAAAAAGATGGAATGGTCATCGTGGATAAAATCACAGCTTGGCAGGGAACGAAAACAGACCCAGTAAAAATAGCGGACATTGAAGAGGATATGCTTCTGGCATCGCAGAATTTTACCAGATTAAAAATCATAGTTGACCCTTGGAATCTCAAAGGAACGATAGAACGGCTTAAACGGCATTGTCGTATAGAGGAGTTTACATTCAGCGGTTCCAACGTGGAAAAGCTAAGTCGCAATTTATATTATTTCATCCACAACGGACTAGTAAAATTTCCACCTCACAAAGAACTGGAAAGGGAACTGCTCTCGCTGAATTTAGAGCAGAAGAGCTACGGCTATCGCTTCGACCATCCCAGTTCGCAATTCTCTGACCACGCAATGGCATTGTCGATAGCTTTGATGCAAGTGGCGAGCGTGCGAAAACCAACGGCTGGAGTTTTAATTTCAGAGAGTCCAACGATGGAGGAATTTGAAGAGCAACTAAAAAGAGAAGAAAAGTTAGAAGTAAAAGTCACGGCAGGAGTAAATAGGGCAGAGCATAATCAAAATAAATTTCCGCAACTCAGCCAATTGGAAGCGTGGCGGAGAACAATGAAACTATGAACACTAAGATGCAGGTAGCGTTGGCGTGGATATTTATGTCCGTGATGTTCGGAATAGTGGTATCTACGCTGTATGCCGATTATCAAAGAGATATTAGGCAAGGTCTAATAGTCACTTATTAGTATCCTTAATTATTAAGATTAAATTTATGTTTGTAACCATTGCGTTTACAAGAGGAGGTTTGGAGGGCAGGATTTCGCATAATTTGTTTAATGTTCACAAGACATTTCCTGTTTTGAAACATTGCATTAGGCAAATTGATGAAAATAGCGGAATGTATTATTTGAGAAATAACGAAGGGAAAGTTATGGCGGAATGTCATTTTGAAGTTAGCGATGACCAGATTGCGTTCACGCTGTTTGGCGGAGAGCTAAAAAGGGATTTGCAGAAAATGTTTACTTTTCTTCTAGTGGAAGAAATAGGTGAGAAAGCACATATCACCACCGAGAAAATGGTTTTGTTTTTCGATTTGGATAATTTCTTTCTGCGAGAAAAGGACAAGAGTTTCAAAATTGGCACGGATTATGAATCCATAATTACAGTGGACAATTACCATATTCCGCTGGAAATTCGGCACATTTGAGGAGTGGGTAACTTTTAGTTGACTTATAAAACGTGTAAGCTATCGTGTTGCTGTAAAGAGTAAATAGCCACAATGGGTGAATATATAAGTCAATTTATAAGTTATCTGCAGGAACGGAATTTGAGTCCGAATACCATTAAAGTTTACAACGACAATTTGATAGAGTTTTGGAAGTTTATAGGCAAGAGTAAGTGTTCAATTAGGAACGTTAAGAGGGAGGGAATAAAAACCTTCCTCTTTTCGTTATCAGAAAAAAACAATCAGCCGATAACAAGGCGAGCCAAGCTAACAACCATCAGAAGTTTTTTTAGATACTTGGAAGATGAAGATGTTATTAAAAACAATCCCACTAAAAATTTGCCATTGCCGAGGGTGGTGATAAAAGAGCCAATGTTTTTGCAAGAGTCGGAAATTAGAAAACTTTTACAAGCGGTGAGAAAAGATAAACGAGCAGAAGTGGCGATTAGGATTTTAGTGGAGACAGGATTCCGCCTCTCAGAACTGACAGGCGTCAGCGTGGGAGATATTGATATGGAAGCCAAGACGATAAAAATCAGGCGAAAGGGAAATATGGAACAAATCATTCCGATAAATTCTGGACTTGCCAAACTAATAAAAGTTTTCGTGAAAAATAAAGAAGTCTCGGCACCATTGATTGCCAATAGGACTGGTGGAAGAATGACACAAAGACGAGTGGCGATTATGGTTCAGGATTATCTCAAAAAGGCGAAAGTGGACAGGGCTGGAATTTCAGTGCATTCATTCAGGCATAGCTTCTGTGTGCGGATGCTGGAAAACAAAGTGAACCTGAAAACCATCCAGCTATTGTGCGGACACAGGTCAATTTCAACGACAGAACGATATTTGCATATAGCCAATCCAGAATTGAGGCAGGGAATGAAAATGGCGGAAATACATTGACCAAGGCTCTTTTATAACGTAATATAGAAATACAAAATACCTAGCTACTAACCAAGGCGAACATAAAAAGTTCGTCAGCCAGTTATGCACAGAGAGGGGCAACTCTCGAAAGGTGCGTAACTGGTTAGTAGCTAGGGACAATCCAAGTAGGAGTTGTCCCTCTTTGTATTTATAAACAATAAATATAAATAATATGGAAACACAACTAATTTGCACTATCTGCGGATACACAGGCGAAGCGAATAAGAAAGCGAGAGGAAATGGCTTTATCGAATTTATTTTATGGTGGTTTTTTCTAGTCCCAGGCATTATTTATTCAATCTGGAGCCGAGGGGGCAGTGGGAAAAATGTTTGTCCAAAATGCGGAAGCACCACAATGATTCCAGTAAATACTCCGATAGGGCAAAAGATGATGTATGAACAAAGAAACAATCCGCATATAAATATCGATTTGCCAGAGCCTCAGAAATCCTCAAAAGGAACATTGGTCATACTCGTTGTTTGTCTGATTGCCCTGATGTTGGGACTTGCCATTATTGTGAGTTAGCAATGATAAATATGGCAAGTTAAAGCCAGGGCGGAAAGGCTCTGGTTTTGTTATGATGTGATATCAATTATCCAATTCCAAGGAAAAATCGCACACAGGCTAAAATTTCGCTAAATTGGGCGTAAATTCTTTACTTTGGAATCGAAAAAGAGTAGGATGAAAGCATAAAATATGGATACAAAACTAAAAAGCAGAGAACAATTCATCCAGCAGGTATCGGATACAATAAAGAGCAATCACTCTAAGCATAGTGATTCTTTCATATTTGGAATTTCAGGAAAATGGGGCGAAGGGAAAACAACATTTTTAAGAAGTTTAGAGTATAGCCTAAATAAGGAAGGATTTACCGTTGTTGATTTTAATCCGTGGAAATTTGCAAGCGACAAAGTTTCATTCTTGAGGAGTTTTTTAGCCTTGATAAAATCAAAGATTAATAAAAAATTATTGGATAAATGTAAAGACTGGATATTCAATAGGAATGATACGCTCAATTTATATTATGATGTATCAAGCAATAAGATTCATATAGGGTGGTTTATATTTTCAATCGTGGTGATGTTGGCAATCCCAGCGATTTATTCAAGATTACCATTGGAATATAGAAATGCTGTCAAGGAATTTAAGTGGGCGATAACATTATTGGCTATTCCAGCCGTAGCTCTTCTTTTTGGCAAAATGGTATCCGTTCAGAAGAGTAGCAAGGCAGTTTCTACGTTGGATAGTTTTGAGAATTTATTGAACCAGTATATAAAGCAGTTCGATGGAATAAAGTTGGTCGTGTTCGTTGATGATTTAGATAGGGTAACGCCAGAGGTCGCTAGAAATGTTCTTGATAATTTGAGAACATTTTTCGACAAAAAGGAATTAACATTTATTGTAGCAGGAGACCATACTGTTCTTGAGCGATATTTAGGACAAGATTTACTTCCGAAGGGAGGAGAACCTGAGAAAATTGAAGAAGGTAGAAGATTTTTGAAGAAGATATTTAATGTTTATTGGAGATTGCCGTTGCCTATAGATAGCGAATTGCGTAGCTTTGTCGATGAAACATTTGCAAAAAAGTCAGATGAAATAAGTGGCATACTTCCAAAAGTTGAAGACCAGACAAAATTCAAAGAGTATTTGTCTGGATATTTTGAAAAAAACTTTAGACATATCTTAAGATTCCTTGATACGACTTTGTTTACTTTCGGAATTATTAAAAATCTTAAAGAAGCATCTGATGAAGGAAATAAAAATTACTTTGTTGAGATGGAAAATAATCCTCTTCTCGTTATTAGAATTTTGATGATACAGGAATTGTGTGCCCCACTATTCGAAAAGATTATTGAGGATGTAGATTTATTGTCGGCATTGGAATATGCAGCAGATAAACAAAACAACGACAGTATCAATTTCAGAATAGAATCTTTGAAAAATATGCTTTCTCCGTCTCAGAAAAATTTCATACTCAAGTTTCTTTTTGAAAAACCAAGGTTTTTTGATGGTGCTATTTTAAAGGTTTCAGATATAAGACCGTTTCTTTATCTTGCAGCCGATGCAGGCTTCGGTGATTCCAGAGGTGTTTCTGCTGATGATTTCGCATTGATAGTAGATAGGGGCAATCCTGATGAAATAAAACAAGTCCTTATAGCAAGTGGAGAAGGAAAAATAACAGCAGGGGCGGATAAATTTGTTGAGAAGGCAAATAGTATCCCTGATTATAACCAAAGAAATGCCTGTGTTAATACTGTAGTAAAAGCACTTTCTGATATATCTGCCGATTATAAGTTGCATTCAATTTTCTTAGAAAAAACATTAGCGTTGGATTTTGAATTTTACAAGCAATTTCCATCACAAAACAGAATTGAAAACTACAAGATATTTTGGCAATGGCTTGATAAACATTCCGAGAGTGATTTAACCGAAAAGTATAAGGAGAAATTCGTTTTCATTAATAATGAGGATTTTAATTATTTCTCAGAATATACTTTTGGAAAATTTAGTTCGGCAGTTGTTATTGATTGGCTCGTAAAGTATTATTCTCAAGACAAGCAATTAGTTTTGACTAAAATTCAAGATATGGCACCGAGAATGAATAAGGGAATTGTTAGCGGTGATATAGCTAAGATTGCTGAAGATATGATAAACGATACAGCTCACGATGCCGATAATAATCTGAGGAGCATAAGATATAATATCCTTGCTAAATATGCAGAAGACAAAAAACCGAAATTAAAAGAGGCAATTTCTGAACGAATAAGTAATATGGATGACGCAATCTGGACATTTGCTATTTCAAAGGTCAATGAGGAAGGTGCGTTATTGACAAAGAAGGAGATGGAAGAGATTGTGCTGAATAAATTAAGTTCACTTCAAGATATAAGCCAGTTTTTTTCGATACTGAGATTTAGTGTTGGAAGGATTCAAACTCTTCTGGATGATTTGTGGAAAATAATTATTGAAAAACACACCGATTTTCTTATTGATAATATCCAGCAGATTATAAATGATACCTTCTTTCAACCGATTGCTCCGAATAAAGAAAGTGCAAAATTAGTATTCAACAGGTTTATTGAAAAAGTAAAAGAATTGGATGACTCTCAAAAAGTTGAAAGAATTAGATATGCGGAAAAGGGAAAGTGGCTTTGGGCGAATGTGGATAAAATAGACAAAAGAAAGTTTTCAGCGTTCTCGAAATCTCAAAATGAGCAGATAGTCCAATCCGCCAAGGCTGTAGAAGATACTTGGTTTCCAGCGAATACTGTAAGTGGATAACTCGATTTGACTTAATTTGACACGAAGGTAACATCGGACAAACAATGAAATCCGATGTTATTTATTAAAGACCAAAATTCAATAAAATTCAGCGAAGCTGGTAAACTGTATCTAGACTATTGCGAGCTGGAAAAAGAGATGCGACCAGCGTCAATCTATGAATATAGCAAGACTCTCAAATGGACTGAAAATATACTAGGCGATTTAGTAGTTCAGGAAATAAACGAGGAGCACATTGCGGAACTTAAGAAGGAATACAACAGGCGAGAATTAAAGCCAAATACCAAGGCTCATAATCTATCCATTATCAAAGAGCTGTTGAGATTCTGTCAGGACGAACTGCATCTGCAAGTAATGGACTTTGAGAAAATAAAAAGACCGAAAATTCCCAAACGCAGAGTTGAGTATCTAACTGAAGAAGAATTAAAGCAGTTTTTTAATTCAATCGGCAAGAAAAGCACAAGAGATTTGAGATTCCGAGCGTTTCTTTCAATCTTAATATCAACAGGCTGTAGAATCGGAGAGGCTTTGCATCTTCATATTGCGGATATTGATTGGGATAAAAAGGAAGCAATGATTATCGGCAAGGGAAATAAACAACGGAAAATATATTTCAATAGTTGGTCGCTGAAATGCATTAGGGAATATCTAAAGAGACGAGGATATAAATACAAGTTTGTCCTCATCGGTGAGCAGGGAAGAAATTTGCCTTGGGATAGGAATGATGCTCAGCGGAGTTTCAGGAGATATCGCAGGCAGGCTGGAATGGCAGAAACAGTCACAGCTCATACAATTCGCCACAGTTTTGCCACGACCTTAATGAAGAAAAACGTGAGTCTCGGACACATCCAAGTCCTGCTGGGACATTCGGATATTCAAACGACCAGTCGCCATTATCTGGGAATCTTGAGTGATGATGAAGCGAAGCAGGCTTATGAGAAGGGGATGAATATGGATTCGTGGCTTTAATTTATAACATAAAAACATACATATGTTATAGAATATCAACATTTTATAACATATACATAAACAAAATGAACAAAAAACTAAAGAAAGGGGCGTATGTCGAATGTTTAAGGTGTGGAGATAGAATTTCTTATGACACCAATAAAAAGATGACTTGTTGTGAATGCAAAGCCATAGCTGTCGATGGTTGCGAATTTTATACCAGAATTATTGGAAACGAGAATGATTGTAAAAGTATCTATATTGACGGTAGGGGAAAGGTGAAAAAGCCATCGCAGCAATGATATAATAAAAATGGCTTATATTAGCCACGCATTGACAATAAGTAGCTTGCTTATTGACCTTTTATATCATAAATGATATAATCAGAGCATAAAAATGATATAAAATACTATGCCAAAAATTACAAGCAATAAACTAAACGAACGACAAAACGCAATTCTAGCGTTTATTGAATCTAATGAGTCTGTTTCAATTGGACAGATTTTTGAGCATATCCAGAAAGACTTTGAAAAGATTACCAGAATTACTGTTTCTAGAGATTTGGAAAAACTGCTGAAAGTCAGTTTGATTGAAAAGCAGGGAGAATCAAAACGGACTGCTGTCTATAAAATATCCTCCCAGTATTCTATTTTGAAAAAGATAGATGTGGAAAAGTATTTTTCCGTAGATGCTGACAAGAGAGAAAGTAAGGAAAAGTTTAACTTTGATATTTTCGGACAATTGCGAAATATATTTACCGAAGCTGAAAAGAGCAGACTTTCAGAATTGAATGATATTTACCGAAAGAAAATTGCGGACATTGCTCCTGATGCCCTTAAGAAAGAAATAGAAAGACTTAATATCGACTTCAGTTGGAAGTCTTCCAAAATTGAAGGAAACACTTACAGTCTTTTGGAGACAGAGCAACTGATTAAAAACCAACAGGAAGCGTCTGGTCATTCAAAGGAAGAAGCGACTATGATTCTCAATCATAAGAAGACTTTGGATTACATTGGAAGCAACAAAAGAGATTTCCAAACTGTGTCCGTAGCCAAAATTGAAAATATCCATTCTTTACTGGTGGATGGTTTGAATGTGACCAAAAACTTGCGAAAAACTCTGGTTGGAATCACTGGGACAAATTACCGACCACTGGACAACGAGTTTCAAATAAGAGAAGCCTTGGAAAAAACTTGCAAGTCAGTCAACGAAACCAAGGATGTCTTTGAAAAAGCTGTTGTTTTAATGTTACTCATCGCCTACATCCAGCCGTTTGTGGATGGCAATAAAAGAACCAGTCGACTTTCTGGCAATGCTATCTTGCAATCTTTTGATTCCTGCCCCCTTTCTTATCGCAGTATGGACGAAGGTGAATACAAAAAAGCGATGCTGTTGTTTTACGAGCAGAACAATATCTCGTATTTCAAGGAACTGTTTTTGAAACAGTTTGAATTTGCGGTGGAAAATTATTTCGGATAAATATGCAAGAGCTAAATATCATAGACGAAAACGACAACATTGTCGGAAAAGACACGAGAGAAAACATCCATAAAAATGGATTGCTTCATCGTGAGATTCACGTTTGGATTTACAATAAGAATGGTGAGATATTATTTCAAAGGCGAGCTAAAAATAAAGACACTTATCCTGACCTGCTAGATGCTTCTGTGGGCGGACACGTGGAAATTGGCGATGATTATTTGAAGACAGCCGTTAAAGAATTGGAGGAAGAAACTGGTATAAAAGCCGAGGAAAAAGACTTAATTTATATCACCAAGATGAGACGGAGCAGTGTGGATGAAAAAACAGGGATGAAAAACAACACGATTAAGCGAGTTTATGCCTATGAATTTAATGGGGATGCAAAAGATTTGAAATTGGAAGACGGAATGGCGACTAGTTTGGAGTTTTGGAAAATCGATAAAATTTTTCATCTGACCGAAGATGAAAGAAAAGAGTTTATAGCTTCGGTTGTGGATGAGGAATATCAAAGTGTTTTTAATCGGATTAAAGATTTGAGTGCAAAATGAACATACAAGAATTTGAAAATTTCATAAAAGAGAAAAATAAAAAGCACATCATTTTTGATTTTGATGAGACGATTTGCGAATTGCTGATTAATTGGGATAATTGGTGCAAAGAAATAGAGGAAGTTGCTTCTCGCTATGAGATAGGATTCAATCCGTCAGAATTTGGTTTTCAAAATGCTCAAAACGTCTGTATTGAAAAAGGCGGTAAAGAAGCAAGGGATGAAATACTGGAAATAAGCTACAAAAATGAAAAAGATTATTATTCTGGATATGAATTGTCACCAGTAGTGTTGCCTCTTATAAAGTTGGCAAAAGAATATGCGAATCTGTATATATGGACGTCTAATGACCAGCGGACAGTGATGCCGATATTAAAGGAGCTGAAAATAGATACTCTTTTCGACAAGGTTGTTGCTCGCAATGATGTGAATTTTATCAAGCCTAACCCAGAAGGGTTTAATCTGGTGTATGATAAAAATAATCCGAAATCGGAATATCTGATTATTGGCAACAGTAAGGCGGATGAGGGTGCAGGCAAAAATGCTGGAATAGACTTTATAAATATAGCGGAATTAAAATTGTAAATAATTTAATAAAATAAATCATATGAAAATTGCAGTCATATCTGACATACACGAAAATTTTCACAACATTATTTTAGCATTAAAAAGAATTGAACAAGAAAAATGCGAGCAGATTATTTTTCTGGGTGACTTTATGAATAATGGTGTGGCAAAGGTTTTGGCTACTTCAAAAATTCCTGTTTTTGCTGTCTGGGGAAATAACGATGGAGATAAATCAGTTATAACTAAAACTTCGCTAAATCCAGCTAGTAATTTGACAGTGAGTGATAGCATTTATGATTTCTTGGAATTTGGTGGCAAAAGGATTTTTGCGACTCATTATCCTGACATTGCGAAGCCAATGGCAAAATCAGGTGAATATGACGCAGTGTTTTATGGACATAACCATTTGAAAAATGAGGAAAAGATTGGGGACTGCTTGGTGGTAAACCCAGGTGAAATTTCGGCACATAAAACTGGCAAAGCGACATTTGCAATTTATGATACGGAAAGTAATTCAACTGAGTTTATAACGCTGGATAATTCTATCACATTGCTTACAGACGAAGTGGAAGACTATTTGAAGCAAGTTGATTTTGAATTTAGCAAAAGCAAGAGGCATCAGGTTTAATTTATGAGAAAATTATTACTATCGTCAAACAGTGATTTTGTTATAGAAAAAGGCTTAAGGCTTTTGTTTGATGATATTTCTAAAATAAAAATGGCTTACATCATAACGGCAGGAAATGGAAGCCAAAACAGGGGCTATATTGAAAGATACAAAGAAATGTTAGACAAAGAGGGGTATAATTTTGATGTGTTGGACATTGAAGGTAAAACTGAAAATGACTTGCGAGAATTGTTAAAAGATAAAAATGCTATTTATGTTGAAGGCGGAAATACTTTTTATTTGTTAAAGGCTGTGCGTGAAAGTGGTTTTGATAAGGTTCTAGCAGAAATGATTGATGAGGGTGCGGTCTATATTGGCTCAAGTGCTGGAAGTTATATAGCCTGCCCCACGATTGAAATGTCCACTTGGAAAAAACCAGGCGAAGAAAAAGATAGATTTGGAGTAACGGATTTGACCGCAATGAATCTGGTGCCATTTTTAGTTAAGGCACATTATGACCCAGACTACAGGGAGTTGTTAAAAGAAAGGATTTCCCAAAGCCGATATGAGACCAAGGTATTAAAGGATGGTCAGGCGATTTTGGTAGAAGGTGATAATTATAAATTGGTAGGGGATGGTGAAGAAATAAAAATATGAATGACACGAAGATAAAATTAAAGAACGACAAATACAGAATAATAAGAGGTGGTCATTCAAGATTATTAAACATCTCTTGTGAAAAATGTGGCGTTAGTATTTGTCGCTATCAAAAAGATGGTTCTGGTAACTTACGAAGGATGTATGTCGACCGAATAATCAATGCGAAATTTTCGCTGACCAAAAATATGCTAGCTTGCTCTAATGGGCATATACTGGGAGTTAAGATTATTTATGATAAGGAGAATCGTCCAGCATTTCGGTTGTTCGTTGACGCAGTGATAAAGAAAATTATTAAAACATAAAATATGGCAACTATTCACAAGAAAGTTTGGAAAGAATACTTTGATAAAATAATGGCTGGAAAGAAAAAGTTTGAACTTCGTCTGGCTGATTTTGAAGTTAATGATGGTGACACGTTGGTTTTGGAAGAATGGGACAAAGACAAGCAGGAATATACTGGCAGGAAAATTGAAACAACTGCGACCTATATCATAAAAACCAAGGACGTGTCTTTTTGGTCGCAGGAAGATATTGATAAATATGGATTTCAAATAATTCAGTTTGATGTTAAAAATGATTAAATTTTTCCAAAATATACCAGAAATTTTAGCGGTGATGTCTGAACGAGAAGATGGCTCAATGAAACTGTTTAAGGACAGCGATTTGAATTTGGAAAACAGAAAAAGGTTTTTTGAAAAGATTGGGATTGGTGAAAATAAAATCATTGCTGCCGAAATAGTCCACGGAATAAAGGTTGAAATCGTTAATAATTCCAGCCCTAATTTCATATTGGAAGCAGATGGACTCATAACTAGAGATAAGAACATCTTTCTTTCAGCTACAATGGCAGATTGTATTCCTGTTTATCTATACGAATCTGAGAAGAAAATCATTGGTGTGATACATTGCGGTTGGCGTGGAATAGTCAGCGGAATTATTGGAAATGCGATAAAGGAAACACTGAGTATTGGTGGAAAAACTGAGAATTTAAAAATCGCACTGGGTCCTGGAATTAATAGCTGTCATTTTGAAATAAAGGATGATGTTTTGGACAGATTTGGCAGTTATCCTGAGTTCGTAATCAGACGAGAAGGCAAGATATTTGTCGACCTCAAGGGCATAATCAAGGAACAAATGGTTGACCTCGGTATTGATTATAAAAATATCGAAAACAATGAAGAATGCACAATGGAGGATGATAGATATTTTTCTTTCCGAAGAGATAAGCCAAAAGTAACCGAGGCTATGGTGGCTGTTATCGGTCTAAAATAACTGAATAATAAACTATATGGCAACAATAGAAGACTTCCAAAAGTTAGACATCAGAGTGGGAAAAGTAATCGCAGTCGATGATTTTCCTGAAGCTAAGAAACCAGCGTATAAACTGACTATTGATTTTGGCTCGGAAATTGGCACAAAGCGGTCATCGGTTCAGATTGTGGATTATTACAAGAAGGAAGAACTGATTGGCAAGCTGGTTTTGGGCGTAGTAAATTTTCCACCAAGACAAATCGGTCCTTTTGTTTCTGAATCCCTGACGCTAGGTGTTCCAGATAAAGACGGTAAGTGTATTTTAATTACGCCTGACAAGGACTTTGCGGAGGTTGGAGGTAAATTATTTTAATTATGAAAACTATCCCTGAACTAATAATCGACAAGGCAGTATGGAGGTATGATGATTCTAGTCTCCACGTTAAGACCTCGGAAAGCGGAATGCATTCGGATTTGTATTTGAATACTGACTATATAGTTTCTGATGTTTCGTTAGTTGAAGAAATCGTAGAAGACATTTTTCTAAAGGAACTTAATTTAAGAAATATAAAACCTGATTGGGTTATATCATATCCTCCTTTTGGCTTGGCTGTTGCATATGCTCTTGCAAGACAAGCTGGGGCTAAATTTGGATATGTAGATATTCAAACTGGGTTATGTAATTTTGATATTAAGGCTGGTGAAAAAGTCATTATAGTCGGTGATGATATTTATTCTGGCGGTAGCATAAAGAAAACAATTGAAATAATAAATAGTCTGGGTGCAAAAGTTCAATCGCCAATACTTACAATTGGCAATTTCTCAGGAGCCGAAGTGTTATCAGGTTTAGAGGTTATATCGGCAATATCAGAAAAAGGAAATTTATATGATGAAAACGATTGTCTTATGTGCAAGTTGGGGTCAAAAGCTGTTTCACCAAGACAAAATTGGAATGAGTTAATTAAGCAACACCAAGCGGAATAATAGAGTAAAAAAACTATGAATGCTCGTATTTCAGAAATGGATAAAATAAAGTGGGAAAATTCAGTTTGGTTTTTCGATATTGATGACACGCTTAGCGATACTTCAGATGTTTCGTCCGATGCTACAGAGGGAATTAGGCGAGTATTCAAAAATAAATATGGTGATGATACTGCTTTAGCGGTTAAAAATCAGGTAAACGCATACTACAATTTGATGCTTTCAGGATATAGAGTAAAAAACGAGAAGGGATGGGAAAGTGTTGAAGGTGGAAAAGAGGCTTTTCAGAATCTGCTTCAAACTGTGGAAAAATTTCAACCGAGCATAGTTAAAGAATTTGGGGCAATGAAGAAATGGAGCAGGGAGATATTTGTAAAAATGGCATCAGACAGATTGGGCATATCAGTTACTCCAGAATTAGTCCACGAAGCGGTAGATGCTTATTGGGTGGAGCTATCAAGAATAACATCAGCCTATCCTGATGCTGTTGAGTTGATAAAAGAGATTAAGATTCATAATCGCCCAATTTATTTATTGACCAGCAGTGATGCCAGATTGAAAATGCAACCAGACGGAAAATTTATATATGACCCAGTTTATTCCGAAGCATTAAAAAGGGAACGGATAGAGTTGCTTCGTGAAAAAGGAATTGATTTTAATATATTGAGTATTGGAGACCCAGAAGATAAACCGCACAGAGACTTCTTTGAAAAGGCTATCAAGAAGGCATCAGAAGAGTATGGCTCATCAATTGACCTTAGCAACTCCATAATGGTTGGCGATTCATTCAGCGGTGATTTACAGACTCCTAAAGAGCAGATGGGTTTTGGGCTGGTTGTTCTGGTGGACAGAACCAAACCGCATCTGGAGGTTATTGATGAGCATCAAATAAATACGGATAATTTAATGCAGGTAACAAAGTTTATAATCTGATATGACTAACAAAATTTTATTACTTCCTGGATGGATGACTGGATTAAAGTTGTATGGGAAGTATGACAATTTAAGTATGCAGTTTGGAAAGATTGATACAGACGCTGAGGATGTATGCATAATTGGCTTGAGTCTGGGTGCGTTGGTAGCGTTGCGTGACTGGAATGGAAAAGGAAAGCTAATCTTAGTCAATCCGCCCTTGCCAAAAAGAAATGTTTTAATTTGGCTTATTCGATGGTCTAAATTCATCTTATCCGAAGGGTTGTTTTTGGAACGGCAAAAATTCACAAAAAACCCTTTCAAATATATAATCGAAATTGTAAGGTGTGTAAAACTTTTATTAGTTGACTTTTCAAAAAGACTTGATGAAATTCCCAAAGAAAACCTGACTATGTTTAGAGGAAGGAATGATGATTTCTTCTGTGACGATGAAGCCGTGCAGTTTATGCGTTCAAAAGGATTCCAAGTCATTGAGATTGAAAATTGTGGACATAATTGGTCTGAAAATATAGAAAAAGCACTGAATCTATGAAAAATATAAAAGCGTTGATATTTGATATGGATGGGGTGATTGTAAATTCCGAGCCTATCCACGAAAAAGCAGAAATGGAAGTTTGCCGTGAATTTGGTATGGAAGTGTTAAAAAGTGAATGGGATAATTTCAGAGGTAAAAAACTAGAAGACATTTTCTCTTATGCCAGTCAAAAATATGGGAATGGAAATGAGCCTATTGAAAAGATGATTGAGCGTAAAATTGAGCTATATCTTTCCTATGCTTTAAGAGATATGCAATTAGTGGAGGGCGTATATGAATTTTTGGAAAAATTGAGGAATAGCCTAAAATATCGTTATGCTCTAACAACTTCAGGACGAAAAGTTCAGCAAGATAAAATTTTAACAAAATTCAATTTAGAAAGTTTCTTTGAAATAATGGTTACAGCGGATAATGTGAGCAATGGAAAACCGCATCCAGAGCCGTATTTGGTTACGGTTAAAAAACTAAACGAGCAACCAAGTGAGTGTCTGGTAATAGAAGATTCGGATAATGGCATACTCTCCGCCAAATCGGCTGGTTGTCAGGCGTGTGGCATCACGACAACTTTTACCAAGGAACGCTTGGAGTCTGTTGGTGCGGATATGGTGGTTTCTAACTTCTCTGAATTATCAAAAGTTTTGTTTGAATAATAAAAATTAAATAAATAAGTTATGGAAATATCAGACTTATTAAACCAGGGCAGACAAATTTGGGGCAAACAAAAATTAACCCTTTCGCAAATCATCGTTCGGATGGGAAAAGTTTTTGGCGATATTTGCCGTTGGGAGAGGAATGCATCAAAGGACAATAAAACTCACACAAAACAAGAATTACAAAAGGAAATGGGCAATATGATTCTGTCATCTGTTCGTTGGTGCGATGACCTCGGATTTGACCCAGAGAAGTGTATAGAAGAAGCGTTGAAAGCACAAAAGAAGTTCAAGAAATGATGCAACAAAAACAGTATAAAACGATATTTTTCGATTGGAACAAGACACTTTCCAATTCTTTGTTTTGGAGTCAACTAGAAAGTCCTAGTCACGAAAGACACGATTGGCACAAAAATATCGTTAGTCTCGTTTTTATTGAAAATAAGAAGTTGATAGATGACTGGATGAGGGCAAAATTTGATGAGAAATATATCGCTGAACTAATTTATAAAAGATTTGGGTATTCAAAGGAAGTCGTTCTTGCTGACCTTGCTGAAAGTTGCGAAGATATGCAATTAGTTAGCAGTGAAATTTTAGGCTTGATTAACAATCTCAAGAAAAAGGGGACTAATTGCGTGATTGCCACAGATAATATGGATACTTTTCTGAAATATACGATACCTGCCTTGAAGCTGGACAGTCATTTTGACGACTTTTTAGTTTCTTTTGAGAAGAGGATGCTAAAGTTCGATGTAGGGGAGAATTCAATTCCATTCTTTGACGATTATCTTAAAAGTCACGAATTATCATACGGAGACGTTCTATTGATAGACGACTGTGTTGACAAGAGCGGTGTTTATGCTAAATTGGGTTTGGATATTTTACAAATCGCAGATTCAGAGGATTTTATCGGTAAATTAAGAACATTGGCAGGATAACCCTGATTCCTCCCACGAATCACCTCCTTTCTAGGGAGAACCGATGAAATTCCAGAGTACTACACATTAAGACTTTCAATGTCAAAATTAAAAGTCGTGCAGTATGGATTTCATCTGCTGGTCGACCCGCCTCATCGGCGGAAACAGCAATGCCCACGAGAGCTATATAATCTCGAGTGTGTTTTGTACAGCACGCGATTGATTCAGTAATGAATCTCTCAAGTAGACTTTAATATAGGACCCAGCCTCTTTCTGCCTCTTCGGCAGACAAGCGGTTGGCCCGTCGACGAGACGGGTAATCGCATAAGATTGTGATATAAATTTATTTGTTAGGTTTTGGATTCGTTCTTTAATTTTTGGGAGCAGGGAACTGAAAACAAGCAATGCCGGCGACACATCGGCGCCGAAATCACATCCAAAACTTAGCGAATAAATTTTTTTAAGGACAGGGCGAAACCCTGTTTTTGTGTTTGCGTGAGATAATTTAATATGTTATTCTAAATCTAACAAAAATTTTTTGTTATAAAATTACTTCCAAATAACAAGTTCTTCTGTTGATTGACTTATACCTAATTAGGATCAGGTTGTGCTTAATCGGACGATTTTATTTAGAGATAAGTCGTTTTTTATCTTTAATAATTATGATTGATAAAGAAAAAATTTTAAAAGAAGCCAGAAATCATCTGACCAATGTTCGGGTTAGCATACAATCAGAATTCGAAAAATTGAAAAAGACACTGAAGCTTAGCGAAAAAAGATTTGCCGGTCTTTCTTATGCAGACCAGATGGTCGAGCGCGTGATTTTGGCTAATGGGAAAAAAAGAATTGTAGAATTGGATCATCTGGAAGGGTCTCCCTATTTTGTGCGATGTGATATCTTATTTCCAAACGATACCGGAGTATCTGAAATATATTTTGGTAAGTTTGGTTTTAGTGATGAATCTATCTATTCCTGGGTAACACCTGCTTCGGTTGTGCGCTTTGAAAAGCCGGGGGATGTGAGTTTCAAACGTCCAGATGGAGTCATTCAAAAAGCCAAACTTATTCGCAAAGATCAATACATGATAACGGATGGAAAAATAAAATTCTTGTCAAGTGAATCAATTGGTCTATCTAGAAAGCTTATCTATGAGGAATATTTTTCTACGAAAAAGACTAGTTTTATTTTGCCAGAAATAGTTTCGCAAATGGAACAAGCGCAAGATCAGGTGATCAGAGCTCATCATCTTGGCCCATTTCTTATTTCCGGTCCGGCTGGAAGTGGCAAAACAACACTCGCTCTTCATCGTGTGGCCTATTTGGTGCAATCTCCGGATCTGGCCGAAACATATGTGAGCAAGTCAGTCATAATATTTGTGCAAGACGAGGGAACGAAAGAATACTTTTCTCATCTTCTTCCAGAATTAGGCATAGATGATGTGGAAATAACCACTTTCCAGAAATGGGCATTTAGCATATTAGGGATCAGGGGAAATTTTGTCGAGCGATATGGGGATTTGGAATATGAAAAAGATTCTTATGAATTTCAAAAACTAGAAGCCTTGAGAAATTTTATTGGCAATGTTAACCTTTCTTATAATAATTTTTCTGTACTTGAAAATTTATATGCAAAATACTTCAATGAAAAACAAAAGGTTCTTTTCCAGTCCCAGAAATTAAAAAATGCGTATGACAGAATAGATCTGACATTGCTTCTAAAAATTTTTTATAAAAATAATAAAGAACTTAGCGTGGTGAAAGATTATTATGTTCTTCAAAAAAACGGGAAGCTGAAAAAGAAAAGAGGCCCCGTCTCATTGCGGTATTCTTTAGCTGTAATAGATGAATTTCAAAACTATATGTCCGACCAGTTGAAACTTATAAAATTATGTATAAATGAAAAAACCCAGTCAATTATATATGTTGGCGATATGAAACAACAGGTAAAAATGGGAACAATTAGCAATTGGGAAGATGTTAACGAGAAAATGGACAAGAAAAGAAAGGTGGTTTTAGAAAAAATTTATCGCAATACCAAAAACATTCTAGGTTATATTAGAAGTATTGGATATGATGTTGAAATTCCGGCGCAATTGAAGGACGGGCTGGAAGTAAGGGAATATGCTTGCCAAACAAAAGAGCAAGAAATTGGGCGAATTAAGAAGTTATTAAAAAATAAAAAATATAATAGCGTGGGAATATTATCTAGGGATGAAAAATATTTGGCATATTTTAAAAGAGAGTTTTCAGAAAACGAGAAAATTCATGTGATGACAATGAATGAATCTCAGGGCGTAGAGTTTGACATTGTCTTTTTGGTTGGTATTGGAGGCGATATGTTTACAAGTTATGCAGATGAAAATATTTCTTTGGCAAACGAAAAAAGAAAAATAAATCAGGATCTCTTGTATGTTGCTCTTACACGAGCTATGTCGGAATTATATGTAATGGGGCAAAAGAAACTAAGCAAAATCGATAAGATTTAAAAGCAGGGCGAAACCCTGTTTTTTTGTTGGCAAAATGTGCTATAATTACTTTATGAATAATAAAAAGATTTCAATCGGATTGGCGCTTAGTGGCGGTTCAGCGCTGGGCGCTGCTCATATCGGCGTAATTAAGGCTTTGTCGGAAAATAATATTCCAATTAGTTGTGTTTCTGGAACAAGCGCCGGATCAATTGTGGCTTCTTTTTTGGCGTTTGGCGTTTCCTTGGAAAGAATGATTGAAATATCAAAAACAATCGATTGGTCAACTATTTCGGAATTCAGATATTCAAAAATGGGACTGGAATCAAATGAGCCGATTAGTGAAATAACCATTGCAACGATTGGCGATGTGAATATTGAAGATGCGAAAATTCCCTTGGCGATTGTCGCGACGGACATCGACACGGGGAAAGAAGTTATTCTTAGAAAGGGCAATGTTGCCAAAGCAATAATGGCCAGCACTTGTCTTCCGGGAATTTTTATTCCCATTCAAAATAAAGGAAAAAAATTGGTAGACGGTGGACTAGTGGAAAATTTGCCTTTGTCTCCGCTAAAAAGCATGGGAGCGGAAATCAATATAGGAGTCAATCTTCGGCATGATAATAAAAAAACACGAAACATTTTGGATGTGATAAGCAACGCATACAACACGCTATCCAAAGCTCAAACTATTTTGCTGGATGATCAGGCAGATTTAATCATCCGGCCGAATGTGAAAAAATTTGATTCTTTTGATTTTGAAAAGCATGACATATTGATCGAAGAAGGTTACAAGGCAACAATTTTAATGATGCCTAAAATCAAGGAACGCATTTTCGCTCCAAGTTCAGAATCAAAAAGCTTCATTCAAAAAATATTTGATTTTTGGAAGTTTAAGAAATAATAAGATTGTTTGGAAAGAACACCTCGTGAGGGTGTTTTTTGTTTTTAAATAAGGACTTGTTTTTTGTTTTGGCGGGGGTAGAATAAAGGCATGAATAAAGAATTAAAAATTGAAGATCTAGGATATGATGCATTTTTTGAAGCTAGTCGGATCAAGCTGGAGTTGGCTGATTTATCAGTGGCGCGGGTAATTGCTGAATACAAAGGCGCTTACAAAGTTAAAAATATCGAGGGTGAATTTTCGGCCAGGATAACCGGCAAGCAGATATTTGAGGCTGTTTCGCGCGAAGATTTTCCATCGGTCGGCGATTGGGTGGTGATTTCAAAAGCTGATGAGGATCACGCGGTCATTCAAAAAGTTTTGCCGAGAAAAACGGTGATGAAAAGAAAATATAGCGGCAAAAACGAAACTCAAATCATTGCGGCCAATATTGATGTGGCATTTGTTATTGAATCGGTTGATCGGGATTATAATTTGAACCGCATTGAAAGATATTTTGCCATTGCCAATGATGGAGGCATTCAGCCGGCTATCATCTTGAATAAAATTGATTTGATTTCGAAGTTGGAATTGGACGCGAAACTTGAGGAAATGCAAAATCGTCTAAGCGATTCTCCAATTATTGCAACCAGCACCTTGACCGAAACAGGGCTGGATAACCTAAAAAAATATATCGCTCCCGGAAAAACTTATTGCTTTCTTGGCTCGTCAGGCGTGGGAAAATCATCGCTTATTAATAAATTATTGGGCGAAGAAATTATCAAGACGAAAAATATCAGTGAGCGTTCCGGTCGAGGCCAGCACGCTACCACTAGCCGGGAAATGTATTTTTTGGCAGGAGGCGGAATTGTGATTGACAATCCGGGCGTGCGGGAAGTCGGAATGACGGATACGGGCGCCGGCATTGATAATTTATTTGATGAAATAACTGCGCTGGCCAAGAATTGCAAGTATGTCGATTGCACGCATGTTCATGAACCGGACTGCGCCGTGCTAGTTGCCCTGAAAGCAAACCAATTGGATGAAAGTCAATATGCCAATTACATTAATCTCAAAAAAGAAGCCCAGCATTATGAAATGAATGCAGTGGAAAAGAAAGAAAAGGATCGCCAGTTTGGAAAGTTTCTCAAAACAGCAAAAAAAGAACTGAAAGAAGCGGGGCATAAGGATTATTAGATTGGTTGTCTTTTATCTTGGCGGGGGTAGAATAAAAGAGGAATATGAAAACACTACTTATTTCCGGTAGCCCCAGAAAAGGCAACACGGAATTTATATTGAATAAGATATATAAATCCATCAAAGGCGAAAAGGAGCTGATTTTGCTTAGAAATAAAAACATTAAGCACTGTGCCGGGTGCTTATATTGTGACGAGCATAAAAAATGCGCAATTCAAGATGACATGCAAGGATTATGCGGTAAAATGTTAGAATCCGACGTTATTGTTATCGGAGCCCCAAATTATTTTGATAATGTCCCAGGGCTGATGAAGGATTTTATTGATCGAACCAATATATTTTATGAAACTGATAAATTAAAAAATAAAAAACTTATTACAATTGTAGTTGGTGGCGGCGAAATAAAAAATTCTAAACGAGTTGGAGAACAAGCCCTAAAATATTTCTCCAACGCCCACAAGTTAAAATCAATCGGGAGTTATTATTTTCAAGCTTTGCACTTGAGGGAAATTGAAAATAATACCAAGGCAAATATTATAATAAATAAAATTATAGATAAAATTAATAACCAAAATTTTTTAGCAAAAGTTTCTGAAAATTAATTAAATTCAGAAGAAAAAATATGCAATTAATTAAAGCAACAAATAAAGATGTTCAAGTGCTTTTGGAAATTGAAAAAACAACCATAGGATTAAAGACATATTCTGGATATTTTCAAGAGGAAGAAATTAAAAAGTGGATTTCCAATGATATTGTTTATATCATAAAAAATGATGGCAAAATAATAGGAAGTATTGCTTATGAAATCAAAAACAATGACCATGCATACATAAGCGGATTAGTTATAAAGCCAGAATTTAGAAAGCAGGGATTAGCTAAAAAAGCCACTGTAAAATTATTAGAAGAATTGAAAAATTATAAAAAAATAGATTTAGTAACTCATCCGGACAATGTCGATGCAGTCAAACTTTATGAATCATTGGGATTTATTGAATTTGGTCGCAAAGAGAATTTTTTTGGTGACGGAGAGTCCAGAATAATTATGGTCAAAAATAAGTAATTAACTTAAAATATGAAGAAGAAAAGATATAGTCTAATACCAGCTTCGTATCTTGTTTTAATAAAAAATAACAAGGTGCTTTTGCAAAGAAGATATAACACCGGATATCAGGACGGGCTTTATGGATTTTGCGCCGGGCATGTTGAAGAAAAAGAAACTTTTGTGGAAACTATTATCAGGGAAGCGAAAGAAGAAATCGGAATCGATTTGAAGGCGGATGATCTAGGGGTCGTTCATTTTATGCAAAAATATGTTGTTCCAAATCCAAGAGAATTGAGGGGAAGGGTGGATGTTTTCATAAAAGCCAAAAAATGGAAAGGGGAACCGAAAAATATGGAACCGCATAAATGCGATGATGTGAGGTGGTTTCCGCTAAATTCTTTGCCAAAAAACACAATTCCTTTTATGAAAGAAGCTTTGAAAAATATTAAAAATAATAAAATTTATAGCGAGATTGGATTTTGATATTATTTTTTTAATAATTACATACAAATAACATTCTCATATTCTGCACCTGCCTGCCGGCAGGCAGGGAATGTTGGAATGTTGTAAGCTATGCCGTATGTTTTTGCTTGCTTTGTGATTAGGTATGTGCTATAAAGTATAGTCGTAGTTTTTTTTAAAAAAGAATATTTTTTTAGATTTTTGATATATAACTTTCAATTAGAAAGGGGGCTAATTATGGAAAGTTTCAATAGGAAAATTAGAGAAATATCTGAGAATAACGCCAATACTGCACATGCAATAATTATGTACAATGAAAAAATGGCGATGCTTTTGGTGGCTGCCAGGGAAGTTAACGACGATGGAAAAAGTTACAAAATTTGGCCAAAGTTTTCTTCTCTTGAAGAAGCAAAGTCAAAAGTTAAGGAATTTGGGGAAAATGTAGAACTTACTTGTATAAGAGAAGGGGAAATGCCTACAGATCCAGAGATCCTGCTCTGTAATCTTTTTCTATTGCATTTTTCTCAAAAATAAAAGGATACGGATATGACTAGAAATGAAGAGTTAAGGTTGGCGAAGAGGCTTGGTCGCTGGGCGATTTATTACGGGGAATTATCAAAAAAGCTAAAAGGAGAAAACAATACAGCGTGGAGAATCTATGCTATCAGAGGACTCAAGATATTTAAGATTAGCATGGATTTGGAGGATGGAAAAGCAAATGAAGATAGTTTGGAAAAATATCGTGGCGAAGCAGTAAGCGAACCACCAAAATAAGGCGGAGGATAATCCAGAAATCTGGTCCCTCCGCCACCACAAAATAGCCATGAGGCTGTTTTTTTATTTCCATCAAACATTAAGTTTCCATTTTTTGTTTTTTTATGGTATAATTTAGACACTTAAGAATTAATGTTTTTGCTTATGAGCAAGAGAATAATAATTGTCGAGGATGAAAAACCAATGCAGAAAGCTTTGACCATAAAACTTCAAAACGAAGGATTTGAAGTGGAAAATGCCAGCGAAGCGGGAGAATTTTTTCAAAAAATAGAAAAAGGAAATTTTGATCTTATTTTGCTTGATTTGATGCTTCCAAAAATTTCCGGTTTTGAAATTTTGGAAAAATTAAAAGGTCAAAATAATCAGATTCCGGTGGTGGTTGCTTCCAATTTGAGCCAAGAGGAAGATAAAAAAAGATCCAAAGATCTCGGCGCGCTTGATTATATCGTAAAATCAGACACCTCGCTTTTGGAAATTGTGGAAAAAATAAAAACTTTGTTAAAATAATAATAAAAATAAAAAAAATGAATATCGATGAGAATGCAATACTAGGCATTATTTTGAAGGGGAAATATATATCTCAAGAGGATTTTGACAATGCTGAAAAAAGGGCGAAAAAAGCCAACATTTCCACATTTAAATATATTATTGAAAATGATTTGTTGAGTTTGGATTTGGTCGGCCAAGCTATGGCCGAATATTTTGGCGTTCCTTATGCCGATTTGAACACTAATGTGCCTAGTGCTGAACAAGTTCTAAAAATTCCGGAAAAAATTGCTACAAAATTCAATGTTGTTTTTATCCAAGAAAATAAAAATGAAGTTACGGTAGCTTCTAGTGACCCAAGTAACAAGGAAATGATTGAAAGTTTGATGTGGATTTTTAAGGGGAAAAAAATAAAAATAGCGTATGCAATCTTTTCAGATATAGAAAAAACTTTTGCTCATTACAAGACAGATTTGTCAGCTCGATTTTCCGAAATTATAAAATCCGAAAATAAAATTGCTCCAGAAATGGTTATGCAGATTTTGGAAGACGCTATCAATCTTGACGCTTCCGACATTCATCTTGAACCGGGAAGTGAAAAAACAATAATAAGATACAGAGTAAACGGAGTTTTGCAGGAAGCGGGAGAGATATCAGCTGATTATTATCAAAACATAGTCAACTATCTGAAAGTTTTGGCTTCTCTTCGAACGGATGAACATAAATCAACTCAAGATGGAGCTATTCGCTTCAAGGGAAAAACGGAAGAGATTGACATCAGGCTTTCGATCATACCGGTAATCAAAGGAGAAAAAGCAGTTCTTAGAATTCTTTCAAGACATATTAGTGATCTAAGCATAGAAAATTTAGGACTTTCAAAAAAAGATCAGGAAACATTTGAACAGGAAATTAGAAAACCTTTCGGAATGATTATCATCAGCGGGCCAACCGGAAGCGGAAAAACCACAACGCTTTATTCCATGTTGAAAAAAATTAATAATCCGGAAATTAATATAACATCGATTGAAGATCCAGTTGAATATGTGATGGATAGAGCCAATCAGATCCAAGTTAACAATGAAACTAAGGTAACTTTTGCCAGGGGACTTCGCTCAATAGTCAGACAGGACCCGGATGTTATTTTTGTCGGTGAAGTTCGAGACAAGGAAACGGCCGAAATTTCAATCAACGCCGCGTTAACCGGTCATCTTCTGTTCACCACTTTCCATGCTAATAATGCCGAAACGACATTTTTGAGACTGGCGGATATGGGAGTTGAAAGATTTTTGCTGGCTTCTACTTTGGATCTAGTTGTTTCGCAAAGGCTTCTTCGCAGAATTTGTGAAAAATGCCGATTCAGTCGAGAAGCAACTCTGGAATATATTTCTAAATTTCCGGCGAATTTTTCTCCGTATCTAAAAGATCTTAAAAATGTTTATGAAGGAAAAGGATGCCCTGTTTGCCATGGTACAGGATACAAAGGTAGAATCGCGGCTTTTCAAATAATTAAAGTTACTTCCGAAATCCAAGAGCTCATTATGAAAGAAGCTACTTCGAAAGAAATTTGGGAAATGGCAAAAAAGCAAGGTTCCAATTCTCTTTTTGAGGATGCTTATGAAAAAGCTAATTTGGGACTCACCACTTTTGAAGAAGTTTTCCGCGTAGCTCCCCCGCAATAATTTCAAAAAATAAAAAATGAACGAGAAAAAAAATAAAAAAGTTAAAGGCTGGCTGGCTCCAATTTTATATTTTGGGCTAAAAAACAAAGCGTATGATTTTATAGAAAATTTATCCTACTTTCTTTATGCCGGACTGCCTATTTCCGGTGCGCTTGAATCACTGGAAGAAGAAACACATTCCTGGAGAATGAGAAGAATAATAAGGCGGGTCAGAGATGATATTCAAAGCGGAATGAATCTTTCCGACTCGTTTGACAGGCAGACTTTTTTCGAAGAAAGCATCATAGAAATAGTCAAAGCCGGTGAGCTTTCGGGAAATTTGGTCAACAATTTGAAATTAGCCGTTCTTTTGAATGACAAGGATAAAAAACTTAAATCAAAACTCAATTCCTCGCTTCTTTACGGAACGATTATAATAATCTTGACTATAGTTGTCGGAACGGGAACGGCCTGGTTTACTCTCCCGCAAATTGCAAAAGTTTATTCAGAATTAGATACGGAACTGCCTTTGCTTACTAGAGTTTTAATCAAGCTCGGTTTTTTTATCGCTAATTACGGGTATATTATTTTTCCCTTCTTTTTCATTATTATTGCTTTGGTTTTTTATTTCCTTTTCAGTTTTCCGAAAACAAAATTTATCGGGCATCTCTTTATTTTTCACTTGCCTTTTGTTGGCAAGCTCATCAAAGAAAGCGAAATAACCCGTATGGGATATATTTTGGGAAGCATTTATAAAGCGGGAATTCCAATCAATCAAGCGCTCGGCATTATGCCGGGGACCACCACCTTTAATAATTATAAAAAATTATACCGCTATTTATCAGAAAAAATATCGGAAGGAATTTCTATGTCGGAAAGTCTGAAGTCATATAAGGCTTCAAAAAAATTAATTCCTACTAGTGTTTTGCAAATGATTTATTCAGCAGAAAAATCAGGAAAGCTTCCGGAAACATTTTTTAGAATCAGTGATCTATATGAGATAAAATTGGAAAATACTTCAGTAAATCTGCCGATAATAATTGAACCAATAATTCTGATTATAGTTGGCTTGGGAGTGGGCGTTTTCGTTTTGGCAACTATGTATCCGATTTACAACCTGGTCAATATCATTAAATGAAAAATATTTTTTTTACCACAAAAAAGAAGGGGATTTCTATAATTGAAGTGCTGATGGTTATTGCAATAATATCAATTTTAGCCGGAACGAGCGCCAGCGGTTATTTTTATTTCAAAAAGGGAAGTGATTTATCAATTTCGGAAGCGCAAGTAGCAAACGCTATCAGAAAAACGCAAAGCAGGGCCAAGGCGATGGCTAATGATGACGCTTGGGGGATTGATATTTCGGAAAGTCGCGCCCTTATTTTCAAGGGCACGAATTTTTCTGGTCGGACGCAATCTTATGATATAAATATTCCTCTGCGGGGTCTTTCGGGCGTTTCTGGTAAAACTCAAATCATTTTTTATAAATTGACCGGATTACCATACGCTACTTCTATTGGAACCTTGGTTTTAGACAACGGGACTAATACTAAAAATATTCAAATCAATGCAGAAGGAATTGTTAGTTATTAAAAATGAAAATGGTTTTTCTTTGATAGAAGCGATTATTGCCACTTCTGTTTTTGCTATTATTGTTACTTCTGTTGCATCCAGTTATTTCACAGTCAGCAAATATATTTTATCTTCTGGCGCAGAAAGACAAGCTATTTTTTTGGCGGAGGAAGGGCTAGAGGCGGTGCGCAACATTCAAGACAATAATTTTTTTGCGCTAACTGCTGGCGGACCGTATGGGATATCGAAAAGCGGAAATATTTGGGGCATATCAGGCAGTTCAGATGTATCAGGAATTTATACGCGAAAAATTAATATCACTGCTCCCGATGCTGATACTTGGCAAGTTGCTTCAAAAATTGAATGGACATATAAAGGGGAAAATAAAAGTTTGACAATCAATCGAGAATTTACTAATTGGCGAAAAACTAAAGCAACTGCTTCAGTGTCGAGTTGGCCTTTTGATGATAATTCCGGTTGCACAGCTTCGGACGAAGTCGGGTCAAATAATGCAACCTTGAAACCAACTTGCCCAACAGATTCTCCAACATGGAATACGGGAACAAAACGAGCGGGAACTTCAGCCTTAAAATTTGATGGAAGCAATGATTATGTTCAAGCGCCTGATTCCAATTCTTTGGATCTCACTACAGCTGGGACTCTGATGGCTTGGATCAATACTTCCACTAATTCTACCATGGGAATTATTAACAAAGGATCAGCTGCTAGCAGTCTGGCTTATTATATAAATGTATCTAATGGCAGACGGTTAACCGGAGGAGTAATAAAGGCTGGAGGGACAAATGGAACGGCCGTAACGGTTCAATCAGCTAGCAATACTTTGCCCACTAGTGGTTGGACGCATGTGGCTATGACTTGGGACGCAACTAGTTTGAAAATTTATATCAATGGAGTTTTGAGCAATACTACGGTGACAACTGCTTTGGTTGCTCGGACAACTACTGGGACACTGCAAATCGGAGCAATTTATCCAACCACCAGTCGCTTCAATGGCACGATTGATGAAGTTTCTTTGTATAATGTTGCCCTTCCAGCTTCAGAAATTTCCACTATTTTTGCTTCGCAATAATTTATGAAAAGAAAAAATAAAAAAGGAACAAGTTTAGTTGAGTTATTGATTTATATTTCTATTATGGGTATTATGACGGCGGCCATCGTTTCTTTTATCGCTTCTAACAAAAAAGTAGGTGACAGAAATGAAGCCATTAGCGAAGTGGAAACGCAAGGCAATGAAATTGTGGAAATTATTTCTCAAACAATTAGAAACAGTTCGACAATTACCGGATTAGCGCTAGGGGCATCAGCCAATCAGCTAACCGTTGTGGATAACGCCGTAACGATTGTTTTTAGCTTAAGTAGCGGGAAAGTGACAATTAAAAGAGGAGGCGCTAGCGCCGTTGATTTAAACACTAATCAGGTAGTAATTTCCAATTTAAGTTTTAAGAATTTTGGCAATGCGACAAAAGGTAGTATTAATTTTCAATTTGACGCTGACTATCTAAATTCGGGAAATCGAGCAGAATTAAATTATGCTAAAACATTTTCTGGTTCGGCCAGTTTGAGATAAATTTATGAAGAGAATGAAGAAAAATAAAAATGGCTATGTTTTGATTTATAGTGTAATTATTTTAGGAATGGTTGTTTTGACAATGGCAATTTATCTTTCTTGGCTGGCGGTTTTTTCTTTGCAAGAAAAAAAAGAGAGTGCTGATTCCAAGACTGCCCAAAGTTTAGCGGACACTTGCGCGGAAAACGCCCTGATGGCTATTTGGAATAATTCAAATGCTTCTGGGACAACTACGCGGAACAATCTTTTTGGGGGAAGTGGTAGCTGTTCCTATGCAATTATTATCGGCACTGGAGAAGCGCGCACCATCAACGCTACTGGGACAATAGACAATATCACTCGTAAAACTAAAATTTTAGTGGACACTGTCATTAGCGCAGTGCATTACACTTCTTGGAGAGAAGTGGCTGATTTTTAATTAATAAAATAAAAAATATACTTATGGAAACAAGAAACACAAAAACAAAAATATTCTCCATTGCACTATTAATTTTTATGCTAGTAGTAACTGGTTTTGCCTATAACTTTATTCAGAAAAGTATCCGACAGCAGGCCAGGGCAAAATTTGAAAGCCAATCTCAAGAAGTTGCAAATGATATTGACACTCGTTTTGGCCGAGATATTTATCTTTTGTATAGCTTAAGAGGTTTGTATACTGCCAGTAAATCAGTGGAGAGAAGTGAATTCAAGGCCTTTGGCGATGGATCAAAATTATCAGAAAATTTTCCCGGAATTTATGCCATTGAATTTGTAGAAAAAGTTTCTTCTAATGATAAAGATTCTTTTGTTAAAAGTGTAAAAAATGATACAAGCTTGAAGCCAGAAGGATATCCAGATTTTAAGATTTATCCGGAAGAAAATGAGAATAGCCATCTAGTTTTGAAATACTTTTATCCCGAAGATGAAGGGACAACATTTTTAGGGTTCGATTTTTCCTCGGATAAAAATCGAAGTGCAGCAATGGAAGAAGCATTGAAAAATGATAAGCCAGCAATTACAGAAAGGGTTAAAATAATTGGAAGCGACAAAAACGCTTTTGTAATTTTTCTGCCGATTTATAAAAATGACTTTCCTGCCGAAACTGAAGCGGAAAGAAGGGAAAATTTAAACGGTTATGTCGGAGTAGTTGTTGAAGCAGAACAATTTTTTGATAGCATAATTAATGCGGAAAAAATAGAATGGAACAATTTTGATATGTATGCTTATGATAAGATTTATGACTCCCAATTTAATCTGGACGACTATATTTATGATGCAGATAAGGATAAGGAGGAAGAAAAAGATGACAAGGCGGAATGGTCTTATTTCTATGATCTATCCTTGGATATTGCTGGCAAAGTTTGGACTTTGCACTTCGTAGCTGATCCGGATTACGGAATGAATAAGTTTGAATTTTATATGCTAGTGACGGTGGTATTATTTGGTGTAATCTTTAGCTTTTTTCTTTCAGGATTTATTTATTTTCTAGGAACTTCCAGAAAACGAGCCTTAGCTTTGGCGGAAAGTATGACGAAAGATCTAAAAAACAGTGAAGAAAGGTATCGAGCACTTTTTACAGAATCAAAAGACGCAATGATGACGATTATTCCGGGGAAAGGCTTTCTTTCTGGCAACTGGGCAACTGTCAAGCTTTTTGGTTGTCGTGATGAAAAAGATTTCATGTCTAAAACGCCAGCAGATTTATCCCCAGAATATCAGCCAGATGGCGCTAAATCAATTGATAAGTCACGGGAGATGATGCAGTTAGCGCTGGAAAATGGCTCGCATTTGTTCGAATGGACGCATAAACGAAAAGACGGCACTGAATTTCCGGCAACTGTTTTGCTTTCAAAAGTGGAAAAAGGCGAAAAGACCTTTTTGCAAGCTACTGTGCGAGATATTACAATTCAGAAAAAGGCGGAAGAAGAAATAAAAAAGAAGAACGAAGAACTGGAAAGATTGAATAAGGCCATGGTCGGGAGAGAATTGAAAATGATAGATCTAAAAAATGAAATTAATAGGCTTAAAAAATAAAAAAAGTGTTTAAATTTAAAAAAAATGAATTAAACAAGAAAAAAGTTCAGGGGAATGTTTCTGCAAAGATTATTTTTTTGTCCGGAGTTTTAATTATTTTTGTGACTGGAGTTGCTTCTACTTTTTATTTCAAACAAAGGGCTGAAGCCAAAGAAAGAGAAGAACTGATTAAGATTTCTGATGTGGCGAGTGCCGCTGTGAATTTCCGCCGACTTACTTCTCTTGAGGGAAATGATGAAGATCTGAAAAATCCTGATTATCAAAGATTAAAAGAACAACTGATTCTTATAAATGAATCTTTGAAATCTTTTAATGCCCAATGGATTTATTTGATGAAAAACGAGAATAAAAAATGGATTTTTTCTGTCGATCCACTGGACGAAAATTCACCGGATTATACTGCTCCGGGCACTGTCTATGAAGACTATCCTAAAGATTTAGACTTGATCTTTCAAAAAAATGAAACAATTTTAGTGGGTCCTTATTCTGACAAATGGGGAAGCTTCATTTCAGCTTTTAGCCCAATTAAAAACTTAGAAAACGGAGAAATACTCGGAGTTTTAGGGGTTGATATTGATGCGAAAATCTTGGAATTAAATGTTTGGAAATCAATAGCCTTGCCCATAGCAATAAGCTTTTTTGCTTTAATCCTCTGGGTTCTATTCTTTATTTATCGCAACAAAAAAAATAAGCACGAAAAAGAAATTCGCTCAAAAGAAGAACAATTCAGATCTATAACTGAAACAATTGATGATATTATTTTCCGTATGGATTTAAAAGGTCAGATTATATATATTTCTCCTTCAGTGGAAAATATTACGGGCTTTCTCCAAGAAGAGGTGTTGAAAAATAATTTCATAGATTTTTTTCCTTCTTTGGAATATCCAAAAACAGAGGAGTTGTTTGAAAGAATATTTCAAGGAGAAAAAGTGGGTCCGCTTAATATTTTAGCAAATTGCAAAAATGGCAAAAAGATTCAGGCCGAGCTCGATATTGTTCCTATTCAAGAGGACGGAAAAATATTGGAAATTCAGGGATTGATTCGTGATGTGACTCAAAAAAAAGAGAATGCGGAAAAAATCGGCAAACAAAACGAGGAACTCAAGAAATCCCAGACGGCAATTCTGAATATTTTGGAAGATATCGAGGAAGAAAAAGAAAATGTAGCGAAAGAACGGGACAAAATTAATGCAATACTCCATAGTATCGGCGACGGAGTATTTGTGGTGGGAGCTGATCTCAAAATAATTATGGTAAACGAAGTCACTTCTAAAATATCAGGCTACTCAAGTAGTGAACTGATTGGGGAGAAATATGATAAAGTACTGAAATTTATTTTTGAAAAGAATGAAAAAGAAAACGAGGAATTTATAAAAGAAGCGATCAAAACGGGGGAAACGAAAGAAATGGCGAATCATACTATGCTTATCAGAAAAGACGGGAATAGATTGCCCGTAGCTGACAGCGCGGCTCCGCTTAAAAATAAGGAGGGAAAAGTGATAGGTTGTGTAATAGTTTTCCGAGATGTTTCCAAGGAAAGAGAAATTGATCGAATAAAATCAGAGTTTGTTTCAGTGGCCTCTCACCAGCTTCGAACTCCGCTCACGGAAATAAAATGGTTTTCGGAACTGCTTCTTGAAAACAAAAAAAGTAAGCTTTCCAAAGAACAGCAAGATTTTATCAAAGAAATTCATACTGGCAACGAAAGAATGATAAGTTTAGTCAATGATCTTTTGAATGTTTCCCGAATTGAAACCGGAAAAAAATTCGAAATTGAAAAGAAAAAAACAGATATGATAAAACTTATCAAGGAAGTTATAAAAGAACAAACTAATGAAGCAAAAAATAAAGGAATTGAAATAGTTTGTGATGCTGGCCATCCAAGCGAACTTTTTCTAAATGTTGATGAAAATAAAATCAGGCAAATTTTTCAGAATTTATTGAGCAATGCAGTAAAATATTCTTCCAAAGGAGAAAGGGTTATTTTCGAGTGTGAGGAAGAAAAAGAAAGGGCAACTTTTTCCATAAAAGATTCGGGACTTGGCATTCCGAAGGATCAGCAAAGCAGGATTTTCGAAAAATTTTTCAGAGCAAGTAATGTGCTTATGACTGGAGCAGAAGGGACGGGGCTTGGGTTGTATATCGCTAAATCGATAGTAGAAGCGCATGGAGGAAAAATTTCGTTTGAATCAGCGGATAAAAAAGGCACGACATTTTTTGTCAGTCTGCCTAAAATTTGAAAGCGTGTTATAATAGAAATAGCTAAAAATTAAATTAAAAATATGAAAAATGTCGTCATTGTGATTCTGGCAATTATAATTATCGTGCTTATCGCCGGAGGACTATATTGGTTTTTGAAAATTAAAGATAAAAAAGTTGAAGTGCCGGCGCCGGTTCCAATCGCCAAAACGGAAACGAAAGAAAAGAATTATAATATTTTTCCCGGAGTGCTTCCGCTTGAACAGCTCCAAAATAAAAAAGCCAAAGTGCAATTGGTAACCAAAGGTTTTTTTGAAATAGAAATTTATCCAGATGTTCCAAAGACTGCTTCAAATTTCATCACTCTTTCCAGGGACAAATTTTATGAGAAAAAAGTTTTTTATAAAGTTATTCCAGGAGCGAAGGCTTCTGGCGGTAGTAAGTTTGTTGATGGGGCAGAGGGAGTAAATTATCAGTTTGAGGACGAGATTGGAGCGAAAAAATTGGAAAAAGGCAGTGTCGCTATGGAAAATAGCGGACCAAATACTAATGGCAGTCGATTTTTTATCGTCCTTGGAGATAGCCATCAATTGGAAAATAAATATACAATATTTGGGAAAATTATCAGCGGACAGGATGTGGTTGATCGAATTCAGGAGGGCGATATGATTGAAAGCATAGTGATTAGTAGCTTGTAAAATTAGGCAGATTAAAAACTTAAAATTTTCAGAAAACAGCTCCCGAAAGGGACTGTTTTTTATTTGTGCTATAATTAATTTATAAATGATCCAATAAATTTAGTGAATTAAAATTATAGAAAAAAAGGATGAAAATAAAAGACATTACAATTAACAAGTTAAAATCAGGCAAATTAAAAAAAGAATTGTCAGATTTTTATGAATTAAAAAAAATAATAGAAAATAATTCGTGGCACAATAATGAATCTACATTCAAGCATGTCATCGCTGTATTAATGGAGCTAGAAAAGTTTTTTAAAAACAATAAAAATAACAAAATTGGAGAGTATCTTAATAAAAAAATTAATAATTATTGCAGGAAAGATTTGTTATTTTTAGCTACTGTTTTGCACGATCTTGGCAAAAAGGAGACGATAATTATAAATGGAGATATATCATCTTTTCCAAAGCACGAAAAAATAAGTGTTAAAAAAACAAAAATCATTTTAAAAAAGTTTATTTTGTCGCAAAAAGAAAAAGACATTATTTGTGGAATAATAAACAAACATTCTGATCTACATGTTATTGTTAATGAAAATAACAAGAATTTAAAAAAACAGTTTGATAAATTAATAGAATTGAGCAAACTTTTTTTAATTGAATTAATAATTATGGTTATGGCAGATACAGCCACAAGTTATTTAAAGAGAACTAATCGAGAAGAGTATGATTTTAGAATTAATTTTTATAAGAATATTTTATACAGAATTTTTTAATTAAAATTTATGCAAGAATTAAATGTTGTAGATGAAAATGACAATGTAATTGGCAAGGACACAAGAGAAAACATTCACAAAGATGGTTTGCTTCATCGCGAAATTGCTATTTGGATTTTTAATAATAAAGAAGAAATAATTTTTCAAAAAAGATCTCTCACAAAAGAAAAAGACCCGGGATTGCTGTCTGGATCATGTGCCGGACATGTAGATGAAAATGAAAATTATGACCAAGCTGCCATAAGAGAACTTGAGGAAGAAACAGGAATAAGAGCTAAAAAAGAAGATTTAATTTTTCTTGAAAAATTCAAAATAGGCGATTCTAATAGCCGATCCAATAGCGCCAATAATCATTTTAAAAAAGTTTATGCCTATCATTTTACCGGAAAGTCGGCTGATTTGAAGATTGAAGAAGGTGAGGCCACAAGCCTTGAATTCTGGCCGATTGATAAAGTTTTAAATTTAAATGAAGAAGAGAAAAAAGAATTTGTTTCAACAGTTGCAGACGGAGTGTTCACGGAAATTTTTAAAAAGATTAAAAAGTTGAGTGCAAAATAATATTTGGAGCAATTATGATTGTATGCTAAAATTAAATCAAGGGAAGAAACCTATAATTTTTTAATTTTAAAAATATATGCAAATAAAAGAGATCATGACTAAGGATGTGCTTTCGGTGAGAGAAGACACGCCGATTTCGGAAATTGCCGGAATAATGTCGAAAAATAAAATCCATGCTATGCCGGTCGTAGACAGTGAAAATAAGGTTTTGGGAATTATCACCGAAACGGATTTTTTCACAAAAGACAGCGCGAATATGCATTATATGCCGTCAATTATTGATTTTATTAAAAGCGGAAAAATGGAATATTCGGAAGGGGAAAAAGAGGCGATGCATGCCATTATAAATGCAACTGCCAAGGACATTATGACAACTAAATGCGAAAATGTTTCTCCGGAAATGAATGTGGAGGATTTTGTGAAACTTATCAAAGAAAGAAGTTTCAACTCTTATGTAGTAACAGATTCGGAAGGAGTGCTTATGGGAATTGTGACTGTCGCCGACGCGATTAAATTGCTCTAAAAAAGATGTTTTCTAGTTTGACAAAGATGAATTTATAGATTATAATATAAGCAAAAGAAATAGGGGCAGGATAGGCTGGTCGATCTTCCGCATCCCACAATTTCTTGAGTCAGTTCTGATCAAAAATCGGAACAATAATACTTAATTTCCCTACACACATATGGCAGAACAAGTAACCGACAAGGATTTCGTAGAATATGTCGTTAAACAAGTAGTAAATCACCCAGAAGACGTAAAAGTTGATCGAAAAATTGATGAAATGGGAGTGCTCATAACTTTAGATGTAAATGCTGAAGATATGGGAATGATCATTGGACGTGAAGGCGCTACAGCGAAAGCTCTTCGAACTCTTCTTAGAGTTATCGGAGCTAAGAATAACGCCCGAGTTAACCTAAAGATCAATGAACCGGAAGGTAGCGAACGAAGAGTGAACAACACCGGCCGAAAAAGCATTGATGAAGTAGTTGGAGACATTCAAGTTTAAGACTATATATAAAAAAAGATCCCGCTTGTCGGGGTCTTTTTTGTTTGGTTTTAATATGGTATTATAAGATTATGAAATTTAATGTAATTACAATTTTTCCGCAGATTTTTAGCTCATATTTTAATGAGTCGATTTTGAAGCGCGCGCAGAAAAATAAGTTGATTGAAATTAATGTCCATAATTTACGGGATTATACGACCGATAAGCATAAAACTGTCGATGATACGCCGTATGGCGGAGGGGCAGGAATGGTCATGAAGATTGAACCGATTTATAAAGCTGTTGAGTCTATAAAGCCAAAAGTCAAAAAGTCCATAAAGTCTAGGATAATTTTGTTTTCCGCTAAAGGAAAAAAATACACACAAAGTGATGCAAAAAGACTTTCCAAATACGATAATTTAATTTTAATTTGTGGCCGGTATGAAGGCGTGGATGAGCGAGTGGCGGAGCATTTAGCGGATGAAGAAATTTCCATTGGCGACTATGTCCTGACTGGCGGAGAAATTCCCGCGATGATACTGATTGATAGCATTTCAAGATTGATTCCTGGCGTTTTAGGTAACGCAGATTCCCTAAAAGAAGAAAGCTTTAATTCTCTAAAAGCTAAAAGCCACCCGCCTGTCGGCAAGGCAGGTAAGCTAAAAGCTAAGCTTGAGTATCCGCAATATACTAAACCAGAAATTTTTTTGGATTGGAAAGTGCCGAAAATATTGTTATCAGGAAATCACAGCGAGATTGAGAAATGGCGAGAAAATAATGCAAATTGATTTTTTTATGTCAAAAGCTAATCAAATTGATACAAAATTATTTTATACTGTGCTAACTCTTCTGATTTTTGGTTTGATTATGATTGCTTCGGCAGGAATTTCTTATTCGCATTCCCGATTCGGCGATTCTTACTATTTTTTCAAACACCAGCTTTTCTATGGAGTGTTGCCGGGAATTTTGATTTTATTTATAACGCAAAAAATAAATTATAATTTCTGGAAAAAAATTTCACTCCCGTTTTTTATTCTAAGTTTAATCTTTTTGGTTTTAGTTTTCGTTCCGGGTTTTGGATCAAAAATATACGGAGCTTCCCGCTGGCTCAAACTCGGTTCTTTCTCTTTTCAACCATCAGAGATGCTCAAATTATCAATTATTATATATTTAGCGGCCTGGCTTGAAAGTCGGTCAGAAAAAGTGAAAGATTTTTATGAAGGTCTTGTTCCATTTTTAATAGTAATTGGACTCGTAAGTTTTTTTCTAATCAAACAGCCGGATGTTGGAACGCTCGGTGTGATAATTTTGATTTCAATTTCAATTTTTTTTGTTTCTGGCGCCAAAATTTCGCACATGTTTTTTATGGGAATATCCGGAATTTTGGCGCTAGGCGCAATTATCAAAATGGAATCTTATCGAATGGATAGATTTTTAGTTTTTTTACATCCAGAGCTGGATCCGCGAGGGGTTGGCTATCAGATAAATCAAGCGCTTTTGGCAATTGGAACAGGGGGATTTTTTGGAGTAGGGCTGGGGAAAAGCCTCCAAAAATTCAATTATTTGCCGGAACCGGTAGGCGATTCTATTTTTGCCATAGTTGCTGAAGAGGTGGGACTTCTGGGCGCGACATTTTTGGTTTTACTTTTTGTTTATCTGGCGATTCGAGCGTTAAAAATTGCCAAGAATGCTCCGGATAAATTTTCAAAACTTATGGCAGTCGGAATAATTTCGTGGATAGTTTTTCAAGCTTTTATAAACATCGCGGCAATTTCTGGGCTTATTCCTCTAACTGGAATTCCTTTGCCTTTCATAAGTTATGGCGGAACATCAATTATATTTTTAATGGCCGGGGCGGGAATTCTTTTAAATATATCTAAATACTCGAATTAAATAAGATTAAAAAATAATTTACAATTTTCAATTTACAATTTTCAATAAATTTACAATTAATAAATTTTCAAAAAATAATTGTGAATTTTAAATTGAAAATTCATTGTAAATTGATAATTGATAACTGAAAATTGTATGAAGATAATTTTAACCGGTGGCGCTTCAGGCGGACATATTATCCCTCTGATTGCTGTAGCGAGAAAAATAAAAGAAAAAGCGGTTGATGCTGAATTTATGTTTCTTGGACCGAAAGATAATTTTTCCAAAAAATTTATGGAGGTCGAAGGGATAACAATCAAGCATGCTATGAGCGGGAAAATGCGACGATATTTTTCTTTCTTGAATTTTATCGACGCTTTCAAAATTCCTATTGGAATTATCCAAGCGCTTTGGAATCTGCTTTGGTTTATGCCGGATGTTATTTTTTCTAAAGGCGGATGCGCAACACTGCCAGTAGTTATCGCTGGTTGGATATACCGCATTCCAATTATGATTCATGAATCCGATGCTAATCCGGGGATGGCCAATTCAATTTTGGCTAAATTTGCTGATCGAGTGGCAGTTTCTTATCCAAGCGCCCAAATTTATTTTCCAGCCGAGCAAGTGGTCATCACCGGCAGTCCACTTCGAGATGATATCAATAAGGGCGACAAGGAAAATGCCAGAAAATTGTTTTCTCTTTTGGAATCTAAAAAAACTATTTTTGTCTGGGGCGGATCCCAAGGCGCGAAAGCAATTAATGATAAAATGCTGGAAGTATTGCCGGAACTTTTGAAAAATTATCAGGTTATTCATCAAACTGGAGAAAATAATTTTGAAGAAGTAAAAAAAAGAGCGGGGGAGCTTGGAATAAAAGTAGGGCGAGAAGGATATCACGCATTGCCTTTTATCGGCGAAGAAATCAAGGATATTTTAGCGGTTTCAGATTTAGTAATTTCTAGAGCAGGCAGTTCTTCTATTTCGGAAATTGCTGCCAACGGAAAGCCGGCAATTATAATCCCGCTTGAAAATTCAGCCAATGATCATCAAAGAATGAATGCTTATTCTATCGCTAAAATCGGCGGTTGTGTAGTTTTGGAAGAAGCTAATCTAGGTGAGCATATGCTTTTGGCTAAAATTAATGAAATTATGAATAATGAAAAATTACGCAATAAATTAACGGAAAATATAAAAGTTTTTTATCATCCGGATGCAGCAAGTAGAATCGCGGATGGAATAATTGGTATGGTGAAATAATATGAATCTAGAAAAAATCAAAAAAGTTTATGCGATTGGCATTAAAGGTTCTGGCGTGATTGCGGTGGTAGAAATTTTGCATTCGATGGGAATTGAAATTACCGGATCGGATATTCAAGAAAAGTTTTTCACAGATGAAATTTTGCAAAAACTTAAAATTAAGTATTTTGAAAAATTTGAAGCAGAAAATATTCCAAGCGATGTTGATTTGGTGATTTATTCAACGGCATATAATGAAAATAATAATCAAGAATTCCAAGAAGCCAAAAAAAGAAATTTGAAAATGATGAGTTATCCGGAAATTTTAGCGGAAATTTTTAATGATAAATATGGAATTGCGATTTGCGGAACGCATGGCAAAACTACCACTTCGGCAATGCTGGCGTTTGTCTTGAAAGAAATTGGCGTTGACCCAAGTGCGGTA
Source organism: Patescibacteria group bacterium (assembly GCA_022709735.1). Classification (GTDB taxonomy): domain Bacteria; phylum Patescibacteriota; class Minisyncoccia; order Moranbacterales; family UBA2206; genus UBA2206. Next base: position 8,988 of record JAKLIG010000003.1, on the reverse strand, counting down.
ATTGGTAGCAAGGTAATGGATTGGAAAGGAAATGCGCTCTCTGGAAAAGGAGAATTTTTTGTGATTGAAGCGGATGAATTTCAAAATAAATTAAAATTATATAATCCAAAGGCAGTAATTTTAACAAGTTGCGATTTTGATCATCCGGACACTTTTCCAACTTTCGCGGAATATAAAAAAGCGTTTGTTGATTTTGTGACGCGCATTCCGAAAACTGGATTTTTGGTTTCTTGGGGAGATAGTGCGGATGTGATCGAGGTTTCTAAATCAGCCAGATGCGATATGATGACATACGGGTTTTTGGAAGAATGCAGTTATAAAATAAGAATTATGAATCATGAATTAGGAATCAAGAATCAAAAATTTGAAGTTGCATATAAAAATAAATCCTTAGGAGAATTTGAAATACAATTAGTTGGGAAGCATAATGTTTTGAATGCAACTGCGGTGATTGCGGTTTGTCATAAGTTGAATTTGGATTTGGAAAAAGTCAAAGAAGCGCTCAAAAATTTTAAAGGTACAAAAAGAAGGTTCGAATATATAGGAGAGCGAAATGGCGCAATTCTCATTGATGATTACGGTCATCATCCGCAGGAAATTCAAGCAACGCTCAAAGGCGCGCGAGAAATTTATCCGGAAAAAAATATTTGGGCGGTTTTTCATCCGCATTCTTATTCCAGAACTGAAGCTTTGCTCTCTGAATTTTCGCAGTCTTTTTCTAATGCTGACCATGCGATTGTGCTGGATATTTATGGATCAGCAAGAGAAAATTCTGGGAAAATAAGTTCCAAGAACTTAGTTGATTTAATTAATAAATTCGATCGAGATAAGGCTGAATATATTCCAACAATCGATGGGGTTGTGGAATTTTTGAAAGATAAAATTGGCAGTGAAGATGTCGTTATCGCCATCGGCGCCGGCAGTGGCTGGGAAGTGGTGGAGAAATTGAAAAAATGAAAAAACAAATACACAATTTAACGCTTCTGGAAGTTTTGAAAAAATATAATTCCAATGAACAGGGAATTTCGGAGCTTGAAGCGAAAGAGAGAATCAAAAAGCATGGTCTTAATGAAATCAAAAAAAAGCACACTTGGAAGTGGGCGAGAATTATTTTTTCTCAGTTTAATGACGCGCTAGTCTGGATTCTTTTGGTCGCAGCTTTTTTGGCATTTCTTTTTTCGGAATATCGCGATGTGACGATAATTTTGATTATCGTTTTCATCAATGCTTCGATCGGATTTTTCCAGGAATTTAAGGCAGAACGAGTTTTGGATTCGATTAAGAAACTTACCAAAGAAAAAGCAATAGTTTTTCGAGACGGTGAAAAAAAAGAAATCAATGCCAAATTTGTCGTGTCAGGCGATGTTATTTTTGTTTCGTCGGGTGATAATATTCCCGCGGACGGATACATTTTGGAAAGCTATGATCTCAAAGTGAATAATTTTATTTTTACCGGAGAAACAAAACCAAAAAGAAAAGAAAAGGGTGTTTTAGAAGAAAATAAAATTGCCTTGGCGGATATAATCAATATGGTTTTTATGGGAGAAACAGTTTCAACGGGAGAAGCGAAGATTTTAGTGGTAAAAACTGGGATGGATACGGAACTTGGGAAAATTGCTGATACTGTTCAAACAGTAAAAGATGATCCAACTCCGCTTCAAGCGCAAATGCGGACGCTTGGAAAAGATGTGACAATTCTTGCGGTGCTTATTGGAATTTTAGTTATGATTGGCGGGCAGTATTTCAAAATGTCTCTTTATCAAAATTTTCTTTTTGCGTTGGCACTGGCGGTTTCAGTCGTGCCAGAAGGACTCCCGGCGGCAATTTCTGTCGCGCTTTCTCTTGGAATGAAAAGGCTTCTCAAGGATAATGTTTTGGCGAAAAAATTAAATGCAGTTGAAACGCTAGGTTCAGTTTCGATAATTTGCACTGACAAAACCGGGACAATAACAAAAAATGAACTAACTGTAACAAAAATATTTATAAATGATGAAACAATTGATGTTTCCGGAACGGGATATGAACCAAAGGGAGATTTTTTACAAAATAAAAATACGATTGAAATTTCTAAAGTGTCTAATGCGGAAATGCTTTTCAAAATTGGAACGCTTTGCAATGATGCAACGCTCAAGAAAAATAAAAAAACATATTCCATAATTGGCGATCCGACCGAAGGCGCAATAATTGTGGCTGGACAAAAATTTAATTCCGAAAAAGGTTTTTTTCAAAAAAACGAGCAGAAAATTACCGAAAATCCTTTTTCTTCAGAGCGAATGCGAATGAGCGTAATTTTTAAAAAGGATAAAACAATTTCTTATGTCAAAGGCTCGCCGGATGTTCTTCTTGATCTTTGCTCTGAAATTAAGATTGGAGAAAATATTTTGCCATTTTCCGAAGCAGAAAAAGAAAAAATCAAAAAAGTTTATAATTCAATGTCAGAAGAAGCACTTCGAGTGCTGGCCTTTGCTTATAAAAATCTGGATAATATCAAAGATGAGGCAGAGAAAGATCTAATTTGGGTTGGAATGATGGCAATGATTGATCCGCCTCGTCCTGATGTTGCAGAAGCGATAGGTGAGTGCAAAAAATTGGGAATCAATCCGATTATGATAACGGGTGATTATGAAATAACTGCGAGAGCAATTGCAAAAAAAGCTGGGCTGATTAGTGAAAAAGAAAAGAAAAATAATTTAGTAATCAATGGAAAAGATCTGGATAATCTAAATGATAGAGAAGTGTATAAAAAAATCAAAAACGGTGTGTGTGTATTTGCGAGAATTGCACCGGAGCAAAAACTTCGCATCGCGACAATACTAAAAAAATATGGCGAAGTAATTGCAATGACGGGAGATGGAGTGAATGACGCGCCGGCGCTCAAAAAAGCGGATATCGGCGTGGCAATGGGGATAATTGGAACGGATGTTTCCAAAGAAGCGTCGGATATGATTTTAATGGATGACAATTTTGCTTCAATTGTAAAAGGTGTGCGGGAGGGACGGACGATTTTTTCCAATCTCAAAAAATTTGTGCATTATGTTTTTACTTCCAATGCTAGCGAACTTTTCACGGTAATTTTTGGAGTAATTTTGCAAATTCCGTCGCCTCTTTCGGCCGTTCAAATTTTGGCGGTTGATTTGGGAACGGATATTTTTCCTTCATTTTCCTTGAGTCTAGAGCCTCAAGAGCCCAGGGCAAAAGAAGAAAAAAATGCCAGAAAAAAACCAGTGATGGATTTTTTAGGCTTTCGAAGAATCTTGTATCTTGGTATAATTATGGCAGTAGGGGCAGTAGTCGCATTTATTTGGTCAATGCTTCGCGGAGGCTGGCATTTCGGAGGGAAAATTGATACAAGTGCGCTGTTATATATAAAGTCGACAACAGCAGCGTATGCAGTGCTTTCAATGACGCAAATGGCCAATCTTTTGCAATCTCGAAGCGCCACATTTTCTCCATTTCAGCTCGGATTTTTCAAAAATAAATATGCTATCGGTGCAATCGGGATTTCTATTTTTATGCTTTTGGCATTTATGTATATTCCGATTTTTCAAAAATATCTGCATATGGCGCCGATTGACTTGTTTGATTGGATTGCGGTTGCCATTTCAGTTCTCGCGGTATTTTATTGGGAGGAGATAAGGAAAGGGGAGGGTAAATAATTTTAGAAAAAAATGATTAAGATCCAACAAAACATTCCATTAGCGCAATTCACTACTTTCAAAATCGGCGGACCGGCGAAGTTTTTTTGCGAAGTTAAGGATGAAAAAGAATTAGCGGAAGCTTTGAATTATGCCAAAAAAAATAATTTGGAAGTTTTTGTGCTTGGCGGAGGAAGTAATATCCTAGTCAGCGATGAAGGATTTAATGGGTTGGTTATAAAATTGCTTAATTCTTACTTCGTAATTCATAATTCTTATATGGAATGTGGCGCCGGGCTTATGCTTTCAGAAGCAGTAAAAATAGCGACCCAAAACTCTCTATCTGGTCTGGAATGGGCGGCGGGAATTCCAGGAACAGTCGGTGGGGCGATTCGTGGAAATGCCGGAATTCCGGCTGGATGCATGGGGGATAATATAAAAAGCGTGAAAGCATATGTCACTATGAGCGAAGCGTGGCAATCTCTTTCTAATAAAGAATGCAAGTTTAGTTATCGCGATAGTATCTTTAAGGAAAATAAAGATTTAATTATAGTTTTGGCTGTTTTAAAATTAAAAAAAGGTGAAAAGAAAGAAATTGAGAAAAAAATAAAAGAAATTATTGAAAATCGCTTGAAAGTTGTTCATCCCAATCCAAAGGAGCCAAGCTCTGGAAGTTTTTTCAAAAATCCAAAAGTTAGCAATAAAAAACTCATTGCTAGTTTCGAGAAAGATACCGGGCAAAAAGTAATCGACTCAAAAATTCCAGCCGGGTGGCTCATTGATGAAGTCGGGCTTCGAGGCAAGAAAATTGGTGGAGCGCAGGTGAGCGAAAAACATGCTAATTTTGTAGTAAATATAGGCAATGCCACGGCTCAAGATATTGTAATGCTTTCTAGTTTTATTAAAATGAAAGTGCGGGATGAGCTTGGCGTCCAACTTCAGGAAGAAATTCAATATATTGGTTTCTAATAATTAATTTAACCAAAAAAATATGCCAGACAAAACTCTCAATCTCCGCTTGTTTTGTAAGAATGTAAAATTAGATGATCGCACAAAAGATTATATTGTGAAAAGAATTCAAAAGATGGAAAAATTTTTGAAAAAGTCTTTGGAATATGAAGTGGAAGTCTCAATGGATAAAAAAGGAAAATTTTATGTAGAAGTTATGATCCAAACGCCTTATAAATTATATCGAGCGACGGAAGTTTCAGAGAGTGTGGAAGGTTCAGTGGATATGATAATAGAAGAATTGCAAAATCAAATTACCAAAGATAAAACTAAACTTAAGGATATTCGCGAACGAGGAGCGCGGTCGCTAAAAAAGAAAATTGTGCTTAGCGAGGATTCTAGATTTAGAAAATAAGAAGTAAGAATAAAGAAGTAAGAAGTAAGAGAAAATTGCCATCGACGAGGTGGCAGTTTTTGTTTTTTTGTGGTATAATAAGGGCGTAAAACTAAAATAAATTTATGAACAAAAAAATCTCAACAGTGTTGGCGTTTAGTGTAATAATAATTCTGGCAATCATCGTGGCTGGAATTTCTTTATATTTATGGAAAGGAGTAAATTTCAAAAATAATCCAACGGTTAATATGCCGAAAAAAAATAAGCCAGTGGCTTGCACAGAGGAAGCGAAAATTTGTCCGGATGGTTCGGCGGTCGGAAGAACGGCGCCAAATTGCGAATTTGCGCCATGCCCGGAAATTGTCGGCATTTCTGGCAAAATTATGATCACATCGCTAAAACCGAACGATGAAATAATAAGTCCGATTTCAATTTCAGGAAAAGCAGTCGGCGGATGGTTTTTTGAAGGAGATTTCCCGGGCGAAATTTATGATAGCAATAATAAAATACTAGGAACTCATTACTGCTCATTTGTTCCGAAATCACAGGATGATACCTGGATGACAGAAAATTTTGTGGATTTTAAATGTGAAATTAAATTCAGTGCACCGAAAACAGAAAACGGCTATATTCTTTTTAAAAAAGATAACCCGTCTGATCAGCGTGAATTAGATGAGGAATTTAAATTGCCGGTAAAATTCAGTGGGAAAACGATAACTTCTAATTGGAAAACATATAAAAATGAAGAATATGGATTTGAATTTAAATATCCTGGGGATTATTTAGAACAAATAATTGAGAATGATTCACAATTCGATTTTCATTTAAGACTAAATAAAAATAATTACTCAAGTTCTTTTGAAGTCCTAGGGTTTGTTGCTAAAAATAATGAAAATTATGATTTATCCTCAGTCGATAATTTTAAAAAATGGCATAATAAATTTATGCCTAGTACTGAATTAAAGGATGCTGCAGAAGTGTTAATTAACCAAAAAAAGGTAATTAAAACGCACGAAATGGATGGTATTGATTCTGCAGGAGAATATTATTATTTAACACTAAATGGTGTGGTAATAGCTTTTGCAAATGATTTTACTAAAGATGCTTCAATTGAATTAGCGTTTAATAAAATCCTTTCCACTTTTAAATTTACAAATTAATTCATTGCCTTTGACTCTCTTTTCTTTTTTTGCTAGAATAAACAGGTTAGAAAACTAATAAATATTAGTAAATTTGCCTGTTTTTTTATATAAATTATGTCGATTATTAGCAAGCTTTTTGGCTCAAATGAAAGAGAAGTTGCCAAGACGCGTCCAATTGTTGAAAAAATAAATTCTTTTGAAGCGGAAATTTCGCGCTTATCTGACGAAGAACTCAAAAATAAAACCGCGCAATTTAGAGAAAGAATTAAAAATAACGAAACTCTGGATGAAATATTGCCAGAGGCTTTTGCGGTTGTTCGTGAAGGAGTGAAGCGGTCAGACGGCAAGCGTCTTTTTGATGTCCAGCTCATGGGCGGAATAATTTTGCATCAAGGCAGAATTGCAGAAATGAAAACTGGAGAAGGAAAAACGCATACCGCACTTTTGCCAATGTATCTCAATGCGCTTTCCGGAAAGGGCGTTCATATAATCACAGTCAATGATTATTTAGCCAAGCGCGATTGTAATTGGATGGGAGGCATTCTTCATTTTTTGGGAATTTCTACGGCCTGCATTATTCACGACGCGTCATACATTTATGAACCAAAAATACTAGACAAGAACGAGGTGAGCGTTGAGATGCAAAACTTGAAAGAAGTTTCAAGACGCGATGCATATAACGCTGACATTACTTATGGCACGAACAACGAATTTGGTTTTGATTATCTTCGAGACAATATGGTGCAAAGTTTTTCGCAGATGTCGCAACGGGAACTCAATTTTGCGATCGTGGACGAAGTAGACTCAATTTTGATTGATGAGGCTAGAACCCCGCTCATAATCAGCGCGCCGGACTCTGAATCAACCAAAATGTATCAGCAATTTGCGTCGCTGGTTCCGAGACTAAAAAGAGGCGAAGATTTTGAAGTGGACGAAAAAATGAAAGCTGTTTCGATTACTGATAGCGGAATTTCAAAAATAGAAGGCTGGCTTGGAATGGGAAATATTTATGAATCAGGAAAAATAAATTATGTTCATCATTTAGAGCAAGCCCTGAAGGCGGAAATTATTTTTCAGAAGGACCGTGATTATGTGGTTAAGGACGGCGAAGTCATCATCGTGGATGATTTTACCGGTCGTATTATGCCAGGGCGCCGTTATAGCGAAGGACTTCATCAAGCGATTGAAGCCAAAGAACATGTCCAGGTGCAAAAAGAATCAAGAACTTTGGCGACAATCACTTTCCAAAATTATTTTCGAATGTATAACAAGCTTTCCGGCATGACTGGAACGGCAAATACTTCGGCGGAAGAATTTTTCAAAGTTTATAACATTGATGTGGTGGAAATTCCGACGAACAAACCGATGATTCGGAAAGATTTGCCGGATATTGTTTATAAATCAGAAAAAGGAAAATTTGATGCGATTTGTGAAAAAATAAAGGAAATAAACAAAATCGGCCAGCCGGTTTTGGTTGGAACAATTGCGATTGAAAAATCAGAATATTTGAGCGCGCTTCTCACTCGTTTCGGGGTAGCACATGAAGTGTTGAATGCTAAGCAGCACGAAAAGGAAGCTTTGATAATTCAAAATGCAGGGCAACTTGGATCAGTGACAATTGCCACGAACATGGCTGGGCGAGGAACGGATATAAAACTTGGAGAAGGCGTGAAAGAAGTCGGCGGACTTTTCATTTTGGGGACGGAGCGCCATGAAGCCAGAAGAATTGATAATCAACTTCGCGGACGTGCTGGCCGGCAAGGCGACCCGGGAATGAGCCAGTTTTTTGTGTCGCTGGAAGATGAACTTATGCGCCGTTTCGGCGGAGATAAATTAATCAGCATGATGGACACGCTTGGCCTTCCGGAAGACCAGCCGATTCAAAATAAAATTATTTCTCGGACAATTGAAAATGCGCAGTCAAAAATCGAGGGCTTCAACTTTGATATCAGAAAACATGTTTTGGAATATGACGATGTGATGAACAAACAGCGCGAAGTGATTTATAAAAAACGCAAAGAAATTTTAGGCGCGCCGGATCTCAAAAACGAGATGCTTGGATATATGACTCAGGAAATGGAAAATTTAGTTTCATTCCACAGTGCGGAAGAAAAATTTGATACCCATGAAATATTTGAAGGAGTGAGAAATATTATTCTGGTGGAAAAGGTGGTAGAAAAAAAATTAGAAGAAATAAAAAACAACAATGCCAAAAATTCAGCTGAAAAAATTTCGGCGATGACAGAGTATTTGATCGGCCTTGTTAAAGAAGCGTATAACAAAAAAGAACAGGAGATGGGCTTGGAAAATATGCGAAACATCGAAAAGGCGGTAGTTTTGCAAACGACCGATATGATGTGGATGAATCATTTGGATGAGATGGATTATCTTCGAGACGGAATTGGACTTCGCGGTTATGGCCAAAGAGATCCACTCATTGAATATAAAAGAGAAGCGTATCTTATGTTTTCGCATCTTTTGAATAATATTCACGGAGCGGTTGTTCGCACAATTTTCAAAGTTAGCTTGGTGGTTCCGGAAAATTCCCAAACTTCCAAGCAAAAAAATAATCTAAATTATAGCGGAGGCGGAGAAGTCCAGCAATTCAGTTCGGCGAAACAGGAATCAGGAATTAAGAATCAGGAATCAGGAAATAAAGAAGAAAAAAAATCATTGCCAATTGTGAATAAGGATAAAGTCGGGCGAAATGATCCCTGCCCTTGCGGATCGGGAAAGAAATATAAGAAGTGTTGTGGTAAGTAGGAGCTGAAAAATAAGTTGCTTTGTGCCAAGAGTAAAGCAAAACCCAGTCGAAAGACTGGGTTTTTTCTATGCCAAAAATCCGTCGCCCGAAAATAAAAGTTGCTCG